>NZ_JBEEVJ010000010.1:0-164685 GCF_040139785.1 Proteus genomosp. 6 | reverse complement strand
TGTCACTGGTTCAAGTCCAGTTGGAGGAGCCAAATTTAGAAAAGCCCGCGCTATTACAGTGCGGGCTTTTTGCTTTCCACCTTCTCTATTATCAATACCTTTCTCATTTTTCTATCTATTTTATTTTTCAGAGCCCAACATGGTCTCAAATACGTTATCTCTTTATTTTTTATCTTTATTTTTAGTCTTCAGTGTGAAAAAAATAGCCATTTAAACGAGTTCACCACCTCATTATTAGATTATCTGTTTTAGAAACACACAATATGTTGTTTATCTATGCACTTAAACAAATATCGTCGATTGTCCTTTGACATATCAAATCACCCACTATATGATACACGCCACTTAATGATGTTCCTCCATAGTTCAGTCGGTAGAACGGCGGACTGTTAATCCGTATGTCACTGGTTCGAGTCCAGTTGGAGGAGCCATTTCTTTTTGTGTCACCCTCGTAACTTCTTGATTTTATTCTCTGTTTCACCTTACATAATTTCAAAAACATAATAAAAAAATACGATTAAATGGTAGCTATTTAATCGTTTTCGTATTAGCATTCGTTTCCGGCTTGACTATCTAGTCCAATCCAATCCTTGATCTTTCGATTTTCCTAAGACACACGGAGCCGGTATATGACCACTGCACAACCTATCACCCTCACTATTCGCCGTCCTGATGATTGGCATGTTCACTTTCGTGATGATGACATGCTAAAAACCGTTGTTCCTTATACCAGTCGCTATTTTGGCAGAGCTATTGTGATGCCAAACCTTGTTCCACCTGTTACAACGATTGAAGCGGCTCGCACTTACCGTGATCGCATCAAAGCGGCTATTCCTGCCAGCGATAACTTCGAACCGTTAATGACTTGCTATTTAACAGATAGCACATTGCCTTCAGAAGTAGAGCAAGGTTTCTTACAAGGTGTTTTTACTGCTTGTAAACTTTATCCTGCGAATGCAACAACTAACTCAAGTCATGGTGTATCCGATATCACAAAGATTTATCCAATCTTAAGTGTGATGGAAAAAATCGGAATGCCATTGCTGATCCACGGCGAAGTAACCGCCTCAAGCATTGATATTTTTGATAGAGAAGCACGTTTCATCGATAGCGTTATGTCTCCTGTACGCAAGCAATTTCCTGAGCTAAAAATTGTTTTTGAACATATTACAACTAAAGAAGCCGCTCAGTATGTATTAGAAGGAAATGAATTTCTCGGTGCTACCATTACTCCGCAACATTTGATGTTTAACCGCAATCATATGTTAGTTGGTGGTGTTAAACCTCACCTATATTGCTTGCCTATTCTTAAACGCAACGTTCACCAAGAAGCACTAAGAGAAGCAGTTGCATCAGGAAACTCTCGCTTTTTCTTAGGTACAGATTCAGCACCTCACTTACAGCACCGCAAAGAATCATCTTGTGGTTGTGCTGGGGTATTTAATGCACCAACCGCACTGGCAGCCTACGCAACCGTATTTAAAGAACTCAATGCATTACAACACCTTGAAGCCTTCTGTTCTCTAAATGGTCCGCGTTTTTATGGTTTACCCGTTAATGAAGGAACAATCACATTAACTGAAAAAACTGTTGAGGCTCCAGCACAAATCCTTTGTGGTAATGAAGCGCTTATTCCTTTCTTAGCGAATGAAAATATTCATTGGGATATCACTGTCGATTAATTCTCCCCCTTGATATTTATCTAAAATGCACCATATAACATTTGTTCGACTGTTAATGGTGCATTACTCTTTTATCAGAGCCAGTACACATTTTTTTGTTATAACCAAAATTTATCTTTTTAATCACGATAAATCTCGTATACTGAAAAGTAACCACTTTGTGTGGGAGCTTCTCTCTTAGTCAAAACCGGTTGTATGATTAGGAGGTATTATGAGTAGAAAAAATGAAGTTATTCAGACACATCCTGTTGTAGGCTGGGACATCAGTACCGTTGACATCTACGATGCCATGATGTTGCGTTTACATTATCTTCCTGAAAACGAACATCATCCAGAAAATGCAGTTGTAGATAAGACACTTTGGCTCACAACAGACATAGCTAAGCAGTTGATTCATATTCTTCAAGCTGGCATTGATAAAATTGAATCATCTGAAGATTCTGTTTCAGACAACACCAAACATTAATAAAAAGATCTAGAAAAGTTAGCGAACGTAAAACAGGAGTACTTGGTACTCCTGTTCTCATTTTATCTCCCTACAGTCCTCTATCACATATTATTTATATCAATATATAAACCAGCTCTTACTGCATGCAAATAATTGCCCATATTAATAAATCAACTTTCATTTAATGAAAAAATAATCATAACCTTTTTATTCGATATATCTTCAGAAAAATAATATATAAGCCGAATTGACATAAAATAAGGTTATCTTTATTTTAATAAATTAAAACAGCTACAAACAAGGAAGTTATTTGTGAAAGTATTAATTATTGATGAATGTTTTTTTACTCGTAATGGTATAAAACATTATTTTTCGAAGAGAAATCTAAGACATGAAATAATTGACATATCATCTATACAAGAAGCCAATAGTTATATTAATCACTCAATGCCAGATATTATATTTATTGATCTCACAAGATATTGTCGAGAAGTAGCACATTGCCCGCATTTGCAACTTTTTTTTATTTCAACAAGAAGCTGTCGGCTTTATCTTTATATTGATGCTAACTACCCAGACAAAGAAAGACCTATCGCATTGACAAATAACTGTTTTATCCTTCCGAAGAAGATACTTCCTTGGGTGCTTGAAAAGACATCTTTGTTCACTTCTCGATGCCAAGTTTACTTTCCGACCTATAAACATTCATTATGTTCTATTTTTAGTTCACAAGAACAAAAAATTATTAATTATTGGATGAATGAAATACCTAATCATCAAATTGCTAAAAAACTATCCATTAGTAGTAGTACAGTATATTCACACAAAAGGCATATTACCGAAAAAATTAATGTGAAAAATCGAATTGAATTATTTTTCATATATAATATTTTAAAATACATATATGAGAAATAATCCTATTACATTTCAATCAAAAAAAACAAACAGAAGAAAAAAGGAATCCAATTCCTATTATTACTCCCTGTAAATGAGGTGGCTAATATGCGTGTTGACCACCTTAAATTTATTATAATATTATGTATGTAGGATACATATGATATTAAAATAATTAAACTGATATAGCTCTATCTTATAAAAGATAAAGTAAAACTGATTTGTTATGCAATCACTTCACTCTTCTTTTAATAAAGAGTGAAGTGATTATTTAAAATACAAAATCGATAATTAAGCTATGCGCTCAATCTTAGCTGGTAAACCTTGACGCACAGATGCACCAGATACCCAATCTAACCATGTATTAGTGATTTGACGTGTTGGATCAGCAAACCCCAAATCATTAAGGTTGATACCGTTGCCAATGCCTTTATCCATCGGTAATGGTTGTTCATCTAAATAATGCTGACGAGAGCCTAACTCTTGATGCCCATATCCATGTTCAATCGCTAAAACGCCCGGCATTACGCCATCAAGTAAACTAATCTCAGCTTCCACTTGTCCACCGGGTGTAACAATGCGAACTTTATCACCATGATTAACCCCCCATTTTTTACCATCTTGAGGATTAATTGCGACTAAGTTACTCGGTTTTACCATTCTTAAACGCTGGATCATGCCTGTTGAACTACTCACCACATGAGACTTAAAGGACATTAATTTTAATGGCCACTGCTCTTCAGGATAATGCTGATGAATATCACTACCATCCGATAAACGTGGTGGATAATAAGTCGGGCAACCACTATAACGTTCACCTGTTATTGCATGATGGTTTTTAGCCACTTCTTCATTCCAGATTTGTAATGGTTTTTTCCACTGAGGTCCAGTTTCTTCACCATTCCACGCTTTGTCATAAGGGGCAAAACGACCGCCTCGTGTATAGATATAGGCAACTTGAAGAACTTCTTCATTTTTTAATGTTGATGTTATCGCAGGTAAAATACGGTCTACACCACTTAATAAAATATCTTCATTGGTTGCAGGGGCAACAGGTTTTTCCCCCATAAACGCCATATTAGCGGCAACGCGTAAATAGTAATCTTCTGCACTATTGATTGGATAGAAGTTACCCTCCATATCTTCGATTGCTTTCTCACCAAAGCCTGGCAAATCTAAGGCTTTTGCAACAGCAATACAGAATGCTTCCATTGAAATTGGCTGACCATCAGCTGTTTTTGCAACACGAGGTTCAACAATCGGCCAGCGTGCTGTACTTGCTTTAGTTTGAACACCAGACCAAGGCGCACTAAATCCCCAACTCTCAAAGTTATGCGTATCAGGAACAATATAATCTGCCAGCGCTGTTGTTTCATTCATAAAAGCATCAATACCAATAATCAAAGGTAGGTGCTTCGGATCTTTCAAGCGCTCTTCCATCACTTGGCGAATACCCGCAATCCCATAAATAGGGTTGGTCATATTCGTTATCCATGCTTTTAATGAATAAGGATAACCTGCTAATGCAGAGCCTAGCTGCTCAGTTAATTGTCCAGCAGCAAACGGATACCAAGGTGCTTTTGCTGGATATGGGGATCCCCCTTTCTCTATACGCTCACGGTATTCATCAGATTTCTCATAGGCTGCTTTGCTGCGTGATAACACCATGCCTTTTGGTTTAACTTTACCTTTAAAGCTATCCATTTTGTAACATGGCCCATCGGTTGCACCATTAAACTTACCGCCACCAACAGATACTCCACCTTTAAGGTTTAAGTTACCTATTAGCGCATTCAGCATAATCACGCTCCATGCAGTATAGAAACCATTACCGCCCATCATACCGCCATGAGAGATAACCGCCGCTTTTCGTCCATAAGCGGTAAATTCACGACCTAATGCAGCGATTGTTGTTTCTGGTACTTTACAACGCTCACTATATTCTGCCAGTGTCATACGTTTAGCCGCTTCATCAAGTAATTGGAAACTTGATTTAACCGTAACGGTAGCACCCGTTTTTAATGTCACAGTATGCGTAGCAAACAATTGTGCTTTATTAACTTGGGTCGATGGAACTAATTCACCTTCAAGTGATAAAACCAAGGTTTGCTCTTCCCCTTCTGCAACATCATTAAAATGTGCAGTTGTCAGCATTTGCCCTGACAAAGGATGTTTTTCATCACTGATCACAAGGTGAGTCGCATTCGTCCAGCTCTTCTCCCCCATATTTTTCATTGAAACTTCGCTTGGTACTGACAGATATTCTGCATTGTAGCGATTGTTTTCAATGATCCAGCGGATCATCCCCATAACTAAAGCGGCATCCGTTCCCGGTTGAACTGGAACCCAATGCCCATGATCGTTAGCTAATGTTGTTGTTAAAGGTAAAGCAGGTGCAACAACCACATAGTTAAACGAATCACGAATTCGTGCGTTAGCTAACTGACGACCTTGACGCTTAAATGGGTTACCTGATTGTGCTGGTGATGTCCCTAAAAATAGTGCAAATTCAACGTAATCCCAGTCAGGCTTAACGTGGGCGTTTTTATCTAAATCGTTCATTAACGCACCAGAGCCAGCACGGTACGCCAATCCACAATAAGAGCCATGAGCACCAAAGTTTTTACTACCAAATGAGTTTTGAGCAAAGCGACGAATAAACGTATCTCGACCATCATCACCCGCATTTGTCATTAATAATTGATTAGCTTTAGGGCCTAAAGCCGGTTGCTTTGGATCGATTAAAGTCTCTAAATCACGAATGGCGCGTAAGCCATCAACATGGCCTTCACCAAAGAGATCGCCACCTTCAACAATTTCTTGGATCAACTGCTCAAAACTAATGCGTTTCCATTTACCTTCACCGCGTTTACCCACGCGTTTCATCGGCTCAAGGATACGTGTTGGGCTATCAAGGCTTTCCATCATGGTTGCACCACGAGCACACGCCGTAGAGCGGTTTTCTAAACCACTTTCACCACCCATTTTTTCAAATGCTTCTTTAATTGGCATGTTATAGCCAAAATGATGATCATGAGAAAGTGGGTGATAAGGATTACCTGCAATACGTAAAACTTTATTATTGGCTCTATCAACACGGGCACGAACGCCGCATTGTGTCCAGCAACCAAAGCATTGCGTCATACAAACAGATTGATCTGTATTCGCTTGCCATTTTGCGTCTTTTACAACTTTACCTTCAGGTAATAACGAGTTTCCGTTGATCCTATCAAGTGTCACTTTACCTGATGTGCCATCAACTAAACCATCTATGGCACGTTTAGCAACATCACGGTAGCTGGCAGCAAATGCGGCAATACCACCGATAACTAACCCACCTTTAAGCCATTGACGTCTTGTAAACTTAGCCATGCTGCACTCTCCTGACAACCCAACGAATACTTTCTCTAAATAAAATAGTTAACGCTATCCACAATCCAAATGTACCAACAATTGCCATCAATCCATCATTACCTAGCGTAAACTCATAAGGGTTTGTAATTATGTTATATTTTGGAATGTATTGAGCACCCATCAACATCAACCAACGTAATACCCACGCAAGTCCCATTGATACAAATGCCATGATGGTAATAAACGCAACCGAACGTACTTGTTTTGCCATCAAAAGTCCCATTGCAACAGAGATACCCCATAGTGCGATAACGCCCATGGCACTCCACCAGCCAAGGCTTCCCATTACTAATTGTTCTCTAATTGCCTGACCTGAAATCGTATCGCCTGCAACCCAAAAGCCCGTACATACTGCTAATAACATCAGTGAACTCACAAACCACATTGCTAATTCACGCTGATGTACAGGTTCACGACGTGTGCCTAATGCGAGTAATGTCGGTAGTACTTGCATTGCACTAAAGAACAACAGTATTGGTAACCAGTAGGTATACAACACAGGTCTTGCTTTTAAGATAGAAGCTTCGCGACCTGTATATAACAACAAACCAATCGCAGTTAATGAGCAAGCTAATGCTACCCAACGAGTTAATTTGTATTCACGCTTCCAGACTAAACGAACGACCATCGCAGCAAAGTAAAGCATGCTAAATACTGAGAACAATGGCAGTAATAGTGATCCCCATGCCATCCAAGACCACGGTGTTGGATAAGCATAGAAGTGCCACACGCGTGCTGTTTGGTGTAAATCTGCCGTTAAAGCAAGAGGTGCTGTAATGCCAGCTGTTACCGCAATAAAGACAGCAACCGCTTCTAAACGTTGATTACCTGCACCGCCTTTCCAGCACTGCCAGCACGCATAAAGCGTTGCACTACAAGCAATACCGATAAAAAAGAAATATTGCACAGCCCAAGGTAACCAAAAATATTCTTGAGGGATCGCGATGACTTCTTGAATTTGAGAAATTTGCGGGATCATGAGTGAACCTCCTGCTGCCATAATGCGGGTTGTCCTTGACCTGCTAACGGTTGTACAAATGCATCATCGAGGCCGAGATAGAAAACTTGTGGCAATGTACCGCTTTCTGGTTTTAATACTTTAAGCTCTTTTTCATGTGTACGTAGCATTTTGCTGATAGTGCTATTAGGATCTTTCATATCGCCGATAATACGAGCACCGCCAACACAAGATTCAACGCACGCAGGCAATAATCCAACTTCAAGGCGATGTGCACAGAAAGTGCATTTATCTGCTGTTTGTGTTGAGTGATTAATAAAACGTGCGTCATAAGGACATGCTTGAACACAATAAGCACAACCGACACAACGTTCATTATCAACGACGACAATGCCGTCTTTACGTTGGAAAGTCGCTTGAACAGGACAAACTGGCACACAAGGTGGTTCATCACAATGGTTACACAATCTAGGCAGTAAGACGTTGGTTATCCCTTCTTGCCCCTTGATAGCAACCTGATATTGGTTTACTGTCGTCCTAAATTGTCCTTGAGGCGTCTGATTTTCGATGTTGCAGCTCACAGTACAGGACTGGCATCCTACACAACGGCGTAAATCAATCAGCATACCGTAGCGTTTATCTTCCGAGCCCTCACGACGCTCAGGTGATAATTTAATGCCGGCTTCAGCTAAAGGAACCAGTGAAGCACCCGCAGTAAGGACCCCTAATTGTTGTAAAAATTTTCGTTTTCCAAGATCCATATTTGTCTCCAGCATCACTCAATAACACAATCTCACTATGAGTGAAGGAAATAGAAATTAAAAAGTATGTGTTTTGTTATAAGTGCATTGTAAAAATTACTGAAGATGACACCTATTGTGGTTTACCACATACCAAGTGCGAACTTGATCCAAGACAATATTTAACATTAGATATTTATGACGATAAAACAGACAATTGGGATAAGAAACGCAGTAAGTATCGGGTTATTGCTGCTCTTTTTTGTACTTCCTCTACAAGCCACAGCAAAAGAGTGGACAATCGGTGTTTTAGCACTACGTGGTGATGCGTCCACTCAAAGACACTGGCATCCACTTGTTGATACATTAAATGAACAATTTCCGTCAGAAAACTTTGTGTTAATGCCATTAAATCTGGAGGAGATGAAATTAGCAGTTGCGAAGAAAAGTGTTGATTTCTTACTCACAAATCCTGCGCAATTTATTCAATTAGATAATGCATTTCCATTACGCTGGTTGCTCTCTTTACGTTCTGGCTATGAGCCTGATAACACGACACGAAATGTCATTGGTAGCCTAATTCTCGTCCGTAACGATAGCCCGATTACTTCTGCACATGAATTAATCGGAAAACGCGTTGGCGCCATTGCCCCTGATGCCTTTGGCGGCTATCTTTTAGGTTACAAAGCGCTACGAGAAGACGGAATTGATCCTGATAAAGATTTCACATTGCGTTTCACGGGTTTTCCGGCGGATGCTTTACTTTATCTATTACGAGATGAGGATATTAATGCGGCAATTATTCCCGTCTGTTTACTGGAAAATATGGATAGCGAAGGGCTTATTCGTAAAAGTGATTACCGCCCCTTGATTTCCTATCAAACCAATACGCCATGTTTAACCAGTACACCGCTCTACCCTAATTGGTCATTCGCAGCACTAGATACCGTACCTGATGAACTTGTTGATAAAGTCACTCGCGTTTTACTCACCGATGATAGTAAACCGATGAAATGGGGAGCCCCTGCTTCACATACACAAGTTGAAAAGCTATTAAGGGAAGTCAACCAACATCCTCGCCAAAGACAGCTTTGGCAAGATGCGCAAAGTTGGGCTATTCAACACCAATTTATTATTGGTCTTTCATTGGCGGCTATCCTTTTTCTCATCCTAAACCAAGTCTGGATCAGCTATTTAGTTAGGCGTCGTAGTCGCCAACTGGAACACGCTCACAATCGATTAAGACAGCAAAAGGAAGAGTTAGAACACGCTCAACGCTTAAATATATTGGGAGAAATGGCATCAGGATTTGCTCATGAGCTTAATCAGCCACTTTCTGCTATTAAAAGCTATGCGCAAGGGAGCGTTATTCGCCTCAAAAGAGAGAATGAATCGCACCCATTGCTACCTGCATTGCAACAAATAGATAAGCAGGCGCAACGCGGCGCTGATATCATTAGAAATCTACGCTTATGGGTTGGAAAACAAACACCTAATACTGATACCATTTTGCTTTCTCATCAAAGTATTGCAGAGTGTATCCAACATATTTGGAAGCTTTTACGCGTAGAAGACAAATACCCACAGGTTTCACTGATCACCCATATTGATGAACATGATACCCTGTGTTTACCCGAAACATTATTAGAGCAAATTTTATCGAATTTAATCACCAACAGTCTCCAAGCTGGCGCTAACGAACTAAAAATTAGCACCCATAAGGCTCCTGATAGGTTACTTATAGTCATTGAAGATGATGCAGGTGGAATGAGCCACAGCCAACTTGAACAGCCCTTTTCCCCATTCCAAACAACAAAAACGGAAGGACTTGGGTTAGGTTTGGTGATTTGCCAACGTTTATTGCTTTCTCAAGGTGCTGATATTCATATTGAAAACCAAAAGAATGAACAAAATAAAGTTGGAATAAAAATCACACTTATTTTCCCTAACAAAAATAAATAACGGAGAAAAAATGCCAACAATTCATCTTGTTGATGATGATCTTGCTGTCACTGATGCTTGTCAGTTTTTATTAGAAAGCTTAGGTTATTCAGCCCATGTCTGGAATGATAGCGAGTTCTTTATCAACAATGTCAATCTCTATCAGCAAGGTGTTGTATTGTTAGATATGAGAATGCCAAAACCCGATGGCAGGCAAGTCCACCAGCATTTAATTGATAAGCACAGCACCCTTTCTGTGATTTTTTTAACTGGTCATGGCGATATCCCCATGGCAGTTGAAGAGATCAAAAAAGGAGCTATCGACTTTCTACAAAAACCCGTTGATAGCAATGCGTTGTTATCTGCTTTAGATGCAGCATTTCTTGAAACCAATACGCGTTTTACCGCACATGATATTCGTCGCCGTTATGCTTCATTAACCCCAAGAGAAAAAGACATTGCCTATTATGTTATTCAAGGATTAATGAACCGAGAAATTGCGGAAGTTGCTTGTGTTTCAATAAGAACTGTCGAAGTTCATCGAGCAAAAGTGATGGACAAAATGGCAGCTAAAAATATTGCCGAATTGGTGACGGCATTACAAGGTATCGAAATAATTTCACCTAATTTATGACAAAATTTCTTATCTGCGATAAAAAGTGTCACAATATAAGATATTCATTGGAAAAATAGTAAATAGATAGGCTTATGATAAAGTCACCTCCATTTAAAAAATCATTTTTGCATCCTAAATATTGGCTGACTTGGTTCGGGATCGGATTACTCTATATTCTGGTTCTCCTTCCTTATCCTGTCATTTATTGGCTAGGTACGCGCCTAGGCCGTTTTTCAAAAGTTTTTTTAAAAAAACGTGTCCAAATAGCGGAACGTAATCTTGAACTCTGTTTTCCACAGATGCCAAAAAGTGAACGAGAAGCCTTAGTTAATAAAAATTTTGAATCTGTTGGTATGGGATTATTCGAAACGGGTATGGCGTGGTTTTGGCCAGAGTGGCGTGTCAAACGTTGGTTTAAAGTCAGTGGGCTTGAAAATATCAAAAAGGTTAAAGGCTCAGGACAAGGGATCTTACTTATTGGGATCCATTTTCTGACACTAGAGCTTGGTGCTAGGATTTTTGGTATTTGTAATCCTGGCGTTGGTGTTTATCGCCCTAACGATAATCCCGTTATGGACTGGCTACAAACATGGGGTCGATTACGTTCTAATAAATTTATGATTGACAGAAAAGATGTCAAAGGCATGATCCGTAGTTTAAAAGCAGGTGAAATTATTTGGTATGCACCTGACCATGATTATGGTCCTCGTAAAAGTGTTTTTGTGCCTTTGTTTGCAGTTGATAAAGCGGCAACAACAACGGGAACTTATATTCTGGCAAAAACGAGCAAGCCCGCATTAATTCCATTTACCCCAAAACGCTTACCTGAAGGCAAGGGTTATGAATTAATTATATCGCCACCTGTTGCTGATTTTCCTACTGATAATGAGGAAAATACCGCGAGAGCGATGAATAAAGTCGTTGAACAAGAGATTTTACGCGCGCCAGACCAATATATGTGGTTACATCGTCGCTTTAAAACTCGCCCAGAAGGTGACGCTTCCTTATATAACGAAATAAAGAAAGTACACTAACGACAAAGTGGCTGTTTTGAAATAAAACAGCCACTTTGTTATATTGCAATACACTGAAATAACAATAATAAAATCAATAACAGCATAAGCTGTAAACTCCTGCAAAACACATTATAAGAGCAAGACCTATCGCACTTATTCTGTATCATGGCTATATTCTTATTCATCATAAAATAAGAAAACCGACTCGTTGTTGCCACGCCCAACATCGCTACGGTTATTGTCAGCCTATTTTCTTGGTTTACTCTCTCGTTCTCGGCTAAAGGAGTAACATGGATCTCAAGCCCCGAAATAACTCTTGGAAACGTAATCTCTATATTGTCTGGTTTGGCTGTTTTTTAACTGGCGCTGGTTTTAGTTTGATCATGCCCTTTCTTCCTTTATATGTAGAAGAACTGGGTATAACCGATCACGAAGAGCTTAATCTTTGGACAGGTGTTGCATTTAGTATTACTTTCCTTTTTTCTGCCATTGCAGCACCTTTTTGGGGGAAATTATCAGATAGAAAAGGTCGAAAATTAATGCTGTTACGTTCTGCCCTTGGTATGGCGATTGTGATGGTATTAATTGGGTTTGCTCAAAATATATGGCAATTATTAGTATTGCGAGCCTTGCTGGGTATATTAGGTGGCTTTGTTCCGAATGCAAATGCGTTAATTGCCACTCAGGTTCCAGTTAAAAAAAGCGGCTGGGCATTAGGAACACTTTCAACAGGTGCAGTGAGTGGCGCATTAATAGGTCCTTTAATTGGCGGTATGCTTGCCGATCTCTATGGTTTACGTCCTGTCTTCTTTATTACTTCTGCCGTTTTATTTATTTGCTTTTTAGTCACCCTCTTTTTTGTCAGTGAAAACTTTACACCTGTTTCTAAAAAAGACGCACTGACCACCAAACAAGTATTCTCATCACTTAAAAATAAAAGACTCGTTGTATGCCTATTTTTCACTACGATGATCATTCAAGTAGCAACAGGCTCCGTTACGCCTATTTTGACACTTTATATTCGTGAATTAACAGGTTCAGTTAGCAACCTTGCCTTTATCAGTGGTGTTGTCGCCTCTGTACCTGGTATTGCTGCACTTATTAGCGCACCTCGTTTTGGTAAATTAGGTGACCGAATTGGTCCTGATAAAGTCCTTCTTTTTACCCTCGGACTCTCTATTTTTATGTTAATTCCAATGGCACTGGTCAGTAGTTATTGGGAACTTGGCGCGCTACGTTTTTTACTTGGTGCGGTCAACGCAGCCATGTTACCTGCGGTACAAACGCTTATTCTTTATAACATTACCCCTGCTATTGCGGGTCGAATTTTCAGCTATAACCAAGCACTAAGAGATGTTGGAAATGTTACGGGACCGTTAATGGGGGCTTTTGTCGCTGCAAGCTATGGATTTAGAGCTGTTTTTTATTTCACCGCAGCCGTTGTCTTTTTTAATCTAATTTATTCTTGGTTAAGCTTTAGAACACCACAAGAAAAGTAGTCAAAAAATCTACAAATTAGATTAGTTAATAGTTTTTTTTCTTCAAAAAATTACACTTTTACATTTAAAGGCTTAATTGTTATTTTTTTTATTCTATTTTTTGTAATTTATTGTTTATTAAGAATATTCTCACCCCCTACTTGTTAAGACCTATAAAATTTTCTTGTCCTCTTTTTTCAAAAAATTGCAAGGTTAACTATTGCAAAATGAGATTTTTATCGACTTTTGCACCAAAAAATGGTTTATAAAGTATTAAATATACTTTTAGTCACTAAATTCTGACAAAAGTATGTTAAAAATATATTAATTAAATGCAGTGGATATTGATAACAGAATGAAATAATTTTGTTTCACCACTAGCTGATATTTTGTTCTTTTTACTTGCAAACGACCTGTAGAGGTTTTTTTTGGGAATTTAAGATGCAATCTACTCACTCAAAATCTAGCCGAACTTTCTTTGGCCACCCATATCCATTAAGCTCCCTTTTCTTCACCGAAATGTGGGAACGCTTTTCTTTCTATGGTATTCGCCCATTATTAATTCTATTTATGGCGGCAACCGTTTATGAGGGTGGCATGGAAATCCCCAGAGAGCAGGCATCTGCTATTGTGGGTATTTTCGCAGGCGGTGTTTATTTAACATCGCTACCAGGAGGTTGGCTGGCTGATAACTGGTTAGGTCAGCGCCTAGCTGTATGGTATGGCTCTATCTTTATTGCATTAGGGCACCTATCCATCGCACTTTCAGCGTTTTGGTCACAAGATCTGTTCTTTATCGGTTTATTACTGATTGTATTGGGTACAGGGCTATTTAAAACCTGCGTAACTGTGATGGTAGGAACCTTATATAAAAGGGATGATACTCGCCGTGATGGTGGATTCTCCTTATTTTATATGGGTATCAATATGGGCTCATTTATTGCACCACTCATCACGGGTTTCTTAGTGCGTGATTATGGCTGGCATTGGGGCTTTGGTATCGGTGGGATTGGTATGCTTGTTGCGTTACTGATTTTCCGCTTTTACGCAGTACCGACCATGCGTCGCTTTGATAGCGAAGTCGGTTTAGATTCAAGTTGGGATCGCCCAACCGTCGTTCGTCGTAATGTCGGTCAATGGATCTTAGCGTTATCTGTCGTTCTTATAGCAATTGTTGGCCTTATTATTTCTGGTGTTATTCCTTTTAACCCAGTTGTTGTGGCTAACTTTATGGTCTATGTAATTTCAGGTAGTGTTATCGCTTATTTTATCTATTTATTCCTATTTGCTGGATTAAGTAGTAGTGACCGTTCTCGCTTATTTGTTTGTTTCCTCTTATTGGTTTCAGCAGCCCTTTTCTGGTCTGCATTCGAACAAAAACCAACATCATTTAACTTATTTGCCAACGACTATACTGACTTAAACTTTATGGGTTTCGAGATCCCAGCAGTTTGGTTCCAGTCTGTTAACGCCCTGTTTATTATTATTCTTGCACCTGTATTTAGCTGGTTATGGCCAATGATGGCACGTAAGAATATGAATTTAAGCAGTATGACTAAGTTTGTGATTGGTATTTTATTTGCAGCGGGTGGCTTTACCGTCATGATGTTTGCATCTGAAAGCGTTATTGCAACAGGACAAGGCGTTTCACCTCTTTGGTTAATTGGCAGTATCTTATTACTGACATTAGGTGAATTATGCTTAAGCCCAATTGGTCTTGCCACTATGACTATTTTAGCGCCTGCTAAAATGCGTGGTCAGGTGATGGGATTATGGTTCTGTGCAAGTGCATTAGGTAATTTGGCAGCAGGTTTAATGGGTGGAAATATCCGTCCAGACAAACTGGATGTAATGCCTGATTTCTTCTCTCATGTTTCTATCGCTCTGGTTATTTGTGCTGTTGTTCTTGCTGCACTGATTATTCCAGTTCGTAAACTTTTACAAAGTGCAGATAGCAAAGAGAAAGCACAAGCTTAATCTAATGCGTTAATTATTAAAGCCATGTCTAATTACTTAGACATGGCTTTTTGCTTTTATATCCTACAATTTGTAACGCTGTTTTTAAGTATTGCACCCAATATTTAAAACACTTAATCTCATTACCTTCTATTTATTGGTAGTTTATCACTAAGGTAATACGATGACAGTTCTTCCTATTTATTATGTTAATGCTTTTTCCTCTCTGCCTTTTTCAGGAAATCCCGCAGCTGTCGTTTTGTTAGAAGAGTGGTTGCCTGATGACACCTTAATTACACTTGCTAGTGAGATTAATTTACCTGAAACCGCTTTTTTAGTTGGTGATCATATTCGTTGGTTTACACCTAAAATTGAAGTTCCTCTTTGTGGACACGCAACATTGGCCACAGCTTTTGTACTAAAAACGATAAAACAGTCTCCTAATAAGCTCTTTAAATTCCAATCTCTTTCAGGTGAGCTCACTATTTCTTGCCAAGGATCTCTCTTTACACTTAATTTTCCAGCTATACCCGCGACATTAAATAACGATATAAAATCAGCGCTTGAAGAAAAATTAGCATTACAAATAGATGAAGTTTGGCAAGCGCGTGATCGTTATGTTTGCTTTTTATCTGATCCAGAAACTGTCATTAACTACCAACCGGATTTCACTCAAATCGCACAGTTGCCTTTACCTGGCGTTATTATCACAGCTAAAGGTCATGCTCCTTTTGACTTTATTTCTCGCTTCTTTGCGCCCGTAAAAGGCGTGAATGAAGATCCTGTTACAGGCACATCGCATTGTGTATTAGCCCCAATTTGGGGTAATAAACTCAATAAAACACAGTTACAAGCAAGACAAGTTTCAAAACGAGGTGGAAATATCGACTGTGAATTAAAAGATAATCGCGTTTTACTAACAGGAGATGCTGCACTCTTTTTAACTGGCGAAATAACCTTTTAATTACAGACGGCATAATCAGCTATTCATCTACTTTGCTTTCAATTTACTCTATTTTATACTGTGGGGAATTTCTCCCCTACAGTATAAAAGAAGAAGGCTTTATTGTTATGTCCATCTCTGACTTATCTCCTGAGCTACAAGATAAAATTAAAAATTCAGTCACTCGTGTATCTAAAGTCATATTCCCCACCACGACTAATCATCACTCAACACTCTTTGGTGGCACTGCATTAGCTTGGATGGATGAAGTTTCATTTATTACCGCCACTCGCTTTAGCCGTAAACGCCTAGTGACGGTTTCAACTGAAAAAATAAATTTTAATCACCCTATTCCATCGGGTACGATTATTGAATTAGTGGGTGAAGTTATTCGTGTTGGACGTACAAGTTTGACGGTAAATGTTTCTATTTTTCTTGAAGATATGTACGCAGAAGGCCGTGAAGAAGTGATCCATGGTCAGTTTAATTTCGTTGCGGTTGATCATGACGGTAAACCAACGCCATTATTCGATAAATAGCATCTTATAGAGAGATTTATCATACTTTTTATCTCTCTTAATTAAAAACTGCATTATTTTATAATGTGATTTATTATTTTGAATAATAACAAAGAGTAAGAACATTAATTTAAATGGATATTTTTCAATCAACATAAAATATCCAACAAAATCAATAGATAATAAGATTACTAACATGTAAGACAAGAGTTATCCACAGTTAATGTGGATAACTGATTAAGTTCAAAAATCAGAGAACACAGATTTTTGTTACTGCAAACTCAATCTGACAAATAGTCAGTTTCCTTCCTACAGTTGCACTTTCAGCAATAACAATATCCGTAGATTGTGAATACTGTCGCCCCACTTCAAGCGCTAACTCAATAGTGGGCTCAATCAGTAATATCACCCCAATCTGTTCAATATCAACAGGAAAGTCTGCAAGTGATCTAAGTTGCACCACTTGTTTTATCTTACTTTTAGCAATCTCTTGTGCTTTTTCTGTTGCGGCCTGATTAACTCTTGTTTGTTTTTCAAAAGCGCCACCACCCGAATGAAGAAAGATCATAATTTGCTCATTATAGAAAACAAAGGCTGTTACCTTTATTATTCAAATCCAAGCCATAAAAGCCAGCAGATAGATAAAAAAGAAACAGCCTTATCTCTATTTTTTCATTCTATTGAGCACAATATAAAAGTGCTTTACCAACCATAAGAAACACCTCCGCCGACAACACCGCGATCTTCTGTATTCCATGAAGCAGAGACACGAATAATGGCACTTTCTGTTATTTGATACTGAGCACCTGTTGCAAGGGCATTAGCATCGCGATAATTACCCACTCCCACACCTAAACTAAAAGTATGATTAGTCACATAAGGAATATTGGCCATTGCCGCAACAGAGGCAATACCTGCACTTGCCCTTTTGTCAGCTTTATCTATTTTGTTATCCATATTATTGAGCGCGACATCATTATCAATAAAGATATTCTTAATCTTATTGTTGGTATATTCATTCGCAATAGAAATAGAGTCTTTTTTTGACGAATCAATGTATTCTCTTAGGGACTCATCTCTTTCATTGATAACAGTATTGGTGATATTGATATATTCATTTCCTTTTTGAGTAATATATTTTTCACGCTCTTTTGTAATTTTTTCGTTATTTCTATTTATTGCACCCTCAATACCTGTGGAAATTTTACTGATTTCTATATCAGTATAATTATTGGCATTTTTTTCAGATTTTATAACTCGCCCTTCTGTCAATGATGTTATTTCATCTCGGGTATTCTTGATATGTTCTACTGTTTTTTCATGATGTTCATTGACTTTAAAATCAGTGTATCCTTTACCACTATTCTCAACTTCAACAATTCTATTATTGGTATATTCTTTAATATTATTTTCAGATTTGGTAATTTTATCATTGGTGTTTTTCTCAATATTACCTTTCATTTCATCCACTCGATTATTAGTATAATCTTCAACGCCTGATTTTATTTCAGCATATTTATTTTCACTATAGATATGAAATTCGTTTTTTGCTTCATTGATATAATTAATCGTATTCTCTTGATGTTTTTCTATTTTACTATCAGTATATTGATTTGCTTTCTTCTCTGCACTATTGGCTAATTCATTTGCTTTTGTTTCACTTCTTTTTAGCACCGCCTCATTTGCTTTAGCAATATCGCCTTTTATTATTTTATTATTATCATTTATTTGATTATTTGTCTCTTTAAGAATGCGATCTTTTTCTTGCTCAATTCTATTATAAATATTCTGGTTATTGTCATTAATACGCTTATCTGCCTCAATAAGAATATTATCTTTTTCTTTTCTTAATTGAGAAACATTAACAGCATCGTTATCTTCTGTACCTGCTGCGACATTAATAATTTGTCGCTGATTTTTATCACTACCGATTGATAATGTATTATTGCGATTATTACTACTGTTATCGCCTAATATAATTGCATTACTTGCTGATCCTGAAGATTTGCTACCAATAATAACTGAATTATCTGCATTATCAGAAAGGCGACTGCCACTACCTAAAATAACCCCATTTTCAGCATTATTTATTGCCCCTTTCCCTATACTAATTGAATCTTTATTTTCACTATAAGCTTGAGAGCCAATAGAAAGAGAACCGTCACCGATTGCCATTGCACCACTTCCCAATGACATCGCATTATCTCCTATTGCTGTACTTTTATGGCCTATTGCCGTTGCATTTTTACCTTCTGCTCCCGCGTTAGCACCAATTGCGGTTGATTGGTCTGAATGTGCCCATGTATTATATCCAACCGCGGTCGATTCATTACCATCTGCTTTACTATTTCCACCTAATAACGTGGTATTATTGGCATAGGAAGAAGTAGATGAAAATAATATAATAACTAATAGTTTTATCTTAAAATTTATATTACAAACCATACCTATATCACTCCAAAATTAATAAACTCACATATAGAGTAATATGTATTTTATTTTTTACACATTATATATCTTATAAAACAACTTAATAACTCTTGACGATTCTATTAAATATAAATAGTAACATCATTAGATGATTTTAAATTTAATAAAAAAACAAATAACTAATTTTTATTTTTAAAATAAAATCAACCACTAAAGAAAAAGCATAAATAATAAAAAATAAAAACAAACATGAAAAATTAAAATAATAAGTATTTTAATGAAATTAAAATATTTTGGAATTTGAGATAGAGATCAAATAAAAAAACAACATTATTTTTTATCTTTTAGTGATATGATTAATTTATATTAAAATAGTATCTAAGTAAAAATCCCTAAACGTGGTTACGTTTAGGGATTTTGTTTTACTCAATAAATTTCGCTTCTGCAATTAATAATTTATCAATTGATGATTGGCATAAATAAGGCCTCAGAGCATCAAATTTCTTTTCTGACCATTGGTAAATCTTTAAAGATAAAAGTTGCTCAATAACTTTTGGCTCAAACCGATATTTAAGGTGTCGTGCGGGTGTTCCTCCAACAATGCTATAAGGTTCAACATCTTTGGAAACAACGCTATTAGCCGCAACAATAGCACCTTCTCCAACCGTCACACCAGGCATTATCATTGCACGCATTCCTATCCATGCACCATCATGAATATGAGTATCACCTTTACCAATATATGCCTCTTCAATTTTATCCATAAAAGGATAAAGAGAGAACCAATCCATACGATGTGTATGGTTTCCTCCCATTAATATGACGGCTTGCGCACCAATGCAGACATAATCGCCAACATATAATTTATCAATTTCCCACAATGGCTCCCATTGCAGACTAGCTTCATCACCATAAAGATAGCGAACAACAGAGGTCTCAAAACCCTCATCCCAACAATCACTGTAATAGCTGTGTTGTCCTTTGATGATAATATTTTTATTTTTAACCGTTTCGTGTAGATATTCTACACGCGACCAATGTTTATTTTTCATAATATGACTCGCAATAAATTAATGAGTCATCAAAGAATGCTTAATTCTCTGATGATGTGTTCGCATTCAAAACACATCGTCTTAAGCAATCCTTGGTTGAAGCAATAAGGGATTTTTTTTCATCTTATTTACGACCAATTATTACAACGCAATTCAATTATGCTTGCTGTTTATGCGCATCATCATAACGGTTATTAAAGAAAAAGCCACGGTTCCCCTGAATAACACCCTGTTATTCCCCATGGCTTGGTATCACTATTTAAAAAAGTCTTTGCTACCATGAGGCGCACAACGTAAATATTGAGGCGCTACTTTTATGGTTTGTTTGAGTTTTTCCGCCGCATGCCAAGGCCAACGAGGATCATAAAGAATACCTCGGCCTAAAGCGATAAAATCAGCCTGCTCTGTAAGTAAAATGGCTTCGGCTTGTTCTGGCTCAGTAATTAGACCAACAGTAATAACAGGTAGTTGCGTTTCATTATAAATTGCTTGAGCAAATGGTACTTGATAATTAGGACCTAGTTTAATTTCTTGTTTTTCTGATAATCCACCAGAAGAAACATGAATATAATGGCAACCTAATTCTTCAAGATGTTGTGTTAACGCAATCGCACTTTCTAAGTCCCAACCGCCTTCAACCCAATCTGTCGCAGAAATTCTGACACCAACACAAACATTATCAGAAACTGCATTTTTCACGGCGACAAAGACATCCACTAATAACCGACTACGATTATTAAAATCGCCACCGTATTGATCCGTTCTGTGATTTGATAATGGAGATAAGAATTCATGCAATAAATATCCATGAGCACCGTGGATCTCAATTACATCAAATCCTGCTGACTCCGCTCTTCTCGCAGCATCAACAAAAGCTTGTTTTATTTCTTCAATTTCATCAATAGCCAAAGCATGAGGCTGATGATTCTTTCCAAAAGGAATTTCTGAAGGTGCAACTTTCTGCCATCCATTAGGAGAATCTTGCGCTAATGACGCTCCGCCATTCCAAGGTACATCGGTCGATGCTTTACGTCCTGCATGTGCAATCTGTATACCAATTTTTGCAGATGAATATTGCTTAACATTATCAACAAGTTTTTTTAATTCACTGCCATGTTGATCCGACCAAATGCCTAAATCTTTATAACTAATACGACCTCTAGGCTCAACCGCTGTTGCTTCAACAATCACTAGCGAAGCACCTGATAATGCTAGCTGCCCGTAATGTATCGTGTGCCATGCTGTCGGGTAACCTTCTTGTGCTGAATATTGGCACATAGGTGCAACGATAATACGGTTATCTAACTGATGGGGGCCTAGTTTTTTAGGGGAGAACAACAAACTCATTTAAAGCCTCCTGCTATCAATAAGAATTTATGCAAAGAAAAATATCTTCGCTTTTCGATATACCATTTAAATATACAAGTTTAAGGCTATCGGATCTTATTCATTTAGGCGATGGTTTACTTCACATTGTGAAAAACAAAAAGATCAGCATCAATTGCTGATCTCTTTTTTAATTAATCATTAGATTTGGCTGGTTTCACCAATAACAGTGAAAAGCGTCTTGCGATCGGCAAGACGAATAAAACAGTAGGAAAAGCAATCATCCAAGAGATCCCCCAAGAAGTTAACCACGGGGAGATAACGTATGTTCCCATTCCTAACGATTTGACGGTACTAATAAAAGCAACAATACCTGACATGATAAAAGAAAGGAAAAAGGGAACAAGAAAAATCATTGCTCGAGTAGGAAGTTTAGGAATACCTAAAAAGTAATTTTTGTCATGAAAAGACATAGATAAAGACTCCAATAATACGATTGTACAACAGCACATAACTGCCGATACAACAGGCTAAAAAAGTTATATGCGTTGATTAACGTAAACGCTTACGAGTCTTTTTGACCAAACTGAGAGCTAGTTTATTAATAAATATTTCTTTGTCAACTAAATTATTCTCATTATCATTTAGGTGATAATTGATAAAATTAAGATTAGTGAAAGATGAGAAAACACGATACGGTTTTCTCATCTTTTCCCTACCAATCTCGTGTTGCAATTAACTCTTCTATATCAGCATTCTCAAAACCATATTCATCAGCGATAACGCAAAAATCCTCAGCAATACACTCTCTTGCTACTGTTTCAATTTCGCTATTTTCTTCATAAAACTCTTCCGCTAACTCATTAAATTGATCTGTTGTTTCTTGCGTTAGAATATAAAGTTCTGCCAAATTTTTAGGTGAAGTCGCTTCTATTTTTACACAAAGTGCTTTTAGTAAATCTTGCCCTTTCTTTACAAGGTGTGTTGGATAATAATTATCATTTTCCATTCCCTTTAAAAAATAATGTGCGGCAAGTACTTTATTTTTAATCATGAAAAATATCCTTATCTAAGTATTTATCTTAAGGTCATTAAAGTGCACTTATTATCTTAATTACGGGAAAGTATATTACGTTTATTAATTAAATGTCTCGCTTTTATTTCTATGAATTTATAGAATTCTGACCAGCAAACGGAAAATAGGCAATTAATTAAAATGGCTAAAAAAATACGATTTATATTTCTTTTTTTGACGATTGCACTGCTCTCTTTTTTGATCATTAATAAATATTTCCAAAACTCACCTTTAGCGACATGGTACTTCTATGGCAATAACGGTGAATATATTACAGGTCATTACTACCCACCAACAGAAAATGATGCAACAGATGCCGTGATTTCCATTCCAGAAAAACCAACTAAAGAAGGTTTAACAATAACACATTGGGATACTTGCAGTATTGAACTGAACATTGATAATAAAACGCTTAATATTTCTTATTTTACTGATGGTCTTATTCAAGCCTCATTATCAACAAAAACCACACCTTATGTTGCATTAACTGAGCTGTATTTTTATCAACCTGATGATATGCATTGGTCGATAAATCGATTAGAGGATGGAACATACAAAGGTTGGATGTGGGATAATGTTGCAAATCAGCTTATTTCCTTTCGTTATCAGGAAGATAAAACAACAATTATTGATGGTACAAAATATACATTGATGCCAGAAAGTTATTGGCTATTTCAACGTTGGGCTAATGGCGTTTTGGTGGAAGAGTACACATTAGATGATTTACCAGCAAAAGATAACTTTATTCCTGATATAGATAAACAAAGGCTGATTCAAGCAAAAGCAGAGCTTCAAACCACGGTGAATGAATTAGTGGCGCCATTAAATTTACCATTTAACTTAATGTTGTGGGATAACTCACTTTGTCAGTGATAACATCATGTGAAATGCTCCCAGAGGGTTGGGAGCATTTCTGACACAGAATGATTTAATTTATACTAAATAACACCATCTAATTTCATGTAAATTCCTTTTATTAAAAAATCAATTCCTTTCAAGTAGTTAATTTTTACTGCAAGAGTATAGATGAATAGAGTAAATAATTTAAATCTAATAAAAATGTTGCACAACAGGGATATATTAAAACAGTTATCCAATTTCAATAAAAGAATAAGACATAAATTTAATAGTTATATTATTCAATAAAATTGATATTTTATATTTATATTGTTTTAAATATAAAAACTTATTTAGTCAATGTTAATTTTTAATAATCTTCTCTTTTAAACCTAAAGTATCTTAAATAAAGTATTTAAGTTACCTTAGCATAATAGAGTGAAGTATTTATTATTCACATTAGATTAATTATGCTAATTCTATCTAAAATAGATCTTTAAATTTAACATTAAATGCCTTAACGTGATAAATATGAAATAAATAGCATACTTATCTCAATCCATTCCTGAAAATTCTAGTCATTTATTTTTAGTAAACCGTATTAAATAAAAATTTATCTTACATTAAGAGTTCATTAATCAAACCTTGCTTTACATTTTATTATATTGCTCAATTTTTATTTGGCTCTTATACTTTCTTAAGACGATTTTAGGTAGGTATTATTATGAATATTTTATTAGTTGAAGACGATTTACAACTCGGTAAAGCGCTTTGTCGCGGGCTTGAAATTGCTGGTTTTCAACCATGTTGGGTCAGATTGCTTGCGGATGCTCGTGTTCAATTAAGTCAACGCCCTTTTGATTTAATGCTATTAGATTTAGGTCTACCTGATGGTGATGGGCAAGATGAGCTGATTGCACTTAGAAAAAGTGGCGAGAAAATTCCGATTATTATTTTAACTGCCCGCACTCAAATTGATAATTTAGTACAAACATTAGATTCAGGCGCAGATGATTTTTTACCAAAGCCTTTTGCTATGCCTGAACTTATTTCTCGCGTAAAAGCGGTTAGTCGTAGAATGGCCGGTTTTTCTTCACAAATATGGTCTATTGGCGATTTACAACTTAATCCAGCAAACCATCAAGTCACTTTAAATAACGAATTGCTTTTATTATCAGGTAAAGAATACCAACTATTATATGAATTAATGCGTAATACTGATAATGTGGTGCGTAAATCAGAGTTGGAACAGCGTTTATTTGGTTTAGACGATAAAATTGAGAGCAATTCCCTTGAAGTACATATGCATAATTTACGGAGAAAAATAGGCAAAGAACGTATTATCACGGTTCGTGGCGTAGGTTATTTATTAAAAAAAGAAACTAATTAAATGAAGATCCGCTCCTTCTTTATTTACACCATTGTCCTTCAGATTATCTCCATCGTTATGCTTTGGGGCGTTTGGTTAGCTTGGATACAATTTGATTATCTTGCTGAGTTCGAAAAAGTGTATAACAAACAGCAAGAAATTATTGCTGAGGGTTTTGCTAATACCTTAGAGATTGTTGCTGACCAGCCTGAAGTTCTCAAAGAAGTCGCTCATAATTTACAAGGCATGTATATCGACGCCATGCTTAATGGTGAAGATGATGAACTACAATATTTACCGTGGTTTATTGCCTTAGATGAAAATAATACTCTGATTTATACTAATCGTCCTGAGTTGCCTATCCCTACAAGAGTACTTTCATTAGCATCAGAAAAAGTGTCTGTCGCAGGTGAAAAGTGGATACTCTCTTTTAGCTGGGGAGAAAAACATAAAATAAAAGTGTTTATCGGTGAATCGGTTGAAGACAGAGGCCATGTTATTGGTAACCCTGTTGAAGGCACCTTTGTTCCTTTTCTATTTATTCTCGCAACTGTTATTTTTGCAATCTTAATTACTGCTTATTTTAGTTTACGCCCTTTAAGACAAGCAGCAGAACTTATTTCTAATCGTAAACCACGTAATTTAACGCCTATTAATGTCAGTCAGCAATTTAAAGAAATTCGCCCTATCTTTAAAGAGCTAAACCAATTAATGGCAAGAATTGACGCTGCTAATATTCGTGAAAAACAATTTATGGCCGATGCCGCCCATGAATTAAGAACACCAATAGCTGCGGTTATTGCTCAATTACACCTGCTTTCTTTAGTCGATGATCAGCAAGAGCGTGAAGAAATTATTGATGATATGAAACAATCTCTTGATAGAGCAGCAGCACTTTCTCATCAATTAATTGATCTGGCGCGATTAGAATGTGACGATTTCCCATTAAAAATAGAATCTATTGATATCTATAACGTCATTGGAAATGCAATAGCACAGCGCGTTCCTTATGCGATTACTAAAAATATTGAGTTATCACTTAATGAAGGCCAAAGTTTAACACTTAAAACAGATAAACAGGCTTTACTCTCTATATTTAATAATCTGCTTGATAATGCCATAAAATATTGCCCTGAAGGTAGCCAAGTTGAGGTAACTATTGAGAATCGATACGCCGAAGGGATACATGTTATCGTGCGTGACAATGGCCCTGGTGTCGCAAAAGAACATATTAATGTTCTATTTTCACGTTTTTATCGCGTTCCTGGCTCTAACGAAACAGGTAGCGGATTAGGTCTATCTATTGCACAAAATCTCGCTAATAAAATTCAAGCATCACTCATTGTTACTGAAGGACTGAATAATAAAGGAATTGGCTTTATTATTGTTCTACCTTTAGAAGCTAAATCATCAGAAAACGATTAATAAATAGATAGATAATCGATGTTCCAGAATAAAGGAGGTAATTATACCTCCTTTTTATTTTATCGCGATGAGGCTCTAATGAGTGTTATCCCCAAAGATTAATTAACCAACGTAGACTTGCTGTCACTATTGCTGCACTAAGCACAATCATAATAAAGGGCTTTTTCTGCCAAGTAAGTACTCCCGCGACACCAACACCAATAATTTTTGAAATATCAGCAAGTTGGTCACCATCAAAAAATGTCGATGTCATCGCCACCGAAAACAGAATAACAATCGCAGATAATGAGAGGAGCTCTTTAACCCTCTCTGATACACCTGCTTTATTATTGAGCAATATTCCGGAAAGACGCATGGCGTATGTACCAACAGCAAGAATAATAATTCCTGTAATAATAGAAGCTGTGGACATTATATTTTCCTTATCACAAACAGTACGCCTAATAGCGATAATAAAACAGGTATTCCAGCAGGAAGGAATAATGTGGTTACGAGTGCAATAATGCTCCCTATGATTGCAGCATGACGTGTTAGTTTATTTTTTAATGCTGGCAAACTTAATGCAAGAATAATAGCTGGAAACATCGCATCCAGCCCTAGCATCTTTATATCTACGATAAATGACCCCAAGTAAACACCAAGCATGGTTCCCAAAGGCCAAACAAGTAAAATTCCTAACCCACAAGCCCAAAATGCTAATTTATTTTGTTCAGCGGTACGTTGAGATAAACCAAATACAACACTCTCATCATTTAATATATGAAAACCTAATAATGATTTAAGCCCTTTTCCTGGTAAATCCTTTACTGCCATGCTAAAAGGAATATGTCGTGCATTCACCATTAATCCCGCAAGAGCCGCATATATTGCACTTCCTCCCATTGCCACAACGCCAATAAAAAGAAATTCAGAAGCACCCGCCAAAACAAAAATGGATAACACCAACGGCACCCAAAAATCAAAACCCTGTGTGTGAGCTAAAGCACCATAAGAGATACCGACAATACCGTCAGCTAATGAAACAAGCACAATATCTCTAAGTACGTTATTATCAAGACGACTGTTAATTTGCATAGAATATAGTATTTTTTATCGAACCATTCGTTCATTATGTTGAACGATTTATTTTTTTGCAAGATGATTTTTGAAGGAAGCTATGATGTCATCACCTTGTGCGCCTATTGAAATTATTTCTCAAGCACTAGCTAGAGAAAGAAAAAAAGCGGGTCTTTCACTTGCTGAAATAGCAAGACGAGCTGGTGTTGCAAAATCAACATTATCTCAATTAGAAGCGGGACAAGGAAATCCAAGTATTGAAACACTTTGGGCAATTTGTGTTGCGTTAAATATTCCTTTTTCTCAACTTATTTCAGCACCACAACCTGAAGTTAAGGTGATCCGTAAAGGTGATGGCTTTAAAATTAGTGCAGAAAAAGCGTACTATCATGCTTTTTTACTTTCATCCTGCCCTGTAGGCGCAAAGCGCGATATATACACCGTGATTGCACAACCTGGGAAAGATAGAGTCTCTGATCCTCACAGTAAAAATGTGACTGAACATATTATTATTATCAGTGGAAGCGCAATGGTAGGTACTTTAGATAATCAACAAGAATTACAACCCGGTGATTATATTTGCTATCCCGGTGACGTCACTCATGTATTACGAGCTTTAGAGCCAGATACAACTGCCGTCATGATTATTGAGCATCATAATTAACATAGTAAAACGAATTAACATAGTAAAACGAATTAACATAGTAAATGGTAAATTTACCGCACTGCTATATAGCAATAAAAATCTGAAAGCAGTGCGATAAATTCGATAGAGAATGTCTGTCTAGACAATTATTTTTTAAGTGCTTTATCAAGGTAAATCTCTCGTAATCGTTGAGATAAATGCCCAACGGCTCGCTGATTTATATCTTCATTGTCGATTGAAATAACTGGCCAAATTAATGTAGTCGCAGAGCTAATAAAAGCTTCTTTTGCTTTTTTCGCTTCATCAAGTGTAAATCGACGTTCTGTTATTTTAAGCCCTTCTTCTTGCGCCAATTGAATAATCGCTTGGCGTGTGATACCAGGTAAAATATCCTGACTTAGCGGCCGTGTAATAATTTCATTATCACGATTAACAATAAAAAAGTTACTTGAACTGCCTTCTGTTATATAGCCATCTTTAATTAAAATAGCATCGTCAGCACCTTGTTGATGTGCATAGTTTTTTGCTAAACACGCCGCTAATAATGCCACTGTTTTAATATCGCAACGTTGCCAACGAATATCTTCAACACTGATTACTGAAATCCCTTTTTTTGCATTAGGATGATTAACAACTGTTGAATGTTGTACAAAAGCAACTATTGTGGAAGGAACAGATGAAGATGGAAAATCAAAAAAACGAGAGGAATCAGTACCTCGTGTTATTTGTAAATAAATAAGCCCTTCATGAAGATTATTCTTTTCGATAAGTTGATGATGAACATCAATTAGCAACTCTTTGGTAATAGGAAGCGATAAACCTAATTCTTTGCATGAACGCTGTAAGCGTTGAAAATGCCCATTAAAGTCAATGAGCTGACCATCAATAACAGCAGTAACTTCATAAACGGCATCTGCAAATAAAAAACCACGGTCAAAAACAGATATTTTAGCCTGCTCTTTAGGTACAAAGTGACTGTCTAAATACACGATATCAGACATTTTACCTCCGTTATAAATTTTATTAACAATCTATCTCAATTCACTACCTTACTCCTTCAATTTTCTATTTTAAAGATGCTCCCCTCATCCTTACCTCTTTTTAATTATAGTTTTATGTAACTAAGTCATGTTATATAAGCAAAAATTGCTATAATTTAACTTATGTATCAAATATAAGGATAAGAGGTGGCTATGTTAGATATTAATAAAAATAATTTATCTCAGCTAACAGAGAAACTGGTTAAAAAACAATGTACTTTAATGACTGTTATTGCCACATTGGGCTTTATTGCAGGTTTTATCTGTATAATTAACCCTCTTTCTTCTGGCATTGTTATCAGTGTATTACTCGGTGTTGTATTTTTTGCCTGTGCGATATCCAGCATTATTGGTGGTTTTAATGCTCAAGTTTCTTCTGGTTGGTCAATGTTGATTACGTTATTAACGGGTTTTATTTATCTTCTGCTTGGCTATATTTTTGTCACTGATCCACTAAAAGGTATGCTTAGTCTCGCCTTTTTTATCGGCTTCCTATTTATTTTTGCGGGTATACTGCGTCTAAATATAGGCTTTAAACAAATCAAAGATAATTTTTATGGCTGGTTTAATATCTTGGTTGGATTTTTAGATTTAGTAATTGCCTATTTCTTAATTGCTTTTGGCCCTGAAACCTCAGTCGCACTCGTCATGGCGTTAATTGGTATACAACTTATTTTAAGTTCTATCACCATTTTATCGATAATAAATGCGATAAAACGAATGACTCACTAATTGACTATTTAGTGATAATAATCTTATTGATGAAACATAGACAAAGAGCCACGCAAGGTGGCTCTTAAGTATAAAGCAAAATAGATTTGTATTAAGCACAAGGTAAGCGCAGAGATACCGTATACATATTTTCTCCGCAAAGGTAACAATTTCCTGTTTTTTCAAATACCATCACTTGGATACCTAGTTGCCCTACTTCAATATTAGGCAATGCATCAGCCAAAATACTCTCTAATGCAGGCTCAACGATCTCAACCATATTAATAGGATCGTTATTAGGTGTTGTATCGTGTAAGAAATTACCTAAACGAGGATCATCAGCGTAGATTTCTAATGTTGAGCGATATACCAACGTTCTTTCACTACTATTTACCTTAGAATAACCATTAAAAATGATAACCATTTTTTGGATATTCATTTTCGCTACACGATTTTTAATTTGTAAACATAAAGAAGGAACAAGTCTAATATTGACAGAATTAAAGTAGCGATCGCAAATCTGAGGAATAGTGACACTAATACAAGGCTTGGGCGCAATATTTTTAATTTGCTTACTGCATTCCCCAGTTAAAGAGTTATCAACAATAATACGCTCACGTCGAGAAAAACAGATATTATCGAAGATATCAACAGTGAAGAAAGAAATGTAATGAATGCCATTTGTTAATGACTGGTTCTCTAATCTCACAGAAACGGCTGATTTATCAGTACATGGCAACATCTTAAGTTGATCATTAAAATAAAACCCAACTTGGGTGCTTTCACTAATATCACGACCTAAAATAAGATTAGCGTTAACGCAATAGTTCTCACTATGATAGCTGAGAATACCATTTAATGTTGCAGGCACTTTAGGAGAAGGTAATTTCTCCGTTGTCATTTCAACATAATAATCTCTGGATTTAATTGGCTTATCTAGATCTTCACTATTTTCAGTTTCGGCATGAAATATAGCGACTTGTTTCGGTTCACTCTTTTTAAATTTGACTTTAAAATTCGCAATACCGTATTTATTCGTTTTGCTAATATTAATTTTCTCGCCATCAGAATTATAGATTTCTGGCTCAACAGGCAATGTACTATTCTCTACATCGTAAGTTAATTTAACCTCTTTATTTTGAACATCTTCACCTTCTTTATCTTGAAGATGTACCACAAAACTTTTAGAAACACTCTCCCACTGACTTGGCCATTGCATAGATTCTGAACGTATTGTCAACAAGTCATCAAATTGTTCACAATTACTCGATGAACAGTCAGTGTTAGGATTGGTTTTAGGTGGGGTAACACGAATTTGTATTGGTGTTGCATAATAAACAATATTCTCATTATCCTCATCTTTTAAGATCAATTGTAATGACGCCACACCACTGCGATTACCCGTTAAAGAGATTTCTGTTTTGCTGTTATCCACTATTGTGATGTAGACATCTTTGTTGTTTGGTAAAATTAAAATACCTTTCGGACTTGTGCGCCATTCAGCCAAACGTAGATTAATCCCCGTTACACTAACTTCATATTTGATAACTCGATTCAGTTTTACTTCGTTATCAGGCTCATCAGGAGATGATTTTATCTGATTGAATTTAATATCCACATCAGCATCAATAACGGCTTGAGCATGGGCACCATAAACAGGTGGTGTTAGTGCTATTGCACTTTTCTCACCTTGTAAAATTTTTTGTAAACGTTCTTCTTTTGTTTCGATATTCATTGAGTGATTTCCTTTCTTTTTCCGATTCCATTTTTAGCTTAAAGCAAAAAATTTGAGTGAAAATCACAATAGAAAAAAGTCAACTAAGCATTGTTGTTAGATGAAAGTAAAAAAGAGAAAATAAACAATAAGATAAAGAAAGTTTTCAATAGAAAACTCTCTACTTGATCGATAAAAAACATCTTTAAAATAAAAAATAATTTAAATTTTAAAATATTTTTGTATAAAGCTATTGACTGTTATGGAAATGTGATTAAAATCAATCTTAGAAAATATTTGTGACATGAATCACATTTTATTAATAGGACACTTAATATGAAATCAATGACTTCTTTTATTACTAACCTGCACCAAGTTGTTGTAAAATTATCATCAACTCGTTTACTGTAATTATTTGATTTAAAAATAAAATACAGCATAAAGCCAGAAATAGCACCCTCATCGCACAAAAGACTATTTCTGGCTTTTATTCACTCTACTACGCTTAATTATCATCTCGTTTACCCTCACATTTGTCGTAACAAAAAATTCACCTTCTTGAACTAAGCTCTCGTTTCTATACTCTTAATATACGACCCACATTAACTATGAGGATATTTTATGCAGCAGCAACTGCTTACATGGATACGTCAATTCAATGAGGAGTATGCCCAACTCGCTTCTCTACTACTCGTTTTAGCCATTATTTTTCTTGTCGCAATCATTCTTCATTTTATTTTGCACAAGTTGGTCTTACCTAAAATTTCCAAAGCCATAAGTCAGTACGATCAGAAATGGCAACTTTCTCTAGAAATAAATAAACTATTTAGTCGTTTTGCGTTTTTAATCCAAGGCGTTGTTGTTAATATCCAAGCGCTGGTGTGGATGGGATCAGGTAAAACACAAGAGATCCTCACCACCAGCGCCCAAGCGTGGTGCTTAATTTTTGGCTTGTTAATGCTTTTCTCTATTATGGATCTCTGTATGCAGATCATGAGAAATTCATCCTCATTTGGCCGATTACCATTAAAAGGTATTTTTCAAAGCTTAAAACTCGCCGCCTCTGTGCTGATTGGGATAATGATTATTTCCCTACTTATTGGCAAATCACCTCTTATTTTACTCAGTGGTTTAGGCGCCATGACGGCTGTATTAATGTTGGTGTTTAAAGATCCTATTATGGGATTAGTCGCTGGTATTCAATTATCTGCAAACAACATGATAAGCCTTGGTGATTGGTTAGAAATGCCTAAATATGGTGCTGATGGCGCCGTTATTGATATTAGTTTAACAACGGTTAAAGTGCGTAATTGGGATAATACAGTTACAACTATTCCAACTTATTCTCTAATTTCAGACTCCTTTAAAAACTGGCAAGCAATGACAAAATCAGGAGGACGTCGTATTAAACGAAGTCTTGCTCTTGATATTAACAGCATCCATTTTTTAGATAAAAAGCAACTTGATGATCTAGAAAAGGCCCACTTGTTGACTCCTTATATAAAAAATAAGGAAAGTGAAATTAATCAATTCAATGCAACCTTGGGCAATGAATATCAAACACCATTAAACCAACGTGGCATGACCAATATTGGAACCTTCCGTGCGTATGTTGAAGCTTATTTAAAAAACCATCCTAATGTTCATAAGCAAATGACAATTATGGTAAGACAATTAGCCCCAACCTCGGATGGGCTTCCCATTGAAATTTACGCTTTTACGAACACCACCGTTTGGGTTCAATACGAGGCGATTCAATCAGATATATTTGATCATATCTTTGCTATTTTGCCTCAATTTGGCTTAAGAGTTCACCAATCTCCAACCGGAAATGATGTAAGAGCACTCAGATTACCTGTCGAAAATAATCCGCAATAAATCATTTTTGTATAAAGTAAAAAAGGAGAATTATTCTTCTTTTTTACTTTTCTTATTAACAAATATTTTTAATCTCTTATTTTGTTATCATGTTAACAATCTTGTTTTTCTATATATTAATAATAATCGTTATATTATTTTTTATACACCGATTGATTGTTTAATCCTATTTATTTGATATTTCATTTACCACTAAAGTGGTATTTATCAAAAAATGTAACCATTTGTTTAATAATTATTTTTTTATATAACCTTGTTAACATTTTTTATATTGATATAAATCATTATAGGTAGAAGGGTTATAACTTAACATATATATACAACTTTACTTGTTGTGAAAAATGTTAGGGTAATGTCAATGTCAAAAATTAAAAATAATACTTCTATTACTGAAATGAGTCGGCGTGGATTCATTCAGTCTGCAGCCGTTATTTCTGGTGCTGCTGCTGTTGCAGGAACGGTTTCATTACCATTCGCTGCTAATGCTCAAACTCCCCAGGGTATTCGTCCTGATGAGACATCTGAAACTATCAAATACAGTGCATGCTTAGTGAACTGTGGTAGCCGTTGTCCATTAAAAGTTCATGTGAAAGATGGCGTTATTCGTCGTATTTCTAATGAAACTATGTATGACGATTCAACATTTGGTCTTCACCAAATTCGTCCGTGTCTGCGTGGTCGTTCTGTACGTTGGAAAACATATAATCCCGATCGTTTAAAATACCCAATGAAGCGTGTTGGTAAGCGTGGTGAAGGTAAATTTGAGCGTATTTCTTGGGATGAAGCCACTTCAATCATCGCGGAAAAATTAAAATATACCATCGAAAAATACGGTAATGAGTCTATTTATTACCAATATGGTACAGGCTCTACAGGTGCAAACTTACACGGTAGAACGGCATGTAAACGCTTATTAAGTACTGTTGGTGGTTTTTTAAGTGACTATGGTACTTATTCATACTCTCAATTAACCGGTATTGTGCCTTATGTTTATGGTGACATGCTGGAATCACTGTTAACAGAAATTGAGAATTCAGATTTAGTTGTGATGTTTGGTCATAACCTTGCTGAAACACGTATGTCTGGTGGTGGTCAGTTCTATGAAACGTTAAATGCGTTAGATAAGAGCAAAAGTAAAGTTATCATTATTGACCCTCGCCGTACCGACAGTGTGACAACATTAGGTGCAGAATGGATCCCTATTTATCCGGGTACTGATGCTGCGTTAGTCGCTGCATTAGGCTATGTGATGATCCAAGAAGGCCTCACCGATGAAGATTTCTTACGCGAATACTGTGTCGGTTGGGATAAACAAACACTACCTGCATCAGCACCTGAAAATGGCTCTTATAAAGATTACATTTTAGGTAATGGCCCTGATGGCATTGCAAAAACACCAGAGTGGGCAAGCAAATTAACTGGTATTTCTGTTGCACGTATTATCCAATTAGCGCGTGAAATTGGCGGTGCAAGAGCTGCGTGGATCTCTCAAGGTTGGGGTATTCAGCGTACTTCAAATGGTGAACAAGCCTGTCGTGCGATTATGATGCTACCATTAATGTCAGGTCATATTGGTCGCCCTGGTACAAATACAGGTTGTTGGGGTGGTAACGTTGCTTATCCAGTTGCAAGTTTTGCTCTACCTAACCCAGTTAAGACCTTGATCCCAACATTTATGTGGTCTGAAGCAATTGCTCGCGGTGAGCAACTTACCAGCAAAAATGCGGGTGTCAGAAATAAAGATAAGCTCGATACGGGTATTAAATTTATGTGGTGTTATTCCAGTAACGTGATTGGTAACCAACACGCTGACTTGAATAAAACACATGATTTACTGCAAGATGAATCAAAATGTGAGTTTATTTTAGTGTGGGATAACCACATGACACCATCTGCAAAATACGCTGATATCTTACTGCCAGATGTGACAACCGTTGAGACAAACGATCTTATCAATAACTCTTACGCAAGTGGTGCTTACCACTATGTCGTCCGTTTACAAAATGCGATTCAACCACTTTGGGAAAACCGCCCTTGCTATGATGTCTTAACTGATATTGCAGAAAAGATGGGCACCAAAGAGCAATTCACCGAAGGACGTACTTACGAAGAGTGGATTGAATATTGCTATAACCAAATGCGTGAGAAAAACCCAGCACTGCCTACATTTGCAGAAACTAATGATGTAGGAATTATCGATCGTAAATTACCTAACCGTAATCAATACGTTGCACTTGAAGCATTCCGTCAAGATCCTATCGCGAATCCATTAAAAACAGCGTCAGGTAAGATTGAAATTTATTCTGAAAAGCTTATGCAAGATACCGATGGCTGGATTTTACCAGAAGGCGATCGTATTCCTGCAATTCCAGAATATTGTAAAAATGAAGAAGGCGTTGAAAACGTTAAGCTTAAAGAGAAATTCCCTCTGCAAATGACGGGTTTCCACGATAAAGGGCACGTTCACTCAAGCTACTATAACGTTGCTATGTTACGTGAAGCTATTCCTCATCAATTCTGGTTAAACCCAATTGATGCAGCTGAACGTGGATTAAAATCTGGCGATATTGCTGAGATTTATAATGCTCGTGGTCGTTTAAATATTCTCGTCAAAGTGACAGATCGTGTATTACCTGGTGTGATTGCAGTACCGCAAGGTGCATGGCGTTCACTTGATACAACAGGTGTAGATACAGGTGGATGTATTAATACATTAACAAGCTGGCACCCATCGCCGTTTGCTAAAGGAAATCCACAACATACAAACCTTGTTGAAGTGAAACGTGCATAAGGAGTTAACTCATGAAGCAATATGGTTTTTATTTTGACTCCACTAAATGCACTGGCTGTAAAACGTGTCAAGTCAGTTGCAAGGATGAAAAAGATTTAGATTTAGGCCCTAAATTCCGCCGTGTTTATGAATACGGTGGTGGTAGCTGGGCAAAACAAGACGGGATCTGGACACAAAATATCTATAGTTATTATTTATCCATTTCTTGTAACCATTGTTCAAACCCTACTTGCGTTGCAGGTTGCCCAACTGGCGCTATGCATAAACGTGAAGAAGATGGCTTAGTGGTTGTTAACCAAGATATTTGTGTTGGTTGCCGTTATTGCGAATTGCGTTGCCCTTATGGTGCACCACAATTCGATGAGAAGAAAAAACTCATGTCTAAATGTGATGGTTGCTACGAGCGTGTAGCACAAGGCATGAAACCGGTTTGTGTTGAGTCTTGTCCTCAACGTGCACTTGATTTTGATGATATTGAAGTGATCAGAGCAAAACATGGTACTGAATGTGGTATTGCACCAATGCCTGATCCTAGCTTGACCAATCCAAATATCGTGATCAAAGCCCACAAAGAAGCGAAACCTTCTGGTGATAAAACCGGCTCAGTTCAAAATGCGGCGGAGGTATAAACCATGCATGAACTTCCTCTAGTCTTTTTTACTGTTTTAGGTTCGTCAGCAGCAGGCCTGTTTCTTATTGCTTATATCAGTAAAAAATTAGGTCAAATTGATGAAAACCAACTGCGTAATGCTAATATTTTAGCCCTGATTTTAACATTAGTTGGCTTAGGTATTGGTGGATTACACGTTGGTCAGCCACTGCGTTTTTTCAATATGCTCTTAGGCGTTGGTCGTTCTCCAATGAGTAATGAAGCGTTTTTAAGTGGTGTGTTTACAGGTTTTGCTTTTGCAACTGTTGCACTCACTATGATGAAAAAATGGAAGGGCTTACGTGAAATTTGTAACCTACTTACCGTTGTTTTTGGTCTAGCATTTGTTTGGTCAATTCCTCAAGTTTACCATATTCCTACAATTGCTAACTGGAACACAGACTACACCACATTGCAATTTTGGATGACGTTATTAGTTGGCGGTGGTGTATTAGCAATGGCAACAGGTTCAAGACGTTTAGGCGCATTGTCCTTTATTATCGGTGCCATTATCACTTTTGCTACTCGCTCTGGTTATGTGAGTTTCCTTGGCTTTACAGGCCCAGAACTCAGCGCTGACCAATCTCTATTTTGGGGATTCCAATTAGCTGTATTAGCATTAGGTGTGGTTATCGTAGGATTTACTGCAGTAAAAGCCCAAGCATCAAAAATGACGCTAGCAACTTGTGCTGCTGCGGTCATTATTGCAGAGTTATCAGGTCGTATTGCATTCTATAACTTATGGCATATTACAATGTAGTCTTAATTTTCTTACAAAGTAATCCGTAAGAGAAATAAACGAAAATGCATACCTTTTTAGGTATGCATTTTTTTAGAATGCAGAGCCCGGTTGCTGTAAAAAGGCTAATTCTTCGGGTGTAGACGTTCGGCCTAAAATCTCATTACGATGAGGATAGCGACCATATTTATCAATAATTTCTTTATGTCGCAGTTCATATTGATATGTGTTTTCATCATTAAGCTGAGAAAACAAGGTAACCGCATCTTGATGAATTTTAGATGATTCTGAATGCATAAATGGCATGATAATAAACTTACGTTTAACAGGTGTTAAAGTCAGGTATTCAGGTAATCGGATAGCTTCTTGCGCTAAGATTAATGCCATATTATCTTGGGCAAAAGCTTTTGGCGTATCACGCCAAATATTACGTGAGAACTGATCAAGAATAATAATCTCAGCTAAGCGCCCTTCTATTGTTTCTCTCCATGATGCCAGCTCGCCACGACTCGCACTTAAACATAATTCACCAAATCTGCGGCTAATTTCTTTATCAAACTGAATATCTTTTTTAAACCATTGCTCTGGTGTGCATTCTTCAAACCAAAACGTCAAAGTTGATTGATAAGGGATCATAAAAACTACCACGCTAGTTATTTATTAATCAAAACAGCGTTTATTTTCATCAAAATAAACGTCATTGGCGGATTACGACTTTGGTAAGTTACCATTTTAATATAGTGACGGCTATTAACCCCGATCCGAAAAAGACATAAAAATAAATCCCCTTTTCAATCTTAAAAGGGGATTTTAAATGCTTCCTAGCTAACGCTTAAATCCATTAAGTCGCGCCATCCATAAGCTCATTTATCTACAAGTATGTATAAAATGGCATTCATCCCATTTATTACATTCTGTCGATATCATGATGTAATATAATTAACCTGTGCACTTTACAAACATTGAATTTATCTCTTCATCACTATCCTGCCTTAAAAATCAGCATTTAAAAATTTTAATTTTTATAGTGAAACCACTAAAAAAGATCGATACCATTTTGTTCTATTTTTTAATAACCCTCTTTTCAAAACAATAAAGATTGTTACAAATAATAAGCTAAATCAATCTACTACATTTTATTTTTTTGATTTTTAGGCTTTAACCTTGTTATTATCTTGTGTGACTACACCGCAAAGAAATCGGAGATCAAAAATGAGATGAATGTTTAAAATTTGCACATTAGTAATGACATTTATTGAAAAGTTTGCCCTATTCCTCTGTTTCTTTAACAATTTTGGAGTACAATTGTTGCAGTCTATTTACTGAATGATCTGTTATGTCTGCTATCTCTATTATTGGAATAAGCTACCTTATTGGGGCTGTAATATCGTTTATTATTACTTTCTTTTTAACCAAAGATCCTAGCCTAGCCATGCGCCTTTTAAGTGCATTATTAATCGCCTTAACTTGGCCTCTTAGCTTCCCTATGGCACTTATCTTCTCTATTTTTAGTTAATTTTTCCAAAACAAAACGGATAATGTAGTTATATTCTATTAAATTAGAATAATAACTATTTATTATTCTACGGATAATTACTTATATTAATTTAATTATAAAAATAACACATTTAGCTTAGATTTTATTAAAGAAAAAATATTTAATGATTGGTTTAAAACTTAAATGACATTAACTTACGCTATATATATCAATCAGTTAAAGCCAGATCGGTTTTTCAAAAATATAGATACCCGTTTAAATACACTTTATAAGTTATAATATTTTTATAAATTTACAATCAAACTTAATTTCATTACAGTATCTAATGTAAATTGGTTAAATGCCTTTCTTTTTATATTACCGAAAATAAATTATTAATCAGAGCCTAAATATGTTTAGCGAAAATGTCATTACAGATATTATCTATTGGATTGAAGAGAATTTAGAAAAAGATCTCAAACTCGAAAATGTCTCACAGAAATCAGGATATTCGAAATGGCATCTTCAACGTATGTTTAAAGAACAAACAGGTCTGACATTAGCCTCTTATATTCGAGCAAGGCGTCTTTCTTGTGCTGCGGTCGAATTACGTTTACAAAGAACGCCACTACTTGATATTGCGTTAAAATATCGTTTTGATTCTCAGCAGACATTCTCAAGAGCGTTTAAAAAACTGTTTAATATAACGCCTTATAATTATCGTAGAAAAGAGAATTGGCAAGCTCACGGCTTTACACTACCGTTAAGAAAATTTAGTGGTTTTAACCTCGATATTGAGATTGTCACAATAGACTCTCTTCCATTAATCGGTATAGAGCATACCTATAAAGCGAATATGATTGATTGGAATTTTAGTACAGAAAAAGCGCGGGAAGATTACTGGAAGATTTTCTTTCAATATGCACTTTATAAACATGATAAAGTCTATGCGGTACATAATATTTTATCTAAGAAAAATGATGAATTAACCGTTAAATATTCAACTATGATGGGTAATACGCCTGAAATTTATAATGCTCAATTGACTCATCGAACTCAGATAGAAAACACAAGATATTTAAAATTTAGTATTCCTGAAGCATTATTAAAATTAGATTATAAAGATATCATCTATAACACCTATGGTATTTTACTTAGAAAACTCAATATACCAAGAAAGAACGGTGCTCCAGATATTGAAGAGTATATTTTTAAAGATGATTATCCTATTTCAATTCTTTTAAACAAACCTGCATCACTATTAAAAGACGTTAATTATTATATTCCAATTGAAGTGGATGATAAGGAAAAAAGTAAGATAAAAGAGTAGTTTTATCTTATTGCTGAAAAGCCACCTATAAAATAGGTGGCTTTTGTTGGGAATAGAAAGTTGAGAATTAACACTCAGAATCAAAATTAATACCCAATCGCTATATATGTAAAATGGATATAACCAGAATTTCCAGTTAAAGTGAACCCTGTCCTTGTTCGGTTAGTTGTACCTAACATTGCATACCCATCTGCGGCTGTAACCATTATTGTCAAAACAGTATTAGGAAAAGGCACTGAAAATTTAAAATCTAATGACTGCCCTGCACTCCATTTATGTTCATTCCACTGTTGCATAATGCCTGTATCACCACATTTCCACCACCCACTTCCAGTTTTATTAGCCGTATTCTTAGCTCCATAACTACCTGCGGGAGCATAGTTCCCTTTCAGTTGATATTTACTATCAGACTCACCTTTGGAATAGCTATATCCAGAAGCTAAATAATTCCCTTTTGGCTGATATTTACCATCCGATTCTCCCTTAGAATAACTATAACCCGATGCTAGATAATTCCCCTTCGGCTGATATTTGCCATCTGATTCACCTTTGGAATATGCGCCCACATCAGCTGCGGTCGGTTTATTTTGACTATTAAACTCTTTTGCCCATGGTGTAAAATTACCTTTATCATACTGGCTACGAGAATAAATACGGCTCGTGTTATAAACATAATAAAGTTGATTAATACCCGCATTTTTTAAAACAATTAATGTACCCGCCATGGTTTCTGGGTAATTTAAATTTGTAGTCGCATTTGCATTCGCTGGCTGAAAATAAATACCCGCTGTTTTATAGTTATTTAAATTTTGATTAGCGCCAATTGAAATCGCCTGATTAGAAAAAATATCTTGCGATGTTACCGTTACATCACCACTCAATGGCTTATCATTAACTTTACGTGTGGCAGCAACATAATTACCTTTCGCTTGATATTTATTATCCGCTTCAGATTTTGAGTAACTATAACCCGCTACTTGGTAATTCCCTTTCCCCTGATATTTACTATCAGATTCAGCTTTAGTATAGCTTTCACCTTTAGTCGCATAATCGCCCGACGGTTGATAACTTCCTTTTGGCTGATATTTACCATCAGATTCTACTTTGGTATAGCTTTCGCCCTTAGTAGCATAATTTCCCGCAGGGGCATAATTCCCTTTCGGTTGATATTTCGTATCAGTTTCGGCTTTTGAATAACTATGACCTTCAACTTGATATTTACCTAGTGGTTGAAAGCGTTTGTCCGCATCGTCTTTAGAATAAGCGCCAACTTCATTCGCTGTAATATCCGCTTTTAATTCAATCCATGCATTACCAGCAATTGGTTCAACATTATTATTTTCAATTTTAGACTGCCAAGCTTTATTTTTATGATAAACCACACTACGAATAGGATAAGGTTTGCCTGCTTCCGACCACTTAGCAAAACCCTGCAATTGCATTTCACCAATAGACTCGGTGATATCGTGAAATAAACTATTCATTTTTTCACGTTCAATATCTTTTGCTGCTGGATCAGTAACTTGGTCACGTTCATAATCGTAACCATAACCTTGTGTATAAGACACAGAACCATCAGATTGAATTTCAACAGGCACAACTGTTTTATCCCCTTGTGTTGCAAAGGGGGTTTTAAATATTTTAGTCATAGGAATTATTCTCCGAAATTACTCTTCAGAAAGTTTTTACGATATTGACCATAACCAAAGGCCTTCTTGGTTACGATACGATATTTGACGCCCACGCCAGAAGGACGCGGCATTAAGTCGAAGTTTTCTAATAAAAGACGTAAACGTTCATCTGGATTAAAATTAAAAACATAATACATATACGTCATATCAAAAGGATCGAGCACAAAGACTTTGCTATCTTCACGCCAGAAAAAACGTTTAAGAAACTCATTAATATTGGTCACGGTAGGACTTTGAGTGAGATTAAAATAACGCATTCTCACCAGCATTCTTTTTTGATCTAAAGTCAGCGATAGAGTGTAATCCGCATTTCGTCTAAAGTTTGCCTTAAAATTGGTTTTCTTTTTACCAAAGCCAAAACCTATTTTATTTTTATCACTAGGAGGAATATCAATCCCTAAAGGCACATCTAAAATACGTGACCATACGGATAAACCAAAGTCGTTAGCTGTATCAATATTAAATACATCTCGATACCAGTTTTGCCAAAATGAAACCGTAGATTGATTAAAGTAAGCCGCTTTTAAATGTGCTAATGCTTTTAGCTTATCTGCATTTTCATATTGCCAGAGGATCGCTTTAAGTAGATCAGAATGAAAATCAAATTCTTGAATATTCATACGATCACCACTTGTACTGCCCCTTTTGGTAATCGGGCAATTTGATTAAGACAAATAGGAATTAATGCAACATTCCAATTTTTTCCATCTGTTGAAAGCTCAACTTTAGTGACAAATAAATGAGGCTCAACCGCATTAACCGCCGCTGAAATTTCAAAAGGGGAGACTTCTCGCCCGACCACCAGCCCATTGTCTCCATCTATTTCACCCTGTACCCATTTCTCTAACGCATTAGGAATAATGGTTTGTGCATCAATATTGGATTTTTTTACAGAAACACGGCAAAACACCAATATTTCTTTCGGTCGTGAAAATTTAATAGGATATTCTTGACCACTTGCTGGCTCTATTACCTTTATTTCAATATCACCATTAAATGCAGCACCTATTGTTTTTGTTCTTAATAATGATTTAGCAATTTCATGGCTATCCCCACCTTCTATACACACGTAAATGCTATGCGGTAATAATGAAATACCATCAACAATTAACGCTTTATCATTAAAATTTTCACGAAAAGAAAGAGAATTAACGCCCTCTAATTCATATAACGAAGAAGTAATTGCTTCTGCAACGCTAACTGTATTTTTAGCGAGTGTTTGTTTACGCCGACGCCTTGCCTTTATATCTGACTCAGCATGACGACCAACAACTGCATGGGTTAAGTTATTCACTTTTTCCCATCCTAATACAGAACTTGCCACTTTATTTAATTGCCCAATACCACAAGTAATAGAGCCATATTCTTTGGCTCGCATATCGCCATTAATTTTCCCATTATTAGCGATAATTAATGGCGATAACGTTTCAAAAACAGCCCCCATTATTGTGAGTGCCTGAGAACCTTTAGGAATAATAGTACCGGGAATACCCGTAAACTCGACATCACTTAAATAGGAATGTGTGGCATTAATACGCTCGCCGCCCATTAAAGCCCATATTGCATCGAGAAAAATACCACCAGCAATATCTGGATTTATTTGATTTGCCAGTTCAGCATTATTACGAACAATCGCATCCCGATTTTCAATTTCCATAGTCGCCAATACTCCTTGTGGAGTTTCTGGCGATAAATTAATGGATTGACCAAATACAGCACGAAATTCGTCTTCTACACGATTTCGTAATGTTGATGTATCAGGAACAATCACACCTTTATTATTGATATAACGATAGTCAGCCATTCAATGTAAATCCTCCATATATCGTGCGTATATCTGCCTGATATTTCAATGTTCCCTCTTCTAGAAAAGCATGGAAATAAGTGATAGAGACAACGTCCTCTATTTCAGCAATACGTTGTCGAAACGCCATTTCAAATAAAGGAAGATCAGCTTGTCGGCTAAATGTTGCTGACCAATAAGGAATACCTTTATCTTTTTTATGTAGCATTTCACCACGGACAGCCTTAATAAAATGCTGACAAAGATTTTTTACTGCATCATCGTTGTCACAAATTTGAAGGTTACCATCAGCACCTATCGCAAAATCATTCTGCTGGTTTATTGAAAATGTCCTCATATTGGACTCCCTGTATTGTCTTTCCCTGCTTGCACCCCACTATGGGTATGTGTTGAGCCGATATCTTTTCCGTTATGGCGCATCAGCCCACCTTGTGAATCACTATTACCATTTACAGCGTAATTACCATTAACAGTAACATTGCCAGTAAATATCGTTTCAGGTGCGTTGATCTCATATTTTGGGGTTTCTAATACAACTTTATCGTTATGAAGAGAGAAACAGACTGAACCATCCATTGACTGAATAACTAAGGCGTCAATGTTCCTCCCATCAATAGCCCATCCTTTGATCGTGTCAGGAAAAAACATAGCATCACTAAACGAATGTAATCGTGTTGTATTGGGTTGATCTTCTAAACCACCACGTTGAAAAATAAGGCTAATATCACGATCACAGGCTTTTAACCAGCCAAAATCACCGGGTTTAATGGGGGCTCTAATAAAAAATCCACCGCCACCAAATCGAAACACAGGAATGTTAGCAACAGAGGCTCGAGAGATTTTTTCATCATCCGTAGTCAACATCATGACCAAGGGCTTTATCATGGCTCGGTTGGTTTTTTCATCATAATTAATGACAGTTGCGGGTAACATATCATCTGTATTCATCATTAAATGGCGAAATGCAGACGAAAAAGCCCCTGCCAGTGAACCAACACTGGCAATATCATTATTGGGTTTACTCATAGTTAAGCTCGTTTACATGTTGCGGTATAGGCAAAATCAGCATCATGAGAGGCAACTTTAAATTCAAGCTGCTCAATAATGTAATCGCCATTTAGTGAGGTATTTAGTTTACTATCAAGGCGAAGTATTCCGCCTAATTCAGAGGTACTATCGATAAGATAACTCACCGTCAATCCACTCTCTGTGGCTTTAGGAATGCCAATCATGCCTGAATTCATATTCAAAATACGAAATCGGCTTTTTAATGCTTTATCGTCATCTTTTACGAATAACGTATCATCATCAATAAAAGCTTTAACATTTCCTGACTCTTGTAAACGCTCTATTTGATGTAATGCGGAGCCACAATAATACCAATTAGCAATATTCTTATCGGTCGCCTGAAAATCTAATTTCACACCACAGTCATTAGCAATGGCTAACGCGATTTCACTCAATTTTTGAATTGCGCCACCACTAGAAGAAATAATTTTCCCAGAACAATGATGGCTGGTTTTTGCAGATAACGTTACGGTGACATTCGGAGGAGAGTCTATTTCTGCACTGACGATATCGCCAATAAAAAGCGAAAATAAGCCAGAGTTAATGCGACCAACTTCTAAATAAAGTCGCCGAACTTGCTTATTTTTATTATAAGGACTGGTTTCCGTCAGCAAATAATCCCTTGTCTCGGCATTAAGCCCTGTAATAGCGATTTTACATTCGTTTTGTAATGGATTTGCATATTTTTTTCCTCCTGCTGATATACGCAATCCTTCATACCATTGAAGCCTTTCGCCGACCTCAATCCCCACCCTTATTCGCCGAAGATCCATCTTCATTACTCCAATACACTAATGATTGTGTTTTTGTAAATTCCTCATACCACGGTAAAGCATCATTTTCTGTTAAAAAAACTAAATTAATCCCTTGGTTTAAATAACGATAAGGAATAATAGGTGTATTAGCGACTAAGCGAATACCTGTAATAAGTACTTCACCATCTCGCTCAATATCACAAAACATGGTTTGATTAGCGACCTTCAACGTAAAAATCCAATCAACACCAGCTATTTCGACAGAAAATCGCTGATTAGGAATAGCTTGTAATGGAATAGTTTGCATTTTATCTACCTCCTATTTTTCTTTTTTTCCTATTTGTGTTGATTTTTTACTTTTGACATTTCCACGATTGACTGTTGAGGTTTGCTTTGGTTTTTTTGTCGATTTAGAAGATTTTTTATTATATTCAGGCTCTATTGTTTTCCATTCTATAAATTTGAGTGTTAATTCGATGGCATTCACTTTTTGGGGATCTTCATCATGACTAAGGCTCTCTAACAACATCGGTTGATAGGTTTTGACTCTAGTTTGAATTCCCACCAGTGTGTGTTCGTCATAAAGCTGCTTGATAATAGAGTAACGATTCACAATATCACCCGTTAATAGTAATTCGACACTTATACTAATAGGATCAACAATGATGTGGTCGCTACGATTTTCACCATTTTCAACCGCAAATTTAATAACTTGGTGACTATCAGTAATCGAAACTTTCATCGGATTAACGCTATCAAATAGTGTTGCAAATGACTCTAAATCAAAAATTCTAACTTCAGTTATCATAATTAACTCTTACCTCCGCTAGAGTAGTGCTCTGAAATTTCTTTAGCAGCTTCATTTATCAATGTTTCATTAATCGCTTTCGCAACACCAGGCCCGTCAGTGGCTTGTGTTTCAATTCTAATTTCACCAATTTGAACATTACTTTCATTTTTAACGCTTGATTGGTTACTGATCATTTGACTGGTCATCGGGTTTAAACTATTTGTTGATGACAGTGTTAATCCATTATTTAACGCATTTACATCTTGTACTGGATTATAATAGGGTATTGCTGGCTTTGGTTGTGGAATGGTGTAATTGAGATTGCCTTCGTCAGATAATTGTCGCTCTACTTTTTGAACAACTTTTATTTCGTTTTCAGCATCCTCCATACCTAAAAAGCTTTTTGCTGATTGCCAAATCCCTTTTATTGAATCAATACCTTCATTAACCCAACCTAATATTTTCTCTATATATTCCCACATCCAACTAAATACGCTAACCACAGCATCAGAGACAAAAACAAAAACATTAATAATTGATTGCCCCCACTCGATAATATTATTAATGCCTGCATTAAGCGCTATAACAAATTGATTAAATGCGTCAGATATATAATTCCAAGCAGCAATAACATGTTCAGCAATAGCCTTTGAAGCAATCGTTAAAGATTGAACAAAAACTTGCCATGCTTCCCATACAATCATTATTGCGTCTTTAAGCGCGGGGTATTGATCCAATATACTGCCTATCATTGAATCATTACCATTAATAAAATTCATAATATCGTCATAAACGAGTTTAAATGCCGTCGCTAAGATCCCAATAACAGCAGCAATAGCTAATATAGGGAGTGCCGTTGCAAGTGTAGCAACTGCCGCAGACACCATTGCAGGTAAATAAAAAATGGCAACAGCACTACCAATAGCTGAAAAGAAACCGATAACAAAATCTTTATTGTCAATACAAAAATTAACTAATTTATCAAACCACGTTATTCCTTTTGCAAGAACGGGAATAATTATCTCTAAAAAGTTATTTTTTAATTGTGCTGCTAATTGATCAAACTTATTCATTACTGCATTAAGTTGAATAGAACTTTCGATACTTTCATCATTAATACCAGAAAATTGTTTTTGAACCCCCATTGTGCGCTCTAATTCTTCGCGCCCCTTCATCATTAATTCAATGGTTTTTTCATCGACAACACCCAGTTTTTCCAGCTCTTTTTGGGCTCCATCAAAGCTCATCCCTTTGACTTTATCTGCGGTCTTTAAAAGTTGTTCGATAGGATCTTCTGTATCATTAAATGCATTGGCCATTGCCGTCAAATCAGCTTGAGCGGCCTCTTTTGTGCCCCCCATTTCAGCCATAACACCTGAAAATGCATCGATATCGATAGCTGCGATACCTATTTTTTTACTCAGTTTATCTAGCGACTCTATTTCTTTGGCGCGATCTAATGAAGCAGAAAAAACCTTTTGCAAAGTCCCCGTAATATCCTTAGCGCCAATGGCGTTAAGAATATAGTCCTTCATTTTCGCTGTGGTTTTCTGATAGCTTTTACCTGTTTCATCAACACTATCACCTAATCGACGTTGAGCCTTTGCTTCTTTAACTGCCGCTTCAATGCCTTGCGTTTGCATTGTGGTAATAAAAGTATCGTAATCAGCACCTAATTGTTTAATCAGTGCATCGATGACAATTTTACTTTCTTTATTTTTCTTTTCAGCTTCAGTTAAAGAACTCAACTCACCATTAAGTGAAGATAATTGCGCCTCCATTGCATCATATTCAGCATTGAGGCTTGCTAAAATATGAGCTTCCGCTGCGCCATTGTTATTGACCAATTCTCTTTGGTAATCTAACACCGACATAGCGCTTTTCAGGTCATCAATACTTTGTGTTACTGAATTAATTTTATCTTGAGTTTCACTGATATTAAGATCAATATTTATTGGCTCATTAAGTGATAAGCCCAGCATGCCCACTAAGATTTCTTGCAAGAATTTATCAAACTCTTGCGTTCCCATTAGTGCGCTTTTAACAATGCTTTGAATTGAGTTTTCAATAGTTACAGAAGCACTTGTCATTTCATCACTATTAAATGAAATACTTATGTCATGATCTTCGGGTAATTCCCCAAGATTGAGGTGAATTTCTTGAACAAAGTTATAGAAACTAGTAATACCTCCTGAAACCCCCTGTTCAATATTTTTCATTTCAACAAGAATTTCATCTGCTGATTTTCTAATATTTGCTAATGCACTATCAGATACTTCAGCCTCCAACATTAGTACCTGAGAAAATACCTGTAATAGAGACATTATCTCTCCTTTGACGCCGCAAGCGCCTCGTTATAACGATTAGTAATCGCGATCTCCCACAGATCAAAGGCTTCCTCTAGATCTATAGTTGTTTTGAGTTCTGTGAAGGAGGCGAAACCCGCGGAGATGATGACTGCAAAGAAGCCATCAGCGTTTTTATAATCGACGGGAGAGAATCGCTGAACTTGCCTAGTAGGTATTGTAGGAAATTTGGGCTCCCGTCTTTGCCGAAAAAACTGGTGTTGTATTTCAGCATTTCGAGTTCAAGACGAATCAAAGCTTCCCCATCAGGCACATGATTATCAATTAATGTGCTGGTTTTTAGATAAATCTCTTGCCCTTCTTTTTCAACTGCCACATAAGCCATCATTTTTAACATGGCTTCTTTGCTAACTTCATAATCGCCAATTTTAGGTGCATTTGATAAAGGATATTTAGCAAGAATTTCTCGCCCAATCGTTGCAGGTAATCGGCTAATAATAAAAGTATGTTCTTCACGATCACTATCAATAACAGTGATCTCTTTTGGTTTAATTAACATAATTAAATTCCATAAAAAAGGCGGCCGAAGCCGCCATTAGATGAATAAGAATAACGCTAAAAATTAACGTGCTCTGACACGATCAAAATCTTGGAAAATAAAGGTGTACTGTTTAGATTTGAGACGCCCAGCACTCGCAATTGAATTACCACGACTACCATTAGTAATTCGACCATTACGAGCAGTGGTAATAGAGCCATCACCATAAGAAGCCACTAATGTAATAATATCGCTTGCATGACGACGTCCTCGTCTTGCTGTATTTGCATCAAGCAAAATAGCCAAGTTTTCATCTTCTTCACTACCTGCTAATACATTAACCGTCACAGTTTGAGGTGTAGGCGCTGACCAACTCACTAAATTACCATTAATATCTACTGCGGTTTGAGTGATATCTACTGCTGGTAAATCTAAAGGATCAGCATCATCTGAAAATGTGGTAATAGGAATACCTGCAGGAAATGTGTTACTTGCCTGAATAATTAAACTTAAACCTGTTGCTGAAATATCGTTCATTGTTTGTTCCTTAAACTAAATTGTGTGAGCCTTCAACTTTACGAACCCAATCGCCTTTACCGTAAATTAATACATATTTCATGATGTATTCTGGTAAATTAGAAGGGCCTGTTTCTTCAACGATTTCAGCGTTATACCAATAACCTTTATTTTGTACATCGTGCCACGCTAAATCATCACCTGCTGCATCTGTAATTGCGATTTTTTGTACTTCAGCCAGCGTTTTACCCGTAAGAATAGTGCCATTATTTAATGCTTTCGTAACCGCACCCGCAATAACCATCATCGCTCTTGCTTCACCATCTTTATTCGCTGGAATACCACGAGTGGAAAGCAATAAGCTTAACCATTGCTGTGCGATATGGGCTTTTAGCCATTGCTCATTAGTATGAACACTCATATCTAATGGATTAGAAGCATTTCCACATAAAAAACCACGTTGATAGAAGCTAATATCAGTGCCAGTAACAGCTGTTTCACCGTAATAGTTCACGCGTAATTTATCTAATCTATCCGCCGCAATATCTGTCTTAACTTGAGATGGGAAAGTGATACCAAATTGACGATACATATAGTTAGTCGTCGCGTTTGTGCGATCAAAATCTGTTGCCGCCATAATTGCCATCGGTAGAGCTTGAACAAAAAAGTCATCATCTGTTTTTAAATTTAATCCCGTTGATGCGGTACCGATTAATGCTTTACTATAAATTTCGGCTTGTTTATCCGGAACTGATAAATAGAGCTGGTATTTTACATTTTCACCCGCAATATACTCTGCTAACTCAACACTTTGCTCTACTGAAAGCTCGGTTAAGAATGTCGCACTACCAAATGAATCAGAAATCGCTTCGGCAGCGATAAATGCTTGAAGCGCCGTTTGTGCCACATTACCCTCAGATGCCTCTCCGTCACTTAACCCCATAGCATCGGCTAAAAGTGAGTGATCTATGGTGATCTTCGCTTTTTCTTGTACACCACCACTCATCAAAAAAGCACCATCAAGTGCATTAAAAGTGACGTAACAATTGGCAAATTGAGGTTCGCTTTCAGCGTTTAATTTAGCTTGGATCAGAGAAGCAACATCAGCGTAAGACTCAACATCTTTTAGGGAAATATCAGTAATATTTTTAGAGATATCACCGATAGTCAAAGTAAATGCACCCTCTTCAATTAACTTTAATTTATCAAGCGTTGCTGCTGGCGTACCAAATAATGTCGGAGCACGACCTACGGGTTCAAAAGAAGCAATTTGTAGCTCTTTAGGTTTACTAATAGGTGCGGGACTAACATAACTAAAATATTGACGAGCAAATTTCGCTTCTGGTGATCCTGCACCAAGTAATTCATCCACTTGCCCACTAGCAAATTCAAGTACTTTCCCTGCTGGAATTTTAGGGTTTGTTGAGAAAATACGAGCTGTAAGTTTACGCATAGGTGCGGCTGATGCACCAATAACTGCGCTCGCAATATCAATATAGCGCGTTTGTTTAATAGACATATTTATCCTTAAATACGATATAGATTAGTAATAATTAAATTTGTTGCAGCAGTGTCTAAAGATAACGTACTGGAAAAAGTGACATTAAAATCAAATGAAGGATTATGCTCATAACTATTTCCAGCATTTATTATCGGCGCTCGTCTAATTTCGCTCGCACGTTGTATCCCTATTCCCACTTTTCTCATTGATTCGACAAAAGACAACGAATTAATAATCATTCGAGTCATTCGAATTAAATCACCTGCTGTTAAATTTGGATGTTGTTTAATAAAACCTTGAACCTGAAATGTTAATTCGAACAGTTGTTTTTCTTTATGATTTGCATTATTACCTTGAATATTATAATTTCTTTTTTGCCAACCTTGGCCAACCTCCTTTATAGGAAAAAACATAATAATATTATTATCTTGTTTTTTATCTGGCTGATAACCAGCAATAACATCAACATTAATATTTGCTGATTTAAATTGTTTTAATAGTTGTTCACGAATGGCAATATTAATATCATTATCTTTCATTTTACCTCCTTAATATAACTCTCCTTTTCTTTATAAAAATTTAATCTATTTTATTTTATAAATAATTTTTATTGATTATAAATTAATTAAAGGGATTTTTAATTAATACACTCTTGCCGAATATAATCTTGTAAACCTAAAATGATCTGTTCTGATTGCGCAATTCGTTCTCTGAGTACCCAATAATTTCGGATAGCGGTGTCAGTAGGTCTGGCGGTGCTTGCATCAACCAAGCCGGTGGTGGAATTGGCTGATATTTTGGGGCATTCTGCTTTGATATACACCCGCTCAGGAGTACGCTCACTAATATCACGCAACTGATCAATTTCTTTTTTTGCATGCACAAGTTCCTGTAAATGACGATTATCAAGTTGATTAAGCTGACTTATTCTTAATTGATAATCTTTATTCTCTGCAATCTGTTGAATAAGAGATTGATTAATTTTATTGTATTCCTTTTTCAAGGATTTATTTTTATCAATTAACCAAATCGATCCTATACCTAGGCATAAAATCACTATTGCCATTATTTTTAATAAATAATTCATAATAACAACCAGGCATCTTCAAAAACTTTTTCTGAATAAGGTTGATAGCCAAGTTCAATATTAACAATCACTACTGCTAAAGGAATAGCGACATTTTTTAATTGTGTATTAATTGGATTATCTTCCTCAATACCAATTTCTTTTGATGCTCTAATAATATAGCCTGCCGTATTATTTTCGTTAGGTGGAGCATAACGATTGATAATTGTTTTAATAGTGTTTAAACCATATTTTTTTTGGTACGTTTGTAATAATTTGTAGATAGCTCGTATTCCATATTCAGGTGAAATAAATTGACAAAAATCTTTATCGGTTTGCTCTATGGATAATCCTTGCCATTTCGAACCGTGCCGGATATTACCGGGATTATTATTACGCTCACCTCGTGCTATTTTAGCCATTTTTAACTCCTGCTCTTCCTTTAAGGAGTTTACTCACGGAATCTACTCCGACATAGCCAATAAACACACTGGCTAAGTAAGCAAACTCATGATTAATATTAAATAAAATTAGAATATCTTTAATAAACCAAGCAAACATTGCACACATCAGCCCATCTATAGAGGTTTTTTTCCATCCTCCGCCGTTATATAAACCTCGAAGAATAGCCATTCCTCCAGCTAGAGAGGCTGATATTCCTTGTTCTTTCATTGAAGAAAGGACAATAAATATCTGTTCCCATAGATCTGGATTTTCTTTCATTGTTTCTCATGGCTTACCTCCAATAGGAGGAACTGTAATAAATAATATACTCATCCACAGCACTTAAATTTAAGTACTGTTTTAACATGAGTATGTTTATGTTTTATCTAATTAGATAAGTGGCAGATAGAAAAAAAGACCACATGGTGGTCTTCTATTGAAAATAAAATTTAACAGATATCGTTAATTTATATTAGTTACGAAAATAGAGATACAAAAAAGCCCCACTTCAAAAGTGGGGCTCTTTATATTCTGTTGTGAGGTCTTTAGATACAAATCTCTCACTGTGGAGTTATAGTATGCTTATTTTTCCTAGAAGTCAATAACTAGTTTCTACAAAAATAAATAAATAGAGAAAATTATTACTTAGCAGTCACTTCTTGCAGAATCTTTTCTGATAAGGACTCTTCTTTAAAGCACTCTTCAACTAAATGTTCAAATAACGGCTTGTAGTTACTGTACGCAGCAGTTTTAGAAACACTCACCACCATTTGTACTTTCTCTAATACTTCGCTGAATTTTAAACGAGGATACCCGCGTCCTGAACATTGATTACAAGGTTTGAAAACAGACATACCCTGCTTTTCACTCTCTTTTTTATCTAAAACTTGACCACGTCCATGACAACGACATGCTAAACGAATTTCAGCTTTCCCCTTACATGTAGGGCAAACCACTCGAGTTGTTTCTCTTACTTCACGGTAAGAAGTTTTATTTTGGGGTTTAACTTTAAACTCATTTTTAAAATTTCGCTCAAGCTCTTTAACAGATTTTGAGGTGTAGCTTTTGGTAGTAAAAACGTCAACTTCAATAAATCCATTACTGCAATCAGGACACGCTTTCTTACTTGCGGCACTTCTTGCGTAATCTTGGAAAGCATAATTAGCAATAATGTGTAAAACATTAGCTTTCACATCTTCATTAAGTTTATCAATGGCTTTATATTGATAAGCTTGGGTTAGTGCATATTGATAAAGGCTTTCTATTGCTTCACTGGGATGATTAATACTATGTTTAGCTAAAAATAACTCTATGCCCATTCGCCCTTTTCGAGTTGCTAAACTAATTGATGTCATCACATCAGTCACTGACAGTGAATCTACTGCCTTCACTGTTCTTACATCACTTAATACAATGCTTTTTGGTGAAAAATATTTAGGTAAGTCTGCTAGTCTCATTTAATGCTCCTTTTGATTTCCTATCACTACTCATTGGTCATCCATGTACCACGACAAGGCATGGCATTTATGCATCTAAATCACCCGCATTTTACGGCGTTATCTCAACGTGATTTTTACTTACCACTCTTGCATTGGTTTATTTAGTTACTTTTTTGTACTTTTCGCACTTTTATTAACTAATAGTTAATGCTATATTTTAACCAAAGTGACGTCAAGCAGCAAAGGAAATTAACCAGTGGTTAAAAATGATAATAAAACGGAGTTCACAAAAAGGCTTCAAGAAGCTTGCTTAGATTCAGGGATTGCAGGACGTGGATTAGGTAAAAGAATTACAGATGCACTCGCTGAGCAAGGCATAAAAGTCAGTGCTCCAGCTGTATGGAAATGGCTGAACAATGAGTCAATTCCTGATCCAACAAATATCTTAGCATTAAGTCGATGGCTCGATGTTCGAGCAGAATGGTTAGAATATGGGCGAGGAGCAAAAAGAAACGATGGTGTTTCAGTAAATGAAATGACACCTGTTGATGATTGGGATAATAATACGCCGATAGAACGAGATGAAGTTGAGATCCCCTTCTATACTACTATTGAATTGGCTGCAGGTTTCGGAAGTTGTACCACTGATAATCAAAAGGTGGAATTATTGAGATTTTCTCGTTCTACATTTAATCGCTATGGTGTTCAACCTAGTGATGCCGTTGCTTTTAAAGTTCATGGTGACAGTATGTCCCCAGTTATTCCTGATGGTTCGATTGTCACTATCAGTACAGGACATACAAAAATTATTGATGGTGGTATTTATGCTATTCAACAAGGCGATCTTTTGAGAGTTAAAATTTTACACCGACTCCCCAATAACACCATTATCATCCGCAGCTATAATACTATTGATTACCCAGATGAGCGTTCGACATTAGAAGAAGTGAAAATTTTGGGACGAGTATTTAATTGGTCTGTGATGGGTTGGTGATCACGATAATACACAAAAACACCACAATCTTTTTATGTGGTGTTTTTTTACTATATCATTTCAATATTAAAATTGATCCAAGAAAAAACCCGCTATCTCTTGCGAGATAACGGGTTCTTATATGGTGCCGGCTACCGGAGTCGAACTGGTGACCTACTGATTACAAGTCAGTTGCTCTACCAACTGAGCTAAGCCGGCTAATTCTGGCGGAAGGATAGAGATTCGAACTCTAGGATGGTTTCCCATCGGCGGTTTTCAAGACCGCTGCCTTCAGCCACTCGGCCATCCTTCCATAGCGCGGAATTATGCCTATCTCTGACCCCGCTGTCTAGTCCTGATTGTAAAAAAAATGACTTTTTTATCTGTTTGCTCAATCTTCAAACGCTTTCTGCTTAAAAAATGCTAACTCACTAATATATTGATTAATTTTTGATAACTAAAGATAAAAAAGCAGAGTGATATCAAGAAATAAACGGAGTACCCCATAAGGAACTAAATAAAAATAAATAAGAGGAAAAATGAAAAAGAGAATTATAGATAAGAAAAAACCCGCTACCTCTTACGAGATAACGGGTTCTTATATGGTGCCGGCTACCGGAGTCGAACTGGTGACCTACTGATTACAAGTCAGTTGCTCTACCAACTGAGCTAAGCCGGCTAATTCTGGCGGAAGGATAGAGATTCGAACTCTAGGATGGTTTCCCATCGGCGGTTTTCAAGACCGCTGCCTTCAGCCACTCGGCCATCCTTCCATAGCGCGGAATTATGCCTATCTCTGACCCCGCTGTCTAGCTCCGATTGTAAAAAAAATAGATTTTTTTGTTTGTTTGCTCAAAGTTCATCCGAATATCCCTTTTAAAAGGATAACCTGTTAATATAATGGCTGAATAATGGTGATTGTTTATTCAATTTTCTATTTTTAATTACATTGTCTCTTAAAGGCTCGCAAACTGAATGCGTACATTGAACCAACTCAAGCCAAATACACTAACTCGTCTATATGCCCTATTCCTTCTTTTTATGGTCATATCGCTTTTTCTATACGCTTACAGTTATTTTGACACTTGGCTAGATAGCAAAAAAAACGCTATCAACAATACAACTCTCAAATTCTCTCGACAGGTTGAAGATTACCGTTATCACTCTAATCAGCTTTTTCAGTTATCAAATAAAATAACCGATACCTCGATGTTTCCTGTATTGCGACTTAATCCAATAAAATTGCGTTCTGATGTATTTTGGCTTGAAGGACGAGACCAAACCGTAGATTCCATTATATTTGGTAAACCCAATGAGCAAACCTTTCAGTTAGCACAACGATTTGCAAATTCACTCGAAATTCTTTGGGGTGTGCGTAATGATTACAGTTCACTTTATTATCTAAATGGTAAAGGGAATGATCTTATCTTAATTACGACCCATTCTGTGCTTAAACCGGAGATCCGTTACAAAGAAAGCTATTTAACATTAACGGCTGAAAGTAAACGGTCTGAGTTATTGATGCAATCAACTGCATTAGATGAAAAAGAGAGCCTTTCTCCTATTAGGAAAATGTCTACGGAAAACATTTATTACTATACTTATCGTATTATGTTTAATGTTCCGGGTCAGCTAACCAGCGTAGTGGCGTTTGATTTGCCTATCAATAATTTCTTGCCTTCAGAGCTATCTCCACACTACTTAAGATTACTTCCGACAGGTCAGCAATCTGTTTATGACAAGAATAACATTGAAATATCAACCGATGGCTCTTCACTGATTTTTTCTCAACCGATTATTGGGATCCCATATTCACTCTCTTATGAATACCCTATGAAGTCGATTATAAAAGAGATTGCCTACAAAAATATTTGGTTATTAATCAGTCTGCTGATATTTATTTCTATCTCCGTTTTTGGCCATATTTATATCCGTAACAAGTACGTTTTCCCTTATATCTCTATGACTCGTAATCTACGGATCAAAGAAGAGATGACAAACGACATCATTTCAAACCTTCCGATAGGATTACTAGTCTATAATTTTTCCTCTAACCATAAGATTATTAGTAATAGTCATGCGGAAAAATTACTGCCTCATATCGATTTATCTAAGATCCGCCAAATGGCAGTTGAGCACAATGGCTTAATTCAAACGGCTATCAACAACGAAATTTATGAAATAAGAACAAGTAATAATAACAATATTGACAATACCTCATTATTCATATTTCTGAATAAAGATAACGAAGCGCTAATCAATAAAAAATTACAACTTGCACAGCAAGAATATGAGAAAAATACCATCGCACGACGCAAGATCTTATCTAATATGTCATTAGAATTAATGCGTCCTATCAAAGATATAAATGAGATGGTTTATCAATTTAAAGAATTATTACCCGAAGACACTCATCAACAATTGCTTAGCTTATTATTAGAGAAAACAAATTACATTTCTGAATGGATAGAAAACATTACATTAATTAATAAGTTAGAAAACCAAGAATGGAAAATTCATAAGGATGAATTTGAACTATCAACATTAGTTGAATCTATTCTGATAACAGCATCACCTTTTATGATAAGAAAAGGCCTAACACTTTATTTCCACAATAATATAAGACCTGGATTACTTTTAATTAACGATGGTCCCGCTTTAAGTAAGATTATTTTATCATTGATTAATTATGCCATTAGCACGACTAATTATGGAAAGATAACCGTTAATCTGAATTTAGTTAAAAATAAAGATAAAGAAGAAATACTTATAGATATTATTGACAGTGGAAGCGGGCTTACCCCTCAAGATATTGCTAATATAAAATACCCATTCTTAGGACAAGCAATGGGAGACAAATATTATTCTAATTCAGGTATCATTTTTTATTTATGCCATTTGCTATGCAACAAAATACAAGGAGAATTAACGATTAAGAGCCAAGAAAGTATTGGTTCTCATTTCCAAATTGCACTCCCATACCAGCATATAGATACTGAAGAACGAACATTTAACGTATTATTAGAGGGAGTAAACGCAAAACTCGCTATAAAAAATCCTGAAATAGAAAAAATTATCTGTCAACAGCTTGATAAATATGGCGCCACATACTTTGATAAAAATAAAGAGAATCTTTATCCTGAATACGATATCATACTTAAGGATACGCCGAATGATAACCCTGAATCTCCAACAATATTATTAATGAGTTCTATTGTTGGATTTGAAAAAATATCAAAAGATTTAATAAAGTGTAACTATAACTTCGGTGATCCGTTAATAGAGGCTATTACTTATTTAATTGAAGAAAATGAGTCATTTTCCCTAGATACAACTGAAGAGAGTATTTGGGATGAAAATAATAACCTTGATAAATACGAAGTAATTCTTAATAATTATAGGAAGAAGTTGAATGGTAGTGATTATAAGGAACTATTTATCAGTACTGTTCCTATTGATGTTGAAAAACTACACTTAGAAGCAACAAATAAAGACTTTTATTCTCTAGCCCAGACAGCTCACCGTCTAAAAGGGGTTTTTGCCATGTTAGATTTAGAATATCTCAGAGAAAGCTGTGAATATTTAGAGCATGACATAAAAAATCATAATGAATTAGAGATCAAAGAACGTATCACTCAACTGGATAAATGGATTCAACAGTTGCTGCAGCAAGGTAACAATTAAACATGAATAACCTTAATATTATTATTGCCGATGATCACCCAATCGTTTTATTCGGTATTCGTAAATCTTTAGAACAAATTGAATGGGTCAATGTTGTAGGTGAATTTGAAGATTCGACTTCACTTATCAATAACTTACCTAAGTTAAATGTGGATGCTTTAATTACTGACTTGTCTATGCCTGGCGATAAGTATGGTGATGGTATTACACTCATTAAGTACATTAAAAGACATTATCCTAATTTGTCGATTATTGTACTCACAATGAATAACAACCCAGCTATTTTGAGCGCAGTTCTTGATCTTGAAATTGAAGGTATTGTGCTTAAGCAAGGTGCTCCGACTGATCTACCAAAAGCATTGGCTGCACTACAAAAAGGCAAGAAATTTATGCCTGAAAGCGTTGCGAAGCTACTTGAAAAAGTAAATGCAAATGGTTATGGCGATAAACGTTTATCACCAAAAGAAAGTGAAGTGCTGAGATTATTTGCTGAAGGCTTTCTTGTGACTGAAATCGCGAAAAAACTTAATCGTAGTATTAAAACGATTAGTAGTCAGAAAAAATCAGCCATGATGAAATTAGGTGTCGATAACGATATCGCATTACTTAATTACTTGTCATCAGTGACTATTGATAAGGAAATTAACGGCCCAGATTAATTTCACCGTAGTTACCTTAGTCGCACCGATAAAATCAGGAAGCTCATCCCTTTGTGGGAGCTTCTCTGCTTTTTAATTTTTACTCTTTATCTCTCATTCTCTTTGGGTTTGCCTTTCTCTTTTCTTGCAAATATTTCCTGTTCAGAAGCACCTTATAAGCTGCATGGCTTATATCGTACCTTTACTAGTTTTTTCGCTTATAGGCTGTTACAGAGACTCCCTCACTCTCCTTTTAATCGGCTTGTCTTATTATGGCTGTACTTTGTTTCATTTTATCTATCAAAATACTTTGTAATTACGTCATTTTTACCTTATTTTGACTTAAAAAAAACCAAGGCTAATAAATTAGCCTTGGTTTTTTTACTCGTTTTATTGTTCACGATCTAGAATTATTCTTTAGGTATATACTTCACCAACACTTCTCTTAAAATAGAAAGCGAAACAGGTTTAGATACACAATCATTCATTCCTGCATCAATACAGCGTTGTTTCTCTTCTGCAATCGCATTCGCCGTCACACCAATCACAGGCATATTACTGCCTATTTCTCTTATATGTGTTGCCAGCTGATAACCATTCATGTTTGGCATATTGACATCCGTCAGAACGATATCAACATGATTTTTAGCTAAATACGTTAATGCGTCACAGCCATCTTCTGCTGTTACTGTATTAAAACCGATTTTTTTCAGTTGATCAGTCAACAATAAGCGGTTTATTGGGTGATCATCGACAATAAGAATCGTTAAGGTTTGTAAGCTACAATCAGTATCTTGCTCCACCATATCCACACAATTTGCTTCCACTTTATTTTGTGGCAATTGCAGGATTATTTTTGTTAACTCGTTTAATTTATAAGTACTGCAGACCCATACGTTTCCAGCTGTTTTCTTCGACGGCTCAAAATAATGCTCGTTGATCCTAATAAATTGGCAGTTATCTTTTCTTGGTATATCGTAATCTGTGATAATAAAATCGGTTGAAGATAACACCACTTCTTCAGTAAGTAATTCGCAACTCAAGCCAAAATAACGAAGGTATCGACCAATAAAGCCTTCTAAATAGAGATTTTTAATATCAATAAAACAGCGAACATTACTTTCTTTATAAATATTCTGTTTAGAAGAAGGCTCAACGCCTTCTAAAGCACCATAAAGAGGTATACGAACTGTAAAGCGGCTACCAATATTTTCTTGGGAAACAACGCTGATATCCCCATCCATTAAGTTAATTAGTTTTTCACAAATAGCTAAACCTAATCCTGTCCCTTCTGATGCACTTTCTGTATTTTGAGACACTTGGAAGAATGGTTCAAAAAGCTCATGCAATGCTTTGTCGCTGATCCCTCGCCCTGTATCGTGAATATCGAAATAGAGATAATAATCATCTTTATAAAGATGCAAGGTAATACACCCTGTCGTAGTGAATTTAATACTGTTATTCAATAAATTAGAGATAACTTGTTGCACACGAACTGGATCACTATTTACAATTTTAGGTACATCAGGTTCGATAAAACAGTAAATAGCTAAGTCTTTTTTCGCAATCAAAGGTAAATAGTTAGAGATAACAAAAGAGAGCACTTGGCGACAATTAAATGGCTTAATATCAATTTTTAACTGTTTAGATTCAATTTTCGAGAAATCGAGGATATCACTAATAATTTTTAGTAATAACGATGAGGAGTTATCCATCGTTTTTAATAATCGAGCAGCATCATCGCTTTGTGTAAGAGATTGTAATAACTCTAAATTACCAATAATGCCATAAAGTGGCGTTCGTAATTCATGGCTGACAGTTGCCAAGAACATCGATTTAGCTTGGTTAGCTTGCTCCGCAGCTGTCGCCATGTTTTGTAATGAGCGCTCCATTTTAACCCGTGCGCTAATATCCACTAAAACACAGATGGCCACATCTTCATTTTGATAACGTGAATTAACAAAGCTAATTTGCAGATGATTACGATTGTTGGTCACTACATCGACCATATTGCTACTTTTCTCTGCAATAATAGAGAGGATATTTTGTTTATCGCTATGGCTAAGTAAACGAAAATAGTTATGAGCGAGTTCGTTACTTAAAATGATCATGCCATCACGTATTCTAAGAATACTAATCCCAACTGGCGCTGATGCTACAATCTTATGGTTAAACTGCTCGTGTTCTTCCAGACGAGAGGCATTGTTTTCAGCTGGGGAGAATATTTTTCGCTCAAAGATCCATACGAAGATAAAAATCATAATGGCTGAAATAATATTTAAGATCAGCGCATTAAAAATCGTAAATTTGAATTCATTTAAAATTTGTTTGAGTGGTAATGAATACACCACACTAAAAGATGAAGGCAATAATTTACGCTTAGCAACTAAGTCACTAAAGTCTTCATCAAAACCAAAATAAGGGGCACTAACATCAGGAACTTGTTTAACGGCATGATAGTTATTTTCTGCTGGATAGCTTAAAACAGTGGTATTTCTACTATTAAGAAGGTGAATTGAAATCACTCTGTCTTTGGCGGGAGAAAAATATTCAAGTCGAATTGCCCTTTCAATACCGATCAAGCCAATAAATTTACCTGAGGCATAAACTGGCGACATAACATATAAAATGCCGCTATCTCCTTTTGCATCTGGCACTATCCAATATTGGTTAACCTCTTTACCTTGTGCGCGTTGATTGATGTAGTTACGTGTATTTTCGTAAACCATCTTTTTCAACATTTCAGTATCAACAGGGGATGCGCGCAAAGGGAAGTTAATCATACACATGCTATGGGAGCCAACCATAAAGACTTGGTTTATTCCTTGCAGGGCGGGTGTATTATCTTTCCAATAATATAAGATGCTGTTAAATGAGCGAAAATAGTTATTTGTTTGTCCTTTAAACAATTCACAATCCGCAGTGTCATTAAGTTTATGAAGTGAAAAAGGTCCTTCATAAAATAATGAATTTTTCATGCTCGGATTTAAATTGATCTGTTCTTGATGTCGTTCTGCGAGGTATTGTAAATCACGGATGGTGCCAGAAGTTTGCCTAAAGAAGCCAAGGAGATTGGTGTAGTTATTACTATACTCTTGCCGAATATCTGACTTTGTGTCATTGAAAATATTGATGAGGTAAAACATGGTTAACAATGCACCCATCGCCCACAACATGATACCTAATACACGAAAAAGGTAGCGGGAAATTTTTAACGATGTTTTAAAGGACGAGAGATATCTCAAACAACCACCCTAATCAATAATGCCTACCGCATAAGAAACTTATTCTATTCTAGCAGAAGTTACTGTATGTCTGAATGATATGATCTTTATCATCAAGATAATTTTTTCTGATGATGAACTGATCCTACCATATAAAAAAAGCAGGCAATTATGCCTGCTTTCTTTTATTTATACATCACAATAATGATAAATATTATTCTTCGTCTGCATCATCCGCTAAATCTGAATCAGGTGCTTCTGATGACTCTTCGTTAATAACTTCATTAACTTCATCGTCATCTAATGCATCATCTTCATCTTCAACACGTTGCAAGCCAACGACCAACTCACCTTCGGTTGTACGAATTAAGGTAACACCTTGTGTATTACGTCCAACAATGCTGACTTCAGAAACTCGTGTACGAACTAATGTACCCGCATTCGTGATCATCATAATCTGGTCAGTTTCTTCAACTTGAATTGCACCAACAACTTTACCGTTACGCTCACTGACTTTAATAGAGATAACGCCTTGTGTTGCACGATTCTTCGTTGGGTATTCGCTTTGAGCAGTACGTTTACCATAACCATTTTCAGTTACGGTTAAGATATCACCTTCACCACGAGGGATGATAAGTGAAACCACTTTATCGTCATCGCTCAGTTTCATACCACGAACACCTGTCGCAGTACGTCCCATTGGGCGAACACAATCTTCTGCAAAGCGAACCACTTTACCATCCGCAGAGAACAACATAACTTCGTTAGTGCTGTCGGTTAAATCAACACCGATTAACTCATCACCTTCATTTAAGTTGACGGCAATAATACCTGCACTACGAGGACGGCTGAAATCTTGCAGAGGTGTTTTCTTCACGGTGCCGCTTGCTGTTGCCATAAAGACAAACTTACCTTCTTCATACTCTCTCACTGGCAAAATAGCCGTAATACGTTCATTTTGCTCAAGAGGTAATAAGTTGATAATTGGGCGACCACGAGCACCGCGACTTGCTTCTGGTAATTGGTAAACTTTCATCCAGTAGAGACGACCACGGCTTGAGAAGCACAGAATGGTGTCATGGGTGTTAGCTACCAACAGACGATCGATAAAGTCTTCTTCTTTAATTCTTGCTGCTGATTTACCTTTACCGCCACGACGCTGTGCTTCGTAATCGGTAAGAGGCTGATATTTAACGTAACCTTGATGAGAAAGTGTCACAACAACATTTTCTTCATTGATCAAGTCTTCGATATTAATATCTGCTGTATTTTCAGTGATTTCAGTACGACGAGGATCGTTATATTGATCTTTAATCGCATTTAGCTCTTCACGAATGACTTCCATCAGACGCTCTGGGCTTCTTAAGATATGTAATAGCTCAGCAATTTGGAGCAATAACTCACGATATTCATCTAACAGTTTTTCATGTTCAAGGCCGGTCAGTTTCTGCAAACGCAGATCCAAAATAGCCTGAGCTTGTTGCTCTGTTAGATAGTACTTACCGTCATGCACACCATATTGTGGCTCTAACCATTCAGGACGAGCAACATTGCTGTCACCAGCACGCTCTAACATGGTAGAAACGCTACCTAAATCCCAAGGTTGTGCAATTAACGCCGCTTTTGCTTCTGCTGGATTTGGTGCTTGACGGATCATTTCAATAACTGGGTCAATGTTCGCCAAGGCAACAGCCAGTGCTTCTAAGATATGGGCGCGGTCGCGTGCTTTACGTAATTCGAAAATAGTACGACGAGTAACAACTTCACGACGGTGACGAATAAAGGCAGAGATAATTTCTTTTAAATTTAATAATTTTGGCTGGCCTTGGTGAAGCGCAACCATATTAATACCAAAAGAAACCTGCATTTGTGTTTGTGAGAATAAGTGATTTAATACCACTTCACCCACAGCATCACGTTTGATTTCAACGACAATACGCATACCGTCTTTATCAGACTCATCACGTAAGCCGCTAATACCTTCAATACGCTTATCTTTAACAAGCTCTGCAATTTTTTCAATTAAGCGAGCTTTATTCACCTGATAAGGAATTTCTGTCACGATAATAGTTTCGCGACCTGTCTTCTCATCAGTTTCGATATCAGCCTGAGCACGGATATAAATTTTTCCGCGACCAGTACGGTAAGCATCTAAAATTCCTCTGCGACCATTAATAATAGCGGCAGTCGGGAAATCAGGCCCCGTAATATGTTCCATCAACTCTTCAATCGTGATGTCTTCGTTATCAACGTAAGCAAGACAGCCGTCGATAACTTCGCCTAGGTTATGTGGAGGAATGTTTGTTGCCATCCCTACCGCAATCCCTGAAGAACCATTGACTAACAAGTTTGGAATACGGGTTGGCATTACTGCCGGAATATGTTCTGTTCCATCATAGTTAGGAACAAAATCAACCGTTTCTTTTTCCAAATCCGCCAGCAGTTCATGGGCGATTTTCGCCATACGAACTTCGGTATAACGCATCGCAGCCGCCGAGTCACCATCAACTGACCCGAAGTTACCCTGCCCGTCAACCAACATGTAACGCATAGAAAAAGGCTGTGCTAAACGAACAATCGTTTCATAAACAGCACTGTCACCGTGCGGGTGATATTTACCGATAACATCCCCAACAACACGGGCTGATTTTTTATAAGGTTTATTCCAATCGTTTCCTAGTACATTCATCGCGAAAAGCACTCGGCGGTGTACTGGCTTCAGTCCGTCTCGAACATCGGGTAATGCGCGTCCTACAATAACAGACATCGCATAATCCAAATATGAGCTTTTCAGCTCTTCTTCGATATTAACTGGTGTGATTTCTCTGGCAATGTCGCTCATGGAGCCACTGTCCCTCATACTACGGATTCAAAGGTTTAGAACTATACCACAAATCGCCAATTTTTGGAAAAAGGAAACAACTAAATTAATGATCCTTTCGCTATTCTCTTCGATTTCACCGTCTAACGTTGGTAGAATCATGGCAATATGAAAATAGGAGTAATACTTTCTGATGAATGATAAAACAACCTCTTTACATGCTAACGTGGATCAGCATGAAATCGACAAGTTTGAAAGCGTCGCATCACGGTGGTGGGATCTTGAAGGTGAATTTAAGCCATTACACCGCATCAACCCACTAAGACTCAACTATATTCAAGAACGCGCAGACGGCCTATTTGGAAAAAAAGTCCTAGATGTCGGTTGTGGTGGCGGTATTTTGTCTGAAAGTATGGCATGTGCTGGAGCTGAAGTAACTGGACTTGATATGGGTACAGAGCCATTACAAGTTGCACGTTTACACTCACTGGAATCGGGTATACCTGTCACTTACATTCAAGATACCGTTGAAAACCACGCGAATGACAACCCACAAACTTACGACATCGTTACCTGTATGGAGATGTTAGAGCACGTTCCTGATCCATCTTCTGTGGTAAGAGCCTGTGCAAAACTGGTAAAACCTGGTGGAAATGTTTTCTTCTCAACCATCAATCGTAATAAAAAAGCGTGGCTAATGCTGGTCGTAGGTGCGGAGTATATTCTGAATATGGTACCTAAAGGCACACATGATGCTAATAAGTTTATTCGCCCATCAGAATTGCTTAGTTGGGTCGATGAAACCGATTTACGTAGCAAAAATATGATTGGTTTACATTATAACCCAATCACTGACAAATTCCGATTAGCGCCAAATGTCGATGTGAATTATATGGTGCACACACAATCGACACATAACTCGAATTCATGAAACTGAAAGTTTGATTTGGTTTAATAAAACATCAAACGATCACATTTTTTAAAATTGACTTTACATCGTTGTCACTTGAATTTGTGTTTCTTACTGCCTGTATTTATGCAGGGTACAGGCAGTTATTAAAAAATTTATCCCCTATTTATCCACAGAAACAATCAGATTTGTACACTTGATCAATCTCTCAATTACCTTTATCTTGTTATCACCATTTGAACCAACCCCTATATATTGTGTTTCCTTAAATTTCACACCACAAGACTCCTTGACACAAATTGTCATCGGGAGCGTTTTTTTGCGGTATAAAATTTCAGGTAACACTAATGCAAGAAAGGTGCATCGCTCATGAATCACAGCCTGCTAGTCACAAAACGTGATGGTCATAAAGAACGCATTGACTTAGACAAAATTCACCGTGTTATCGCCTGGGCCGCTGAAGGTCTAGAAAATGTCTCTGTATCTCAAGTTGAATTACGTTCTCAGATTCAGTTTTATGATGGTATCAAAACTGCTGATATCCATGAAACACTGGTAAAAGCTGCTGCAGACTTAATCTCTGCTGAAACGCCTGATTATCAGTATCTCGCTGCCCGTCTTGCCGTATTTAATCTACGTAAAAAAGCGTATGGCCAATTTGAGCCTCCAGCACTATATGATCACGTTAAAAAATTAGTCGATTTAGGCAAATACGATCGCCATCTTCTCGAAGATTACACGCAAGAAGAGTTCGAACAGATGAATAACTTTATTGTTCATCAACGTGATATGAATTTCTCCTACGCTGCGGTTAAACAATTAGAAGGCAAATACTTCGTTCAAAACCGTATTACAGGTGAAATTTACGAAAGTGCGCAATTTTTATACGTTCTAGTCGCTGCTTGCTTGTTTTCTCGTTATCCACAAGCAACTCGTATGGACTATATCGAACGCTTCTATAATGCGATTTCAACCTTTAAAATTTCATTACCAACGCCAATCATGGCGGGTGTAAGAACACCAACTCGTCAATTTAGCTCTTGCGTTTTAATTGAGTGCGACGACAGCCTTGATTCTATCAATGCGACATCAAGTGCTATTGTGAAATACGTTTCTCAACGTGCGGGTATTGGTATCAATGCAGGTCGTATTCGTGCATTAGGTAGCGCTATTCGTAATGGTGAAGCATTCCACACAGGCTGTATCCCTTTCTATAAACACTTCCAAACTGCGGTGAAATCTTGCTCGCAAGGTGGTGTTCGTGGTGGTGCGGCAACCTTATTCTACCCATTATGGCATTTAGAAGTTGAAAGCCTGCTGGTACTGAAAAATAACCGTGGTGTTGAAGATAACCGTGTTCGTCATTTAGATTATGGCGTGCAATTAAACAAATTAATGTATGAGCGTTTAATCAAAGGTCAGGATATTACTTTATTCAGCCCTTCTGATGTTCCTGGTTTATACGATGCATTCTTTGCAGACCAAGACGAATTTGAACGCTTATATGTACAATATGAGAAAGACAAAAGTATCCGCCAAAAACAAGTTAAAGCGGTTGAGTTATTCTCATTAATGATGCAAGAACGTGCCTCAACTGGCCGCATTTACATTCAGAACGTTGACCATTGTAATACACATAGCCCATTTGATCCGGCTGTTGCACCAATTCGCCAATCAAACTTATGCTTAGAAATTGCACTGCCAACTAAACCATTAAATGATATTAAAGATCCTAATGGTGAAATTGCACTGTGTACGTTATCTGCATTTAACTTAGGTGCAATTGAAAATCTTGATGATTTAGAAGAACTTGCTCGTTTAGCCGTTCGTTCACTTGACGCCTTGTTAGATTATCAAGACTATCCAATCTTGGCTGCTCAAAAAGGGGCAATGGGTCGTCGTACTTTAGGTATTGGTGTTATTAACTTTGCTTATTATTTAGCAAAACACGGTGTCCGCTACTCTGATGGTAGTGCAAATAACTTAACCCATCGTGCATTTGAAGCTATTCAATACTATTTATTAAAAGCATCTAATGAATTAGCGAAAGAACAAGGCGCATGCCCATGGTTTAATGAAACCACTTACGCTGAAGGTATTTTACCTATTGATACCTATAAAAAATCATTAGATGTACTGACCAATGAACCACTGCATTACGATTGGGAAGGCTTACGCAAAGACATTAAAGAGTACGGTTTACGTAACTCAACACTATCCGCGCTGATGCCATCAGAAACCTCTTCACAGATTTCGAATGCGACAAATGGTATCGAGCCACCGCGTGGTTATATCAGTATTAAAGCCTCTAAAGACGGTATTTTACGTCAAGTGGTTCCTGAGTATGAGCGTTTGAAAGGCGCTTATGAATTACTGTGGCAAATGCCAAGTATTGAAGGTTACTTGCAGTTAGTCGGTATTATGCAAAAATTCGTTGACCAAGCGATTTCTGCAAACACTAACTACGATCCTACTCGTTTCCCTAGCGGTAAGGTTCCAATGAACCAACTGCTGAAAGATTTGCTGCTCGCTTACAAATATGGTGTGAAAACACTTTATTATCACAATACCCGTGACGGTGCAGACGATGTACAGGGTGATCTGGAAGAAGTCGTTGAGACGGAAGATTCAGATTGTGAAGGCGGCGCGTGTAAAATTTAATTGAGGAAGCTATGTCTTATACTACTTTTTCACAAGTTAAAAATGATCAACTTCAGGAGCCCATGTTTTTTGGGCAACCTGTTAACGTAGCGCGTTATGATCAGCAAAAATATCCTATTTTTGAAAAGCTAATTGAAAAACAGCTCTCCTTCTTCTGGCGTCCAGAAGAAGTGGACGTTTCTCGTGATCGTATTGACTATAATGCGTTACCTGATCATGAAAAACATATTTTTATTAGTAACTTAAAATATCAAACACTGTTGGATTCGATTCAAGGAAGAAGCCCTAACGTGGCATTCTTACCTTTAATCTCAATCCCAGAGTTAGAGACGTGGGTTGAAACATGGTCATTCTCTGAAACCATCCACTCACGCTCTTATACTCATATTATTCGTAATATTGTTAACGATCCGTCAGTTGTGTTTGATGATATCGTTGAAAATGAAGAAATTTTAAAACGTGCACGTGATATTTCTTCTTACTACGATGAACTGATCAGACTCACTAATCTTTACCATATGTTTGGTGAAGGTGATCATGAAGTCAAAGGCGAGATGGTACACGTTACACTGCGTAAACTGAAAAAACAGCTTTACCTGTGCTTAATGAGCGTCAATGCATTAGAAGCGATTCGTTTCTACGTTAGCTTTGCCTGTTCATTTGCCTTTGCGGAACGTGAATTAATGGAAGGTAATGCTAAAATCATTCGATTAATTGCCCGTGATGAAGCGTTGCATTTAACAGGAACACAGCACATGCTGAATTTACTGCGTTCAGGTCAAGATGATCCTGAAATGGCAGAAATTGCGGCTGAATGTGAGCAAGAGTGTTATGACCTGTTTGTTGAAGCGGCAGAGCAAGAAAAAGAGTGGGCGGAATACCTGTTCTCTGAAGGCTCTATGATTGGTTTAAATAAAGATATCCTTTGCCAATATGTTGAATATATTACCAATATTCGCATGCAAGCAGTGGGTCTTAAATTACCATTTAAAGCACGTTCTAACCCTATTCCATGGATCAATGCATGGTTAGTGTCTGACAACGTTCAAGTTGCACCTCAAGAAGTTGAAGTCAGTTCTTACCTCGTGGGTCAAATCGATTCACAAGTTGATACTGATGACTTAAGTAACTTTGAACTGTAATACTGAGAAATAACACCGATACGTTATGGCATCTCATAAAGTGACCCTGCATCAGCAGGGTCTTTCAACACCTTTAGAATTTCATACTGACACCCATCCTTCTTTGCTTGATGCATTAGAGCATGGGAAAGTCCAAGTCGAATACCAATGTCGTGAAGGCTATTGTGGCTCTTGTCGTCTACGCTTAGTGAAAGGCAAAGTGTGTTATCGCAATGAGCCTTTAGCGTTTATCCAAGCCGATGAAATACTCCCCTGTAGTTGCCATCCCATTAGTGATATCGAAATAGAAATTTGCTCTGAGTAATTTGAATTATCTTAATTTTGGCTTTTTCCTAACACTCTTGTTCATCTTTGACTAAAGTTACAAATAACATTGATAAAAAAGGAAAAATATTATGAAATTAAGTTCTATTTTCTCCGCTGTTGCTATTTCCACATCAATTCTGCTCGTCGCGGGCTGTTCAAGTCCACAAAAAATAGAAACAGTGAATGGGGAAACAATTTTAACAACAGATAAACCCCAAGAAGATGAAGCAACTGGATTAATTACCTACAAAGATTCAGAAACAGGACAAATTAAACAAATTAATCGTGATCAAATAAGACGAATGGTAGAGCTTGACGATTAACGCTCCTATAAATATCTCTCTTAAAGCGCCAATTCATATTTATAATTGGCGTTTTTTTATTCAAAAAATCCTTTTGTAAATTAATCATTACAGCACACGTAATTAAAATTTGACAGAAATTTACCATTCTTATACCCTGCTTTTTAAATAAATAAAATAGTTTAGAGAACAGAGGATTTTGTGAAGAATCGCACTATAGGCAGTGTTTTTATTGTTGCAGGAACAACAATTGGGGCAGGTATGCTGGCAATGCCACTGGCTGCCGTGGGTATTGGTTTTAGCACCATGATGCTATTGCTTGTTGGCTTATGGTTATTGATGAGCTATACCGCGTTACTGCTGGTGGAAGTTTATCAATACAATGATCCTCATACTGGTCTTGGCTCTATTGCAAAGCGCTATCTTGGTGTTGGTGGTCAAGTGATCACAGGACTTGCACTATTACTATTAATGTATGCGCTAACAACTGCTTATATTAGTGGTGCAGGTGAACTACTCTCATCCACACTCTCGTCTTGGATTGGTCATGAGCTTTCTATCACACAAGGTATCATTATCTTTACAGTGATTGGTGGAGCGGTGGTAGGAATTGGTACAACATCGGTTGATATGATTAACCGCCTATTGTTTACCGCAAAAGTTTTCTTCCTCATATTTATGCTGATTGTTATGTTACCTCACGTTGAATCAGTAAACTTAACCTCAATGCCTGTGGCGTATGGGCTTATTCTTTCTGCTATTCCTGTTATTTTTACCTCATTTGGTTTCCACGGTAGTGTGCCAAGTATTGTAAGTTACATGAACGGCGATATTAAAAAGCTACGTATTATCTTTATTGTTGGTAGTGCTATTCCGCTTGTTGCTTATATTTTATGGCAAATTGCCACATTAGGTGCCATCCCAACAAATACTTTTATGGGAATTATGGCGCAACAATCTGGATTAAATGGTCTTCTTACTGCTATCCGTGATGTTGTTGCTACACCTCGCGTGAATATTGCAGTTAACCTATTTGCGGCATTAGCTTTAGCAACCTCGTTCCTTGGTGTTGCATTAGGTCTATTTGATTATCTTGCTGACCTATTCAAACGCAGTAATCGTGCAACTGGGCGTATGCAATCAAGCCTATTAACGTTTGTGCCTCCTTTACTATGCGCGCTTTATTTCCCTAACTTTGTACAAGCATTAGCCTATGCCGCTATTGCCCTGTCAATCTTAGCGTTGCTTCTACCTGCTTTATTAGTATGGAAAGTTAGACAAGAACAAAACGGTGCAGATAAATACAAAGTTAAAGGCGGGAAAGGTGCATTAGGTATTGTGTTTATTTGTGGTCTGGTGGTTATTGGTATTCAAATCGCTATCACTTTTGGTTTATTACCACAAGTCGGCTAAATACTCACTTATACCAACAACAAAAAAAGCAGGTGCTGATTTTTCAACACCTGCTTTTTATTTGATCTTATCTGCTTTTTCTAAATTAGAAGCTTAAACCTGCTCCAACATAGAAACCATCAGCAATTTTATTATTACTTCTATTATGTGAGTTTTCGATTTCAATCACACGGTAACCTGCATTAACATGCAGTGGTTTAAATACTGTTAATTGAGCCCCCACATCGGCTTCATAATAAGATTTGCTGCCAGAGGTTAATCCTTCAGGAGAAGCATAAGCTTCACCATAAACATTCAATGAAGGGAATACATTCCAGTTTAAACCTACACCACCCGCTAGTGCAGCACCATCATCACCATTTTTTGGTGATAAGTAGAGTGCTTTACCTCCAACACTCGCTGAGAAAGGTCCTAATGGTAATGCGAATTTTGCACCTAGGCTACCCGTCTGACCATCATGATCACTACGTGCCCAGTTACCATTAAAAGATAGCCCTGCGTTAGGATCACCTAAACCCGCTCGAACATCAGTGTAATGCTTGCCCGCTTGAATATTCATTGATACTGCATTTGCATTACCAGCCATAAATAACGCACTTACAGCGCTGACCAATAAATATTTTTTCATTGTTATTACTCCAGCAAATAATTGTCCTAACTTATAATTATACAACAAATTTATTAAACAACTTTAGCTAAAATTGAAAGCTAATCTGTAGAATTTTCAATCTATGTAAATAAGTTACGTCTATCAATGTTATTGGTCTAATTGGTTTTATTAATGAGTTTATTATTGCTAAAGTGGAATTACAGTCAATATTAACCATAATAAGTATAAGGCTGTTCGCTTCGTTTTATTCACACATGCTATTTTTTAGAACGTTCATTATTTCATAAACTGGAGATATGTGATGGAAAAGAAAAAGCTAACAACGGCATCTGGTGCGCCGGTTGTAGACAATAACAACTCGATGACAGCAGGCCCTCGCGGCCCAATGTTACTTCAAGATGTCTGGTTTCTAGAAAAACTTGCTCACTTCGATCGTGAAGTTATTCCTGAAAGACGTATGCACGCAAAAGGCTCTGGTGCTTTTGGTACATTTAAAGTGACTCACGACATTACGAAATATACTCGTGCTAAAATATTCTCTAAAGTGGGCAAAAAAACAGACATGTTTGCTCGCTTTTCTACTGTTGCAGGTGAAAGAGGTGCAGCGGACGCCGAACGTGATATTCGTGGCTTTGCATTAAAATTTTATACCGAAGAAGGTAACTGGGATATGGTGGGTAATAACACGCCCGTTTTCTATCTTCGTGATGCCTTGAAATTCCCTGACTTAAACCACGTTGTAAAACGTGACCCTAAAACTAATCTGCGTAATTTAGCTTACAAATGGGATTTTTTCTCTCATTTACCTGAAGCATTACACCAGTTAACCATTGATATGAGCGACCGCGGTTTACCAAGAAGTTATCGCTTTATTCATGGTTTTGGTAGTCACACTTATAGCTTTATTAATAAAGATAACGAGCGTTTTTGGGTTAAGTTTCATTTCCGTTGCCAACAAGGCATTAAAAATCTGATGGATGATGAAGCGCAAATGCTAGTAGGTCAAGACAGAGAAAGCTCACAACGTGACTTATTTGATGCTATTGAGCGCGGTGATTTCCCACGTTGGAATTTACAAATTCAAGTAATGCCCGAGAAAGAAGCCTCGAAAGTTCCTTATAACCCTTTTGATTTAACTAAAGTTTGGCCTCATGCGGATTATCCATTAATCGATGTGGGTTATTTTGAATTAAACCGTAATCCTGAAAACTATTTCTCTGATGTAGAGCAAGCAGCATTTAGCCCAGCCAACATCGTTCCTGGTATTGGTTTTTCACCAGATAAAATGCTACAAGGTCGCCTATTCTCTTATGGTGATGCACATCGCTATCGTTTAGGTGTTAATCATCATCAGATCCCTGTTAATGCTCCTAAATGCCCATTCCACAATTATCATCGTGATGGTGCAATGCGTGTTGATGGTAATAGTGGCAGCGGTATTACCTATGAGCCAAATAATGGCGGTATGTTCCAAGAACAGCCTAATTTCAAAGAGCCACCATTATCTATCGAAGGTGCGGCGGATCACTGGAACCATCGTGAAGATGAAGATTACTTCAGTCAACCTCGTGCACTGTATGAATTACTGAGTGATGAAGAGCACCAACGTATGTTTGCTCGCATCGCAGGCGAATTAATTCAAGCAAGTAAAGATACACAAAAACGTCAAATTGCCCTATTTAAGAAAGTCCATCCTGAATATGGTGCTGGTGTTGAAAAAGCAATGAAAGCATTAGCAAAAAAAGACGCTAAATAACCCTATAATAAGAAGCCCTGTGAGCAACTCGGCAAAAACAAACCTCCTAGTTATTAATATATTGGTAATTAGGAGGTTTTATTTATCGCTAAACTAATTATTTTCTTGTTAACAAAGAAGCTCATCATAACTAAATTGCCCGGTAACATTAATCACTAAATTCGGCACATTTAGATTTTCTACCGTCATAATCTTAATAATGGTTTTATTGTCTTCATAGTCTAGCGTTAACTCATTTTTATTCCCTGTAAACGACTGAACTAATCTTGGATTAATAATTTGGTCATCTGCTTCTGATTTAAATAATAGAACATCATCTTCTTTATTAAAATCAAAAATAACATTATTACCACTTGCCTTTTCTGATAAATTAAAAATAAAGATATCCTTTCCTTGGTTAGCTGAGATAATGTTATTACCATTTTTTATAATAAAGGTATCATTACCATAACCACCATACAAAATATTATTTCCCGCACTTGCTATTAATGTATCATCACCCGACCCTGCATATAATAAATCATCGCCGCTGCCACTAAAAAGAACGTCATTTCCTGCTTCACCGATAAGAATATCGTTTCCATCATCCCCGAAAAGAATATCATTGCCTAACCCACCATATAGCGTATCGTTACCTTCTCGACCTAATAATGTGTCATTTCCTTTATTACCCCATAATTCATTATCCGTACTATTTCCTATAATATAATCATCTCTTAGCCCCCCTTTGGCATTTTCAATAACGACATCGAAAGCAATAGAAACATTACTACGTAATCCACCGACATCAGAAAAAGTCCCTTCATTTAAATTAATTTTCTGATTTACGTTATATTGTGAAAAATCTAAAGTATCATTACCACCAGCATCCCAAATACAACTGACCAAAACATCATCTGTCGAATGTAAACTATAAAAATCTCTTTCTGTATTAGAATTAAACCCATAAATTGTATCACCAGTTCGCGTGGTCATATTCTTCCCATACAATTTTTGGATAAGATAAGTATCCAATAATAATGGATTCATTGGGTAATTAACGCCAAAATCTGCGTATTCTTTTTTCGGTTTTTCATAAGCCATAATTGAATATTTTAGGCTATTTTCTTCAATATCAGGTAACTCAGAATCACTCGTAAAAGTATGAGACAGACCAAGAGAATGCCCTATTTCATGTATTATCGTTTTTCTTATTGCAGAACCGAGACCCAATGTTTTTTCTGGATTATTTATATGTCCATTATCATTGTTATTTTTATACAGGAAAACCCAGTCATCTAATCCTTCAAAATAAGTCACAATACCATCGGCATTCTCTTTAAATGAATATAGTTTCTCTTTTTCTTCTTCTGTATGTAATCTTGTATTAACCACAGAGATAAGCTCAGTTTCAGAAATATTAATCCAAACTTGTCCATCTAAACTGTAATCACTTACTTTATCTATCTTTTTATTTTGATCTAAACGTTCATTGAAATACGAGGCTACGCCTAAAGTTGAGTAATCATAATCTTTCGTTAATTCATTTATATTGTTATAAACACCAAATTTTATATGCGTATCATGCTGATTATCTTTTTCTATAAATTCAATATTTACAATATCACTGTATTGTTGCAGTGATTTTTTTACCGCATTTTTTTGGGAGTCATTCATTGTTGTTAAGGTTTTATATTCTTGACCTCTTAATTGACTCCAATCAGGAAAACTAAATGTTATTTTAGTGATGCTTTTATCAAGCTCTGAATTTTCCGATCTTAATGTTGGCATCATAGTCTTCATGATATCAATAATAGTATTAAATCCAGGTGTTTTTTCTTTATTATTTACTTTCATAAAAGATAATCTCTATTAATAATTAATTAGAGATGATTATTTTACGTACTCAAAAACAATAATATTTTAAAAAAAACACAAATATAAAGTGTTCAACTGAGCAATATAATAATAATAATAACAATTTATTAAATTAATAATATTATCTATAAAGTGTTATTTATTAGGGTAACTATTTACCCTAATTGAGTTTTCACCCACTCTTGCACTTGTTTACGGGAAATTTTAATTCCCCCATTTTTAAGGCTTTCAGGGAGTTGTAGGCAAGCAATAGGTCGTTGAAATCCTGCTAATCGGATGTGATACCACTGTGGTAATTGATTGATTATTTCAATTTCTGCATCCACAACCGCGACAGGACGTTGCCCAAATTCAGCATCATCAATAGGGACAACAAAAGACTGACTAACACTTGGATGTGTATTAAGAATTTTTTCTATATCTTCTGGTTGAATACCTTCGCCAGCACTAAAAAAGAGATTGTCCAAGCGTCCTAAAACACACCATTCATCAGCGATAAAGTCACCTTTATCTCGTGTTGAATACCAGCCATCCGCAGTGAGTGATAACGGTTTTAATTTACCATCAAACCAATAACCTAAAGCAACACTGTCTGATTTAATCTGAATTTCATCATCGAGTATTCTTACACCTTTGCCTTTTAATGGTAGCCCTACTCCCGCTTTACCATCAGCGCGTTTGGCGCAAACAGTGGATGCCATTTCGGTCATGCCATAACCACACCAGCATTGAATTCCCCAATGTTCTGCTTCTTGCGTTAATTCAATGGGGATCATCGCGCCACCTAATAAAACAGATTTTAAGCTGATCGAGTGTTGCCTATCTTGTTGCGCTTTATTTTGTAAGAAACGCCAAAGCTGTGTAGGGACTAAAGAAGCATGAGTACAACCTTGTAATGCATCAATAAAAGGATGCATTTCACGCACCACCAGCGTTGCGCCACGTAACAACCAACGCCAAAAAATGCCTTGTCCTGATACATGAAACAAAGGTAAAGAGAGCAACCAGCTATCACCTTTCTCAAAGGGCATTAATGATAAAACACCTTCCGCACTGCAAAGATGCGCATCAAAAGTATGAACAGCCGCTTTAGGTAGACCCGATGAGCCCGATGTCAAAATAAGCGTTGCCATACGAGATGGCTCCCACTGCACATCTTCTATTTCATTTTTATGTTGACGTGGTGTGTTATTAAACTCAACACCATTAAGATCAAGCAAAGTCGCATCCAGATCTAGCGTTGACTCACTCAGATCAGCATAAAAATCAATATTTAAATGAGGCAATAAATCATCAAGTAAAGACTTTGGAAGTTGTGGATTTAAAGGTAAAACCTTAGCACCACATTGAAAAACAGCGAGTAATGCAAAAACAAGATTGAGATTATTTTTTCCACGCAACAACACTATGCTTTGTGTATCAACACCTTGTTTAGCAAAATTGTTAGCTAAGTGATTAATATGACAACTGAGTTGCTGCCATGTAATAGGTGAAACACCTGAAATGATGGCCGTTTCATTTGGGTAGAGTTGTGCCCATTGATGCCACGGCCATTGTTTAAATGGAACTACTGTTGCCATACTGTCTCTAGTTGTTCAAGAGAGATAAGTGGAATATTCACATTTGGCCAAGGACGAATAAGTTGTTGTTTAATTAAATCAACGGTATCGAGCCCTGGAGTGCTATTAGGCGTTAACCACTGCGCAATTCTTGCCAATTGAGTCAGCCCAAAGCTGCTTTCAATACTTGAACTGATAATGGCATCTAGTCCTAAAGCATGTGCTTGTTCAACAAAAGATTGGCAGCGTTCAATACTTCCCACCAATGTAGGTTTGATAACAATCGTTGTTACACCCGCTTGAGGTTTGATTTCAAAACCTTCATCACGCACAGTTTCATCCCAAGCGATGTTAATCCCTGTAGCCTGTGAAAAAGCGAGTGACTCTTCTGGTGTTTTACATGGCTCTTCTAAGAATGCAATGCGATCTCGCCATGCAGGATTTACATATTTCGCAAATCCTTCGGCTTTTGCTGGCGTCCAACTTCTGTTCGCATCCAATCTTAATTTTAAGTCTGGAATGGCTTCTAATAACAGATTAACGACTATTCCATCACGCACAGCTTCATATAAACCCACTTTGATTTTAGCGACTTTTTCACCTTCCATATCATTAAGGCTTAAAATCAAATCATCAGGATCGCCATTACATAAAGGTGCAGCACGATAATTCGCTTCTTGTGGCAAAGTACCTTCAAGCTCTGCTAATGCACAGCTAATACCAAAAGCGACACTTGGTAGTTCACTATAAACAGGGTTTTCACCTGCACACCAAGCCGTTAACCAAGATTGTGCGGCTTCTTGGGCTTGTTCTAAAGTTTCACGGCTAAACTCAGGAAGAGGTGAAATTTCACCCCATCCTTGTTTGCCATTTTGCTCTAAACAGACAAGAAAACCATCACGCGATTTTAGCCTTTGATAACGCAGCACAACGCCTGCATCAACAGGAAGGCTGAATGAATAGAGTTTGGCGTTTCGCATTATGGGTTACGTTTAAATCGAGAGAAATCAGGTTGACGTTTTTCGTTAAAGGCGTTGCGGCCTTCTTGACCTTCATCAGTCATATAGAACAGCATGGTTGCATTACCTGCTAATTCTTGAAGACCCGCTTGACCATCACAATCTGCATTTAATGCAGCTTTTAAGCAACGTAATGCCATTGGGCTATTTTCCAGCATTTCACGACACCAACGCACCGTTTCTTTTTCAAGATCTGCATAAGGAACAACGGTATTCACTAATCCCATTTCTAATGCTTCTTTTGCATCATATTGACGGCATAAGAACCAAATTTCGCGTGCTTTCTTTTGGCCTACAATACGTGCCATATAAGAAGCGCCCCAGCCACCATCGAAAGAACCGACTTTAGGACCAGTTTGACCAAAAATTGCGTTTTCAGCAGCGATGGTTAAGTCACACATCATATGAAGCACATGGCCACCACCGATAGAATAACCCGCGACCATTGCCACAACAGGTTTTGGACACGTACGGATTTGGCGTTGGAAATCCAACACATTCAGGTGATGTGTACCGCTATCATCACGGTATCCGCCGTAGTCCCCGCGAATTTTTTGGTCACCACCTGCACAGAACGCTTTTTCACCAGCACCCGTTAAAATGATAGTACCAATGGTGTCATCATAACGAGCATCCGCTAATGCTTGGATCATCTCTTTCACTGTCAAAGGACGGAAAGCATTACGCACTTGCGGGCGGTTAATCGTAATTTTTGCAATGCCATCGACTGATTTATGATAGAGGATATCTTCAAAACCTTCAGAACAATCCTGCCATTCAATCGGTGCATATAATTTTTCTTCGCTCGGGTAAAGCATAATTAGGTTCCTTTAACCAAAGAGGGATAAAACATGATTTATCACCGCAGCGTAAGCAACAGGCTGTGCCTGATGGGCATTATGACCAGCTTGCGGGATAGTCGTTAATGGCAGCGAATACTGCTGCGCAATAGATTGAAATTTATTATCTTTTTCACCACAAAGCCAAATAAACGGCAATGTGAGTTGCTGCAACTCTGTGACAAGCCAAGGTTGATTACCTAAAGAAAGCGTTTCTAAACTTTCTGCAATACAAAAACCAGCGTTACGACAACGTTTTTCAACGAGTAATTGGCGTTTCTCATCACTAAGATCGGCAAATACGGGTTGCTGATACCACTGTGTCAATACGTCACTGATAGGTTCATTACGGAAACGCTCAGCCCAGCGTTTATCATGTGCAATGCGATTTTTTCTTTCCGTTGCATCATATAAACCTGGATTTCCACCTTCTACAATCAACCCCATTAATCCCGTAGTATCACCAAAACACGCATGATACATCGAAATCCTGCCACCTAACGAATAACCAATTAGCCAATAGTGGTCAACACCTTGCTCTTTTAGTGTATCTGTCAGCAACGTACTCACTTCAACAAAATTTTTCACGCTGATAGAAGCAGAATCACCATGACGAGGCAAATCAATCACAAGTGATGGATATTCATGGCAAGCTTGAATGACAGGCTCCCATTCACAACCCTCACCTAATAGCCCATGCAACCAAACTAACCAAGGCCCTTCATTATGGGTATTATATCGCTGACATGCTAAAGTCATGAGATGTTACCTGTTTTACCAGCTGATTTAATGTTTTTGCACCATCGGTATCATCAACAATTAATTCAATTAATGTCGTTATTGGCGCCCCTACCCAGCATTTCTGAACTGTCGTTAACAGTGCATCCCAACTTGTTGGTGATACATAATGCAAACCAAACATTGCAGCTGCGTGTTTGAAATTTAGTGAATGAGGCATACAGTAAAAGCGTTCTCGCTCTGCCTCTGGCGTTGGTAGCATTGAAAATATTTGCCCACCGTTATTATTCACTACGATAATAACATTAGGCGCATAAACTTGTTGATGCAACGCTAAACTATTTAAATCATACAGTGCAGATAAATCACCCAATATTGTTAATGTTGGCTTTTCTGTTGCACGATGAACACCCGCAGATGTTGAAATTAAGCCATCAATACCACTTGCGCCTCGATTGCTCATCACAGGATAACCTTGTGGTAACTGAGCAAATGCATCGATTAATCGTACTATCAGACTATTGCCAACAAATAATTGTCCATCATTAGGAAGTAATTTATCTAATTGGTGCGCAACCTGTGCTTCACCAAAATAATCGGTTATTTCACTGACTTTTTTATAGGTTTGTTTGGCTATATTAGTTAATACATTAGTCCACGGTGAATTATCAACCGCAGAATGTGCCGTTAACCACTGCATCGGTGATAACGTAAATTTCTCACCTTGATGATGACCAGGATCTAAGCGCCCCGGAATAGGATCAATGATCCAATACGTTTTTGGAGAGCACCCGACTTGCCATTGTAATAAGCGTTTACCTGTTAAACTTGAACCAAATTGAATAACGATTTCAGCCTTATTTAATTCTGATTTTATCTGTGGATTATTCAACCATAAATCGGCACAAGGTAACGGTTGCCCCGTTTGTGATAAAACATCACCCAATAAAGGCCAACCTAATTGAGATGCCCATTTGGCAACTTCGACACCTTCTTCTGGGCTAATACGTCCTGCGATAACCACTCCTTTTTTCTGACGTATAACATCCCATTGAGGATGCGTCGATACAGAGGTAAAAAGGGATTCTTGTAACCACGGCTTATCACTTTGCCACCAATGGCCTAATGCCTCAGTCCACGGCGTAGATGTTTCAACATCATCACCATATAACGGTTCAGCAAAAGGGCAATTAACGTGTAATGCGCCATGAACCAATGTATTCATCGCATTATCAAGTGTAGAAACTAACCAACTTGCGGGAATATCAGTTGTCGGTCGTGGTAAAGAGAGTGTTTTTGAAGGATGAGTTGCAAAAATACCTTGCTGACGAATTGCTTGATTCGCACCACAATCAATTAATTCTGGCGGTCTATCTGCGGTTAAAAAGATCACTCGTTCACCCGTTAATCCTGCTTCAATTAAAGCGGGATATAGGTTAGCCACCGCGGTACCCGATGTCACAATAACAGCAACCGGTTCTTTCGATGCTTTTGCAAGCCCTAATGCTAAATGCCCCAATCCACGCTCATCAAAATGCGTATGACAGGTTAATTTATGATTTGTAGCTGCGGCAAGTGTTAAAGGTGTCGAACGAGATCCAGGTGCAATACAGATATGGCGTAAACCATGACGAGTCAAAGCTTCGAGTATAACTTTAGCCCATTGGCGATTAAACGAACTATTAGACATTGATCATCCCAACAACGAAAACCTGCAATTGCTATTATAATATCTGTTCCTAAATACTTTTCTTTAGCCTAGTTCAATGAACAGTCGTTTTCGTTAAATAAATCGTTAAAGAAACACTCAAAGAGTGCATTATTTAGGCTAATCATCCACTCTATTTTCAATGAACTCTTTTTATCGTTAAGAATAAGAATAAATAGCACAAGTGGCTTAAAGAATAGCATCAATTAGTTAACAAATCGCAATAGTTAATTGAAAAGTAGCACTAAAAATGCGCTTAAAATAAAACCATCAAATTTTGATGGTTTTAATGATGCTATTTAATAAATTTGAGGTTATCTGTAATAAATTAATTTTCTTTTTCTAGCAATGTACGCAAACCCGCCGCTTTATTCTCAATTTCAGTCCATTCTTGTAACGGATCTGAACCAGCAACAACACCTGCACCTGCATAAAGTGTCAGAGTATCATCATGCAGTTCACCACAACGTAGACTTACTGCAAATTCTGTGTGTGGTAATCCTAAATATCCTGCTGAACCCGCATACCAACGGCGCTCAAAAGGTTCATGTTGACGAATAAAAGCGCGAGCAATACTACGAGGTAAACCACATACTGCGGCGGTAGGTTGAAGTCGTTTTAAACAGTCAATATCATCAGAATCAATCAGTTTCCCATGTATATAACGACGAAGATGTTGCACTTTACGGAGTCGGATCACATCCGCTGCTGAAACATCGATACCTTCAACACCTCCTTGTAATCGCTGACAAATATCATCAACCACCACCAGATTTTCATGCTGATTTTTTTTGTCATTCATCAGCCAATCTGCAAATTCTGTCGCTTGCTGTTCATTGTCAGAGCTGGCAGCCGTTCCTGCTAACGCTTCGGTATACAGCATTAACTCATCACGTTTATATAATCGTTCTGGGGTTGACCCCATAAATGCATCAGAAGGCGAAAAAGCCAGCATATAATGATAGCAGTGATGATTAACATCACGACTTGCTTTCATAAATTGAATCGCTTTTAGCGGATTATCCAACGTCAAGCAAGTTCCTCTCGCAGGTACCACTTTTTCAAAATGATTTTGACGTATTTCATCTAATGCAAGAGTGAGATAATCGACCCACTGAGCTTGCGTTAAGGAGTGATTCACCGAAACCACAGAAACAGCAAGCGGCTCAATATCCAGCGCTTGATTTAAAGTTTGCAGAAAATCTAAGGTGCTTTGTTTATCACCTTCATTCAACATATTTAGATGAACGGAAAGCTGTTGCTGGTGGCGTCGAATTTCAATCCGTGGCAGAAAAAGGTAGGCATCATCGCCATTTTTTTCATCAATACGACCAGGAATAATAGTATCCCATGCATTTAAGCCCCAAATACGTACATCATCAATACAGGGATCCGATTGGTGCACAGCTAAAAATTGGTGTGCATCTTGAATATGATTGAAACAGCGTAATTGTCCACAGGCTGCCACTTCTTCATGTTCATCACGATGCTGCCAATAAAATTGAGGATAATACGACTGCGCAGCAAGCCATGAGAGCAATGAAAATGAAACCTCTGCTGGCAAGGTGACTTTCAAATGTAAAAGATTACCTTGTGCTGTCAGATTTATATTTTTAACTTTTTCGTACAGTGTCGAAAACACAGGATTAACCTTTTCCACTCCAAATACCCACAACTAATTAAAAAGGAGATTATACGTCTCTATACGAATTATCAAAGGGCTGATTAATTATAACCTTTGTCATTTATCAAAGTTTTGTATTTTTCATGTTACAAAGTAGAAGCATTAACTCGCACTTCTGAAATAACCAACACATCTTCATTAGATAAAGTGGTAAAGATAAAAATTTTCATACATAAGTGAGGTTATATGGATACAACCATCTATGAACATGTCGATAAAATCATTGAGACCTCCGATATACCCAAAGTTGCACTCGGTTTAATATTAGGAATAGATATCGAAAATGGTCGATTACCGGGTATTGTGACATCTCATGATTTAATAAAAATAAAGTCTTATGTTAATAAAGCACTTTCTCTTCCTTACAAAATAGATGATGTCATCAAATTTATTCATTACAGTAAAATAAATGAATCACAACTCTCTCCTGATAATATTTTGTCTCTGTTCATTCAAATACGGGAGCATGCATTTGAATGGAATCAAATTGAATATGCAATAAAGCAACAAGCAATTGATTTAGAAATAATGGGTAGAGAAATCACTTCTACAGGTGAAAGTGTCATTTTATTTATTAGTCAAATGCCTTTATTAACTAAAATATCTACTATTATTAATGACATTTCTGAGCAAGAGTTAAAAAATATTCGATACACATCTCAAGATAAAGAAGTTTCAACACAATTAATTCATATATTAGAAAGTATGAAAGAGGATATTGAAAATGAACGTGATAAGACCATAAAAATAAAAGACAGCTTATCTACCTTTAGAAGTAAAATAATGGGAGGCAAAGATAGCCAGAATGTTAATCATCATTCTATTTATCACGACATTCTTAACAAGAAAAGATTTATTAATGAGTTTTATACAGATAATAGTCGTTCACTTATTGAAGAACGAGATTTACTCGTTGAAGAAATAGAAATACTCAAAGATGAATATAAACACTATGTTGGTCTTGCATTTACAGGGCTAGCAATAGGTGTTATTGGTGTTATTATCACAGGTGGAATATTCGGGGCAAAAGCCGAAGTCATACGTAAAAAGAAAAATGAACTTATTCAAAAGGTGAAAAAAATCAATGCTGACATCGATATCTATGAAGGTTTATCTTTGCATTTAAATACACTCTATATTGAATTATCTGAAATAGAACTATTTATCGAAGATACAAATATGGCGTTAGAACATATTGAATATGTATGGCAAGCCATCTTAACAGAAATAGAAGCATCAATAACACATTTTAATAAAATTAACAGTGCATTAGAGCTGATTAAATTTAGTATTTACTTAGAAAAGATTATCGCGCCTTGGTATATGGTCATTGGTTACTCAAAGGAGATCTTACTCTCTTTTGATGATGCTCTTTCTACATTTTATTCATCTAAAGATTAACAAAAGGATATTGTTATGAGTCATAATGAAAAACCCGTCAATTTAGAAGAATGTTTTAAACATAATCAATTATTTCATGCGCACAGAAATATTCTCTCTTTAAGTAATAGTAAATGTTATCTAGATAGTACACTTGAGGGAGAAGTCAATAATCTATTAGAAATAAACAATAAAAATATTGAACGCATTATTTATTTTTCACTGAGTTTAAAAAGCAGATTAAGGCAAAGTTTATTTAATGATATTTTTAAAACAATAAATGAAATTGACAATGAGATAAAAACAGGAAATCTTGATAATGAAATAAAAAATAAATTAGAAAAAAAAAGAAAAGAAATAATCAATATATTTTCAAATGAAATAAATGAAATAGAGAAAATGATAAATGAACATACTCATTCACTTTCAATTGAAATCAATAAATTAAAAAATAAATCCCTCACAAATAAAGTAATACCTTTTATCTATAATAAAGAAAATGATGTTAAAATCTGTTCAGAAGAGATTATTATCTTAGAAAGCGCCTCCGAAACAACAAAAAATGAGTTAGATATCATACGTGATAGTGAAGATATCTTACATAAAAGAAATTTTTTCGATCTGTTCAAAAACAAACTTCCTCAGCAACAACAAATTGAAGATCTTAATATTGAAACACAAGAAAAAAATGTTTTATCTTCACTGGTAAAAATACTGAGTAATTTATTTTCTACGTTAGACTCTGGGTTTTCTTATAGTAAAGTTGTTGAAACTCGGCATCAACTTACTTCGCTTTATTTATCACAAATAAAGAGCCTTCATCAATTAAAAGCTAAGCAGCAAAAAATATTATTAAATATGAAACATCATTATAATATTATGGATATTGATTACTTTCTTCATATATTGATTAAACAGTTAACATTTCTATCTGAAAGTTGGCGGGAAATAGCCTTAAAAATATCAACATTAGAAAATAACAGCTTATTAAATGAAGAGATTATTATTCCTATCTTCTCATTTTTAGATGATTTCTCTTTATATTATGAGAGCGCAGACAAAATAAATATTTATCAATAATAATTAAAAACGGCTCTATAAAAGAGCCGTTTTATTATTTAACGATACGTTATTACGATTAGTTGATTGCGGGTGCAATAATCGCAAAATTCGTTAATTCAATCAGTGGTTGTGGCCATACACCTAAGGCAATCACAACAACTGCACAGATTAACGCAACAAATGTTGCCATATTTTGTGATGTTGTAGAAATCGCAGGAGTGTTGTCATTGTCTGGTTTGCGTAAAAAGACAATAGCCGCAGCACGTAGGTAGTAGAATAAGCCAATCGCACTACCTAACACAACCATACCTGTTAACCACCATAAGCTTGAGCTAATGCCCGCAATGATGACATACAGTTTACCAATGAAACCTAATGTAATTGGTACACCTGCCAGTGATAGCATCATCAGTGACATCACCACAGCCACAACAGGACGGCGCCAGAATAATCCGCGGTAATCTTCCAGTGAATCCATTTCGCTTTCACGATAAGGACTTGACGCTACTGCAATAGCACCAAACGCCCCGAGACTTGCAAACAAGTAACCAGCTAAATAAATTTCAGCGGTTTCTTGTGCTAATACAGGGCTGTATTGCAGCACAATTAATGCCACGAGTAGATAACCAAGGTGTGATACGGAAGAGTAACCCAATAAGCGTTTTACGCTCTTTTGCGTTAACGCCATGATGTTACCAAACAAGATAGAGGCAATTGCCATGAAACCTAAGATCATTCGTAAGGTTTCACTATCCGCAGCTGGCGCTTCAAGGAATAAACGCATAACAACAGCAAAAATACCAATCTTACTTGCCGTCGCTAAGAACGCACCCGTTGGTGCTGGTGCACCTTGGTAAACATCGGGTGTCCATAATTGGAATGGGAATAAAGATAATTTAAATCCAATTCCCACTAACATCATACCTAAACCTGCAAGTACTAATGGTTTATGGATATTGCTATCACTTAAACTTTGTCCCATTGCAGCAAAGGAGAGCCCCCCTGCTTCTGCATAAAGAAGTGCCATACCAAATAGTAAGAAAGAAGAGGCTGCCGCAGACAGCAGCATATATTTGATACCTGCTTCCAGTGATGGACGTTGTTGGAATGCGTAACCGATAAGACCAAACAGCGGTAATGTCAGTAATTCAATACCAATAAACATCGATGCGAAGTGATGAGCAGACGAGAGTAAAATCCCTCCGACTACCGCAATCGCAATCAGCAAGTAAAACTCTTCTTTGTTATCTTGATAGCCTTCTAACCAAGGATAAGCAAAAGCAATAGTGCCAATACCAGAAAGGATCACTAGTGCAGTAAAGAAGCTTGAGTATCCATCAACGTGGTAAAGCGTGGTCACGTCCACTACGCCTAATGCATTAACGTAATAGAGCGAGCCCAGCGCAATGATGAAACCCGTAGCTGTCAAAGTGGCAATGGTAAAATGATCGCGTCGCCATGCAATGGACAGCATCACAACCACCACCGTCAATCCGACGATCAATAGCGGTAGCATTGCGATCAATTGTTCAGGAGTTATTGTCATGGCGAATTACGGCCTTACTGTTGAAATAGAAGCGGAATACCAAGTCTGGAGATTTTCCATCGCTGATATTGATGTGTCTAATACAGGTTGTGGGAAGAAGCCCAAAATAACCAGTAAAACAACCAATGTGATCAGGATAAAGAATTCTCTCAGATCTAACCCTTTATAGGTTCTTTCAGCTGTTTTCGGTGAACCATAGTAAGCCTGTTGCATCATCCACAGCGCGTAGACAGAAGCAAAGACTAAACCAAAGACCGAAATAATGGTGATCAGCTTAAAGTTACCATAAGTACCAAACAGGATCATAAACTCACCCACGAAGTTACCTGTTCCTGGCATACCTAAAGAGGCAACCGCAAAGAACAGTGAAAACGCAGGTAAGAAACGGATGCTTTTCCACAATCCACCCATTTGGTTCATATCACGCGTACCTAAACGCTCATACAGCATGCCACACATGATAAATAAACCCGCAGCTGACAAACCGTTGGTGATCATTTGAATAATCGCACCTTGGTAAGCCAATACAGAGCCGGCATAAATCGCAATCACGATAAAGCCCATGTGAGAAATACTACTGTAAGCCGCAAGACGTTTGATATCAGTCTGACGGAAGGCTAACAGTGCTGCATAGAATACGGTAATTAAACCTAACCACATCGCCACAGGTGCCAGCAACGCTGACGCTTCAGGAAAGAGTGGTAAGTTAAAACGTAATAGACCGTAAGCCGCTGTTTTTAGCAAAATACCTGATAAGTCAACAGAGCCTGCTGTTGGTGCTTCTGCGTGAGCATCCGCTAACCAGCCATGTACAGGTACAATAGGCATTTTTACTGCAAATGCCGCGAAGAAACCTAACATCAGAATAAATTGCAGTTCAGAGCCTAATACCGTATGTGCTTGTAATAAGGTGTCATAATTAAACGTCCAAATACCCGTTTCACGGTAGAAAGCAACCGCAAGACCGATAATGGCCAGCAACATTAACAGACCACTTGCCTGTGTATAGATAAAGAATTTTGTTGCTGCACTAACGTGTTTTTTATCACTACTTCCTTTGTGTCCCCATAAAGAAATCAGGAAATACATTGGGATCAACATCATTTCCCAGAAGAAGAAGAATAAAAACAGGTCAGTCGCTAAAAATACCCCCATCACACCAGCTAAAATCCACAGCAGGTTAAAATGGAAAGCACCTTGTGATGGCTGATTTTCATTCCACGATGAAAGTACCGCTAAGATACCTAAAATCGCAGTTAATACAGTCATCAGCAATGACATACCATCAAGTGCAAATTGGATATTAATCCCTAAAGCAGGGATCCACGGCACAAAGAAAAACTCTGTCCAACGTGGTGCTCCATCAGCACTAAGTAGTTGATAATCGCCTTGCAACCAAAGTTGCACAGAAATAACGAGTGTTAATCCCATCGTCAGCAACGCAACCCAGCGAGGGACTTGCGAGCCGATTCGTTCAGCCTGCCAACTTAGCAGGCCACCGATGAAGGGAATAAGTATTAGCCAGGGTAATAACATGGCGCAATGTGTCCCTTAATTAAACCAGAAGCAGCAGAGCGATAACCAGCACTGCACCTAAACCGAGAGAAGCCGCATACCAACGTGCCAATCCATTCTCACTGAAACTTAACCCTTTATTGGTGCCTTTAAGCAGGCAACCGAATAGATTAAAGAATTGGTTAACAGGATCATTTTGGATAAGCCACGCCGCCCCTTTATAAGGTTTGACAAACAGCACTTCATACAGTGCATCGAATCCCCAAGCATGGAACCACCATGTTGAGAAGAAACGACCTGTACGAGTATTAGCAACCTTAGAAACACATTGACGCTGTTTCAGGTATAACCATGCTGCAATGGCAACGCCTACTATCGCTACCACACCAGAAAGCGCTTCTAATACATATTTACCCTCATGCGATGCGCTTCCTTCAGGGAAAACAGCACCTAACGGTTGAGTAATTAACGCACCGATAAATGTTGATAACAGTGCTAATACCGCTAATGGGAAAGTATGTGTAAACCCTTTAACTTGGTGTGCTTCGGTTTTGGTTTCACCATGGAATACGATGAAAATCAAACGGAAGGTATAAAGTGACGTAAATAACGCACCAACTAAACCTGCAAGCATTAAGTTAAAATGCCCGTTTGAATACGCACCCCATAAGATTTCATCTTTACTGAAGAACCCTGCTGTTAACAGTGGTAATGCCGCTAATGCGCCACCACCAATTAGGAAACAGGCGTAAACAAATGGGATCTTCTTACGTAATCCGCCCATCTTAAAGATATTCTGCTCGTGGTGGCAGGCAACAATCACAGAGCCTGCAGATAAGAACAGTAATGCTTTAAAGAAAGCGTGAGTCATTAAGTGGAAAATTGCCGCATCCCATGCTTGAGCGCCTAAAGCCAAGAACATATAACCAATTTGGCTCATGGTTGAATAAGCAAGAATACGTTTGATATCGGTTTGTACTAAAGCCGCAAAGCCCGCTAACACTAATGTGACTGCACCAATAATACCGACTAATTCAAGTACTTCAGGTGCCATTAAGAATAGCGCGTTACTACGTGCAACCAAATATACACCTGCCGTAACCATCGTTGCGGCGTGGATTAATGCAGATACTGGTGTAGGGCCTGCCATCGCATCCGCTAACCATGTTTGTAATGGAAGCTGTGCTGATTTACCGACTGCACCGCCTAATACCATTAACATTGCCCAGTTAATGACGCTTGATCCTACTGCTAATTGCTCAGGAGCAAGTACTGCCATTTCACGGAAGCTCAATGTACCTAATTGGTCAAATAGGATAAACATACCGATAGCTAAGAACACATCACCGATACGCGTTACGATAAACGCTTTCATCGCAGCTGCGCCATTAGCAGGATTGCTATAATAGAAACCAATTAGCAGGTAACTACATAGACCAACCCCTTCCCACCCCATATACATCAGCATCATATTATCAGCCAGTACTAAGACAACCATACTTGCGATAAATAAGTTGGTATAAGCAAAGAAGCGAGAATACCCTTCTTCGCCACGCATATACCAAGATGCATACATATGAATAAGGAAGCCAACACCGGTAATCACACCCAGCATGGTTAATGAAAGACCATCAAGAACCAGTGTAAACGGAATATTGAAATTCCCTGCTGACATCCAGTTCCATAAAGTCAGAACATACGTTTCTTGCCCATTAGCAAAGAAATCCATACCTGCCCAAAGTGCAACAAGGGCAGATAGACCAACAGAACCTGTACCAATCCATGCTGATACGTTTTCAGACCAACGACCACGCGAGAAAGCGAGCAGTAAAAATCCCAGCAGTGGTAGCAGAATGGTTAAATAGAGTATATTCATCCGCGCATCTCACTGACTGTATCAATATTGATGTTTTGGCGATGTCTATGAAGCTGTAACAACAATGCCAGACCAATACTTGCCTCTGCCGCCGCCAAACTGATTGCCATGATATACATTATCTGACCATCTGTTTGACCCCAAAAGCTACCACCGACAACAAATGCCAGTGCAGCTGCATTAATCATAATTTCTAGTCCGATCAACATAAACAACAGGTTGCGGCGAAGTACTAAGCAGGTAAAACCTAACACAAACAGTACCGCAGCCAAGATCAAACCATGTTGAAGAGGTATCATTTTTGCTCCCCTGCGTTTTCGTTTTCGACGAGATCGTCATGGCTCTTATCACGACCAATGTGGTAAGCAACAATCAATCCAGACAATAAGAGAACAGATGCTAACTCAACAGCCAGAATATAAGGCCCAAATAAGCTAATACCGACCTCTTTCGCGCCAATCACTTCTCCAGCAATTTCGCCGTGAGTGACACTACTAATGGCGTAAATTAACACGACTAATAGCGTCAGAGATAAAAGCGCAGGCCCAATCCAAAACTTCGGTTGTAGCCACTTTTTCTCTTGATCAACAACGGATTTACCTAAGTTGAGCATCATCACCACGAAAACGAATAACACCATAATGGCGCCAGCGTAAACAATGATTTCTAATGCACCAGCAAAATAGGCGCCTAACGAGAAGAAAACCACAGAGAGCGCAATCAATGAAATCACTAAGTACAATAAAGCGTGTACAGGATTGGTATGAGTGATCACTCTCAATGTTGCAAGGATGGCAATCAGCCCCGCGATGTAAAATGCAAATTCCATGAATATCGCTCCCTACGGTAACAGGCTTTTGACATCGATAGGTTTAGCTTCATCATCCGCATCACCTTTATCTTTGCCGTTAATCGCCATACCTGTTTTACGGTAAAAGTTATATTCAGGATATTTGCCTGGCCCTGAAATCAACAGATCGTCTTTTTCATAAACCAAATCCTGACGCTTAAACTCACCCATTTCAAAATCAGGCGTTAATTGTAACGCCGTTGTTGGGCAAGCTTCTTCACATAAACCGCAGAAAATACAGCGAGAAAAGTTGATACGGAAAAACTCCGGATACCAACGACCATCTTCATGTTCTGCTTTCTGTAATGAAATACAGCCAACTGGACAGACTGCTGCACACAAGTTACAAGCAACACAGCGTTCTTCACCATCAGGATCACGAGTCAACACAATTCGTCCACGATAACGTGGTGCAACATTGACAGGTTCTTCCGGGTACATCTGTGTTTCACGTTTGGCAAAGGCATGTAAGCCAATCATCCAAATGCTTCGTACCTGGGTGCCGAAACCAGTCAATAACTCTTTTAAAGTCATGGTTCAATCACCCCTTATTGAGCGTTGTAAAGTATCACTGCAGCAGTGACCAGCAGATTGATAAGCGTTAACGGTAAGCAAATTTTCCAACCAAAAGACATCACTTGGTCGTAGCGCGGACGCGGTAACGATGCACGAATAAGGATAAACATCATCATGAAGAACCCTGTTTTCAGTGCAAACCAAATGAATGATGGTAAGAAAGGCCCTTGCCAACCACCAAAGAATAACGTCACGATAAGACCCGATACCGCAACGATACCGATATATTCACCAACAAAGAATAAACCGAATTTCATACCAGAATATTCAATGTGATAACCATCAGCCAGCTCTTGCTCAGCTTCAGGTTGGTCAAATGGATGACGGTGACAAACAGCAACCCCAGCAATCGCAAACGTAATAAAGCCAAAGAATTGTGGGATGACATTCCACATATTTGCTTGTGAGTTTACGATGTCAGTCAGGTTAAAAGAGCCCGCTTGTGCAACAACACCTAAGATTGAAAGTCCTAAGAACACTTCATAACTTACGGTTTGTGCTGATGCACGCATTGCACCTAACAGTGAATATTTGTTATTACTTGACCATCCTGCAAATAACACGGCATACACCGCAATACCTGCAACCATCAAGAAGAACAAAATACCGATGTTTAAGTCAGCAACAACCCATGTTGAGCTAACAGGTACAATCGCAAATGACAGCAGTAAAGATGAAAACGCAATTACTGGTGCAATGGTGAAGATAAAGCGGTCAGCAAATTTCGGGATCCAGTCCTCTTTAAAGAACATTTTGATCATATCCGCAATTAGCTGTGCTGAACCTGCATAACCTACACGGTTAGGCCCATAACGGTTTTGGAATAAACCCAGTAAACGGCGTTCCCCCATACTCATAAAAGCACCACAAGTGACCACAACAAGCAAGATCACAACGGCTTTTAATACGGTGAGTAAAATCTCTGTAACTTCAGGAGATAACCAGCTCATTATGCAATACCCCGCAGTTGACGAACCGATACACCCACCAGCGATGGAGAAATACCTGCCATACCTAACGGCAAGCCAATTTGACCTTGAGTCAGGTGAGCACTGATTTTCACAGGTAAGGTGAATTCACGGCCTTCGTAAGTAAACATAGCTTGCTGACCTTGAGTTAACGCTAATGCTTGGGCATCAGATTCACTCAATGTTAAATAAGCGGTTTCCATACGAGATTGGATAACTTCAGCGCGTTGTGATAACTCTTCACTACCAAATAAACGGTAGCAAGGTGCGACAGTCCATTGATTTTTCTGTGCATTAAATGGCGCAGGAATATCAGTGAAGTAGCCAAGTGTATTATCACCACATTCAATTAAACGCACACCTGGATCGCCAAAGCGTAAGCTGCCACCCACTTCTGCTTGGAATTTATTCCATGCTTGAGGTGAGTTCCAACCCGGCGCCCATGCAAATGGAATTTGCTGACGAGGTGCTGTTGGGCTGTTATTACCTTCCATTGAGAACGCAAATGGGGTGTCGATATCTTTTGGTTGACGCTGTTCATGAACAGACACATTCGCCAGCATAGATGTACGACCACTATAACGATGTGGTTCACGAGCCAGTTTTTGTCCACGAATACGGAATGACGCATTTGGTGCCGCATCAACAATGCCAGCAAACTGAGGAAGACTCGTCGCACAATGTTCAATCACATTGTCTAACTGTGTCCAATCCAGTGTTCTTTCATGCCATTGTGAATCAACCGCACTCAACCAACGCCAGCTTTCATGCATCACCACTTCTTTGTTATAGAAAGAAGGTTCGAAAACTTGGAAATAACGTTGTGCTCTGCCTTCTTGACTCACCATTGTTCCATCACTTTCAGCGAATGAAGAAGCTGGGAGAACAAGATGTGCTTTCGCCATAATGTCAGTTTGCTGGTGGTCGATGACAATTAAGTTATCTACTTTAGCAATCGCATCATCAATCACGTCGGCATCAAAATGACGATATAAATCGTTTTCCATGACAACAACGGTGTTAACTTGACCACTACGCATCATTTTTAATGCGTCATCAAGTGGCTGTGCATTCATCATGGCAAGACCCATGCTGTTTGCATCATCAGCAACGAAAGAAAGCCCTACTTCATTACCTTTTGCTTTTAATGCAAAAGCAATGTTAGCGGCTGCTTTGATAACGTCTTCGCTACCCGCATGGCTACCACTGATAATTAATGGTTTCTTGGCTTGAGAAAGTGCTTGAACAACCATTTCGATGTGTTTATTCAGCGCTTCATCAATACCATCAACAGCTGGTGCATCACCGTTAATGTTATTCGCAATCGCAAAGCCTAAACGTGCTTGATCAACAACGGGTGCGCGATAACTCCACGCAGCAACATCATCGAGGCGAGTTTCATCAACATGAGTGACAAACAGTGGGTATTTTGCACGTTGCCCGATATTCATAATCGCAGCAATTTGCCAGTCAGCCACTTTTTGAGCTGCCGCCATTTCACGCGCTTTACCTTTCACGGCCTGACGTACAGACAATGCCATACGAGCACCAGTTTGTGTTAAATCTTCACCTAACACTAAAACGGCATCGTAATCTTCAATTTCACGCAGAGATGGAGTATGAACGCCACCTTTTTGTAAAATATCTAACATTAAGGTCAGACGTTTTTGCTCTGATGCAGAGATACCGCTATAGAAGTTTTCAGCGCCAACAACTTCACGTAATGCGAAGTTACTTTCAATGCTTGCACGCGGGGAACCAATACCCACGATACGCTGACTTTTCTTCAGCATATCCGCAGCTGCTTGAGTCGCTTGAACAGCGTTAATTTCTAACCAGTTACTGCCTAAACGTTTTTTAGGCTGACGAGGTCTGCTTGCTAAATTCACATAGCCATAGCCAAAACGACCACGGTCACAAAGGAAATAGCGGTTTACAGTCCCGTTATAACGGTTTTCGATACGACGTAATTCACCATAACGTTCACCAGGGCTGATGTTACAACCCATGCTACAACCCTGACAAATGCTTGGTGCAAACTGCATATCCCATTTGCGGTTATAACGAGATGAGTGGGTTTTATCGGTGAAAACACCCGTCGGACAAATTTCAACCAAGTTACCTGAGAATTCGCTCTCTAATGTGCCATCTTCAACGCGTCCAAAAAATACGTTGTTATGTGCACCAAAGACACCAAGATCAGTACCATCAGCATAATCTTTGTAGTAACGAACACAGCGGTAACAAGCAATACAACGGTTCATTTCGTGAGAAATAAACGGTCCCAAGTCTTGGTTTCTATGTGTACGCTTAGTAAAGCGATAGCGACGCATAGTGTGACCTGTCATTACCGTCATATCTTGAAGGTGGCAGTTACCGCCTTCTTCACAAACTGGACAGTCATGAGGATGGTTTGTCATATACCATTCAACAACGCTTTCGCGGAATTTCTTCGCTTCTTCGTCATCGATAGAGATAAACGTGCCATCAGTCGCAGGTGTCATACAAGACATCACTAAACGACCGCGGGTATCCTCAGCATTTTGATACTGCTTAACCGCACACTGGCGGCAAGCGCCAACGCTTCCCAGCGCTGGATGCCAGCAAAAATAAGGAATATCTAAGCCTAAATTAAGACAGGCTTCTAACAGGTTATCAGCCCCGTTAACTTCATATTCTTTGCCGTCTACATGAATCGTAGCCATAGTCAGCATGCTTCCCAAAGGCCTGCACAGCAGGCGTTAAACCTAGAATGTGTCGTGAAAAATTACCAGCGGCTTTTCAGTAAGTTAGGCTGAATACCTCTGATCAAGTTGGCATTGGTATAATCTTCTTGAATAATGCCAGCCTCAAATTCTTCACGGAAATATTTAATGGCGCTTTGTAAAGGTTCTACTGCACCCGGTGCGTGAGCACAGAATGTGTGTCCCGGACTTAAAGAACGACATAAATGTTCAAGGGTTTCGATATCACCAGGGCGACCTTTACCGTTTTCTATCGCACGTAAGATTTCGACACTCCATGGCAAGCCATCACGACAAGGTGTACACCAGCCACAAGATTCACGAGCAAAGAACTCTTCTAAGTTACGGGTTAATGAAACCATATTAATTTCATTATCTACCGCCATTGCAAGTGCTGTACCTAAACGGCTACCTGCTTTTGCAATCGTGCCAAAATCCATTGGAAGATCGAGGTGATCTTCTGTTAAGAAGTCAGTACCTGCACCACCCGGTTGCCATGCTTTTAGCTTAAGACCATCACGCATACCGCCTGCGTAATCTTCAAGGATCTCGCGCGCTGTTGTACCAAATGGTAATTCCCATAAGCCCGGATATTTCACGCGACCTGAGAATCCCATTAATTTAGTACCCGCATCTGGGCTTTTACCTTCACTTAAGCCGATATACCAATCTTTGCCGTGTTCAATAATCGCAGGCACATTACACAGTGTTTCAACGTTATTGACACAAGTTGGTTTACCCCATGCACCTGATGTTGCAGGGAATGGAGGTTTAGAGCGCGGGTTAGCACGACGACCTTCTAATGAGTTGATTAATGCTGTCTCTTCACCACAGATGTAACGACCTGCACCCGTGTGAACAAACAGTTCAAAATCAATGCCTGAACCAAAGATGTTTTTACCCAGAAAGCCTGCTGCTTTTGCTTCTTCAATAGCATGGCGCAGATTCTTAGCCGCTTCAATATATTCGCCACGAAGGAAAATATAGCCACGGTAAGCTTTTAGTGCGTGAGCGCCGATAATCATCCCTTCAATTAACAGATGTGGAAGTTCTTCCATTAAGAGACGGTCTTTATAAGTACCCGGCTCCATTTCATCTGCGTTACAAAGGATGTAACGGATATTCATGCTTTCATCTTTTGGCATCAGGCTCCATTTCAAGCCTGTTGAGAATCCAGCACCACCACGACCTTTTAGGCCAGCATCTTTAACTTCAGTGGTCACCTCAGTCGGTGACATCCCTTTTAATGCTTTTTCTGCCGCTTTATAACCGTTTGTAGCACGGTATTCATCCAGCCATACAGGCTGACGATCATCACGTAAGCGCCACGTTAGCGGATGCGTTTCTGCGCTACGAATAATCGGTTTTGCTCCTGAAATTGCTGTCATGGATACTGCTCCAGTAACGTTTCAATCTCTTCAGGTTTAACAAAGCTGTGAGTATCGTCATCTACCATCATAGTAGGACCTTTATCACAATTACCTAAACAGCAGGTTGGCAGTAACGTAAAGCGACCATCTGGTGTAGTTTGACCAGGAATGATATTAAGGTGCTTTTCAATCGCTGCTTGAATGCCTTGATAACCTGTAATATGACAAACCACGCTGTCACAAAAACGAATGATGTGACGGCCAACGGGTTGACGGAAAATTTGGCTATAGAACGTCGCAACGCCTTCAACATCGCTTGCAGGGATCCCAAGAACATCCGCAATCGCATAAATTGCGCCGTCTTCAACCCAACCACGGTTCTTTTGCACAATTTTCAGTGCTTCAATAGAGGCTGCTCGCGGATCTTCGTAATGATGTTTTTCTTGTTCAATTTCAGCACGTTCTTCTTCAGTTAAAACAAACGTTGCTTTCTTTGAATGTGTTACATCAACGATTTCGATCTGCACAGCATCATCTTTTTGGTTTAATTCATTTTGCATGATTAACGATCCACATCCGACATTACAAAATCAATACTTCCCAGATACACAATCAAGTCAGAAACCAGACTACCGCGGATAACTGCGGGGATTTGCTGCAAGTGAGCAAAACTTGGCGTACGAATACGGGTACGGTAGCTCATTGTGCTGCCATCACTGGTTAAGTAATAGCTGTTGATCCCTTTCGTGGCTTCAACCATCTGGAATGATTCATTAGCAGGCATAACAGGACCCCATGAAACCTGTAGGAAGTGGTTAATCATGGTTTCGATATGCTGTAATGTACGCTCTTTTGGTGGAGGCGTTGTCAGTGGATGGTCTGCTTTAAATGGCCCTTCTGGCATATTTTTATAGCACTGTTCCAGAATACGTAAGCTTTGGCGTAGTTCTTCTACTTTCAGCATTACGCGGTCATAACAGTCACCATTACTTGCGACAGGGATTTCAAATTCAAAGTTTTCATAACCTGAATATGGACGCCATTTACGCACGTCAAACTCAACCCCAGTTGCACGAAGACCTGCACCTGTGACACCCCAATCTAATGCTTCTTTAGTATTATATGAGGCAACACCAATAGTACGACCTTTTAAGATACTGTTTTGCAGTGCTGCTTTTACGTAAGAATCTAGACGTTTTGGCATCCAATCTAAGAATTCACGTAATAAGCGTTCCCAACCGCGAGGTAAGTCATGAGCAACACCACCGATACGGAACCATGCAGGGTGCATACGGAATCCGGTAATTGCTTCAACGATGTTGTAAACTTTTTGACGGTCAGTAAAGGCAAAGAACACGGGTGTCATCGCACCAACGTCTTGGATAAAGGTACTGATATACAGTAAGTGGCTATTAATACGAAATAGCTCAGACAGCATGACACGAATGACTTTAACGCGTTCAGGCACTTCAATACCGGCAAGTTTTTCCACTGCAAGTACATAAGGCATTTCGTTAACGCATCCGCCGAGGTATTCAATTCGGTCTGTGTATGGGATATAACTGTGCCAAGATTGGCGCTCACCCATTTTTTCAGCACCACGGTGGTGATAACCCACGTCAGGCACACAGTCGACGATCTCCTCGCCATCAAGCTGAAGAATAATACGGAATGCACCATGAGATGATGGATGGTTAGGACCGAGGTTTAAGAACATAAAGTCCTCATTCTCAGTACCGCGTTTCATCCCCCACTCTTCAGGTTTGAATGTCAGCGATTCCATTTCCAGATCCTGTTTCTGCTTTGTCAGCACATAAGGATCGAACTCTGTCGCACGAGCAGGATAATCTTTACGCAGCGGATGACCTTCCCAATCAGGAAGCATCATAATACGGCGTAAATTTGGATGCCCATTAAAGACAATCCCAAACATATCCCAGACTTCACGCTCATACCAATTCGAGTTAGGGAAGATAGATGTGATAGTCGGAACATTAAGATCATTTTCACTTAATGCGACTTTCAGCATGATATCTTTATTACGATCGATTGATATCAGATGATAGAAAACAGAAAAGTCTGCTGCTGGCAAGCCTTGACGATGCGTACGAAGACGCTCATCAAAACCATGCATATCAAACAGCATGACATAAGGTTTTGGTAAAGATTTGAGGTATAGCATTACCTCAATAAGTTGTTCCCGTTTTACCCAAACAACTGGCATGCCAGTACGAGTAGGCTGGAACGTAAACGCATCTGGCCCAAATTTCTGACGTAGTTCATTAACCACCTGATCATCAATATGATCGGTCGTTTCCCACGCTGGCCGAGCGCCTTTTTGCGCTATCTGATCGGTCATTTCTATTCACCACAACTTTGATCAGGGTTACTATGATCGCAACACATTGCTCTGGTTACGTCTTAGGCAAAAGCCTTTAAATTTCGTCAGGAGTACGCAGGTTTTTCACTGCGATACGTTCACCGTGTTTTCTTTCTCGTTCTGATTGCATATTGGCACGGTAAACACCTTGGTCGCCGACAACCCATGATAATGGGCGACGTTCTTTACCAATGGACTCTTGTAATAACATCAGTGCTTGCATGTAAGCTTCAGGGCGTGGTGGACAGCCAGGAATATACACATCAACTGGAATGAACTTATCAACACCTTGCACTACTGAGTAGATGTCGTACATACCACCAGAGTTTGCACATGCCCCCATAGAGATAACCCATTTAGGCTCTAACATCTGATCGTATAAACGTTGAATAACGGGTGCCATTTTAGTAAAGCAAGTACCCGCAACCACCATAAAGTCAGCTTGACGAGGTGATGCACGTAATACTTCTGAACCAAAACGAGCCACGTCATGCACAGCCGTAAATGACGTCACCATTTCAACATAACAACAGGAAAGACCAAAGTTATATGGCCATAAAGAGTTTTTCCGTCCCCAGTTCACAACATCATGCAACGCATGTTCCAGTTTTCCCATATACACGCTGCGATGAACGTGAGCATCTAATGGGTCACTGACAATTTCCTGTGATTGCAGGGGATAACGGTCATTCTCACCGTTCGGATCTATGCGGGTGAGCGTATAATCCATTTCTAATGCCTCGCTTATTACTGCTGCGGATGTTTGCCGCTGGTTAATCGAACATGGCTTTTACTCGCGGTTTCACGACGAGAGCGAACAGGCGTCCAATCTAATGCGCCTATACGAACCAAATAGAATAATCCAGCTAATAAAATAGCGATGAAGACTGACGCTTCAATAAAGCCTAACCAGCCAACTTCACGAACGGAAACAGCCCAGGCATAAAGAAACAGTGCTTCAACATCGAAAATAACGAAAAACATGGCAACTAAATAGAATTTAGCTGACATGCGCAGACGAGCGCTGCCAACAGAATCAAGACCAGATTCATAAGGAACATGCTTTGCCCTTGCCTGTGCGCGTCCGCCTAAATAGCGGGCACCCAACAACATGAGCGAACATAACCCCAATGCGCCTATGAGGAAGACAGCAAATGCCCAATGATGGGCGATAACTTCGGTGGTTGTAGACATACTCATTGCTTACTCATCAAAGGTGGTGTCAATTAACCAACTCTTATCCGGCGGTTTACACCACATTTCTAATTACGAAAAAAAAGGCGAATTAAACAGACTTGCTAATTAAAGAAATAATAACAGTCTATTTATACCTTTATTATTTTTTGGAAAACTTTGCGACAAATCACTCAGTTTTCCATCGCGATTTAACAAATTTAACACTCATTTTTAACACTCAATTACTGGCTAATGCTAAAACGTGTCAGTCAACCGACAAACTTTATGCTAACACGCTTAGTCTAACCGATAATTCGATTTTACTACACCAGTATCTCAGGAAAAACCTGACTCAACACAGGCAAATGTGCCTTATTTTCTTGATCAAACTCACAAAATAGTCGAAAAAATACTTAATCAGTTTAAAATTTATCCAAATTTTAACAAATTAACTTTCTAATATTGTGGAGGAGGTCAAATATCCGATTAGATTTACTTTTTTATTCTCTTAAAACCTAGACAATCTTTTTATTTGTTAACAAATCCTACAACTGATTAACCAAGCGGAAAGGTAAACATTTTTTTAACAAACAGTTAAGGTAGTTTTGGGATGAAATGTCACAAAGATAAATACATAAAACAACATAATTATTAACAAGGTGTTACTATTTCAAAAAATGGCAATAAAAAACGGAAATAAACGCACTTAATTGCATCTATTCCCGTTTATCACTATTCATCACTATCCAGTTTTATTTGACTCTTTTTTAATCTTTAATTTTTGTGTTCTAACGCTAAAAAATTCACACAATTATTAATGTGATTATTCAAGTTCAGTAGAGCTAATATCTTCAGATGCAGTGACGGTATAAGGTGTCTTCTTGTTTTCAATCGCATTGAATACCGTTAACACCGCTTCATTTTGTTCATCAGAGTTACGATACAACCAATACTGTGTTTCAGGTAAACGAGGTAATCCTTCGCTTTCGCCTAAAATACGTAAATCGGCATTTTGCATTTCAAGTGGACGCGCAGTAATACCCACTTCTGCATTAACTGCGGCACGAACAGCGGATAAAGAAGCTGCTTCATAAGCAATACGCCATTGGATCCCAGCATCATCTAACGTGTTTATCGCTAATTGACGGAATGGGTTCGTTTCATCCATTACAACTAAAGGAATAGGCTCATTCATTTGTAATTGGAAATCTGGCGCGCAATGCCATAGCACTGGTGCTGTACGTAACGCTGTACGAGGATGATGACCAATACGTGCTGTTGTTAATGCTAAATCAATTTCATGATTATCTAGCATTGTTTCAATATATTGAGAACGCTTAATGCGAACATCAACAGCTAAACGTGGATACACTGATGCGATACGGTTTAATAAAAACGGTAATAAAGTATCAACAGAGTCATCAGAAGCACCAATACGTAGCTCCCCTTCTGCATCGCTATACGTTAATGATGCCGTTGCATCATCATTTGCACGCAGAATTTGACGAGCATAACCTAACAGTTGTAGGCCATGCTCTGTTAAAAGTTTATTACGACCATGGCGGGCAAAAAGCTCTCTACCGACCAATTGCTCTAAACGTTGCATCTGCTGACTCACAGCAGATTGGGTTCGACATACAGCAGCAGCGGCTGCTGCAAAAGTATTCAAATCTGCTACAGCTACAAACGTTCTAAGCAGATCGAGGTCGAGATTCATTATCGGACGATTTGCATTAATCATTGTTTATTCTTCACTTATTTTTGATTTTTAAATTACATATACCTGGTGTTTTATATCAAAAGTCTAAAAAAGACTTCCGATTCAGACAGTACTCTACTCTGAAAAAGAGAGCAAAGACATACCGAATACTTTACATTTGTTTCTTATCGTTTACACCTCCTAGATGGAAAGGAATTGCATCTTTTTGTAACAAATTAAATTTTATTATCATTTCAAGCATTCACAAGAAAGAACTGTATACCGTCATCACAAGTTAGACTTAGATCATACTATATTGCTTTCTCATTCATAAATTTTAACATTTTGAAAATAATTTAAATTATCTTAACTATGCATTCGAATTTAAGTATCTTCCCCTATAAATTAAATTTAAGATTTAAATTTAATTTATACTTAAACTAATTGATTGCTATAGAATTAAATAGATTTAACCATATTATTTGAAAATTTAATATATTAAGCCAGATAATACAAATCCGATAAAATTATTCAATAATTGATTATGCAACATTTCATCTACCTGTGTATCACATCAACTTATCTCTAATCACCACACTAAAAAGCCCTCTTTCAATAGAATAATAATCCAGATTATTTTTCAAAACTGAAACATAAATCCGCCATAAGCAATACAATTAGTCATCAAAATAACATTCTAAGAATAAACTGACCTTTTACACCAAAAATTACCTAGCATCTTCAAAAGTTTGTAACGTAAGAGTAGAGTGATAGAACAGTTATTTGCTGGGACAGCCTTTTCATTTGTATCTTTCTATATGAATAGCAATCGGTGATAAATATCGCTAAGTCGCCATAATCACAATAAAGATACGAGTCAGACCCTATTAGGTAAACGCGCTATGAATCAGATTAAAAAATCAAACAAACTCGAACATGTCTGTTACGACATTAGAGGTCCGGTTTTGCAAGAAGCAAAACGTCTGGAAGAAGAAGGTAACAAAGTTTTAAAACTCAATATTGGTAACCCAGCACCTTTTGGCTTTGAAGCACCTGATGAAATTTTAGTAGATGTGATCCGCAATCTACCAAGCTCTCAGGGTTATAGTGACTCCAAAGGTCTATTTTCGGCGCGTAAAGCTATCATGCAGCATTATCAAGCTCGTGATATGCGTGATATCACGGTTGAAGACATTTATATTGGTAACGGTGTTTCCGAGTTAATCGTACAAGCAATGCAAGCCTTATTGAATAATGGCGATGAAATGCTAGTACCTGCGCCTGATTATCCTTTATGGACTGCCGCAGTTTCTCTTTCGGGAGGAAATGCCGTTCACTATATGTGTGACGAGCAACAAGGTTGGTTCCCTGATTTAGATGATATCCGCAGTAAAATTACAAAAAATACTCGCGGCATTGTTATTATCAACCCAAATAACCCAACGGGTGCGGTATATAGCAAAGATATTCTAATGGAAATCGTTGAAATAGCTCGTCAGCATGACCTGATTATCTTTGCAGATGAGATCTACGATAAAATTCTCTATGATGATGCAGAGCATCACTCTATTGCTGCAATGGCACCGGATTTATTAACCGTCACTTTTAATGGTTTATCAAAAACCTATCGTGTTGCTGGTTTTCGTCAAGGTTGGATGGTACTAAACGGCCCTAAAAAACATGCTAAAAGCTATATTGAAGGCTTGAATATGTTAGCGTCTATGCGTTTATGCGCTAACGTTCCGATGCAACACGCCATTCAAACTGCATTAGGCGGCTATCAAAGTATTAGTGAATTTATCCTTCCGGGAGGTCGCTTATACGAACAACGTAATCGAGCTTGGGAGCTGATCAATCAAATTCCTGGTGTTTCTTGCGTTAAGCCAATGGGTGCTCTTTATATGTTCCCTAAAATTGACTTAAATCGCTACAGTATTAAAGACGATCAGAAAATGATCCTCGATTTATTGTTGCAAGAAAAAGTGCTATTAGTACAAGGAACGGCATTTAACTGGCCACACCCAGACCATTTCCGTATCGTTACCCTTCCTCGTGAAGATGATTTAGATATGGCAATTCAAAAATTTGGTCGTTTTATCGTGGGTTATCACCAATAAGACTTATCAAATCAAAATAAAACGCAGTATAACAATCAGTTATATTGCGTTTTTTTATTTTCTTTTTTATTTACGTTTACATCTGTTAATTATCCACTCACAATAATCACTTCAATCACGCAATTGGGAGATATTATGAGTTACTTTTTTGCCCACCTTTCTCGCTTAAAACTCATTACTCGTTGGCCTTTAATGCGTAACATTCGCCAAGAAAATGTGTCTGAGCACAGTTTACAAGTGGCTTTTGTTGCCCATGCCTTAGCGGTGATTAAAAATCGTAAATTTGATGGCAATGTCAATGCCGAACGAATTGCATTACAAGCGATGTATCATGATGCAAGCGAAGTGATCACTGGCGATATGCCAACGCCTATTAAATATCACAATCCTCAAATTGCTCATGAATATAAAAAAATAGAAAAATACGCGCAGCAAAAACTAATTGAAATGTTACCCGAAGAATTACAAGATGACTTTCGCCCTCTTATTGATGAGCAATTACATAGCGAGGAAGAAACCTTTATTGTAAAACAAGCAGATAGTCTGTGCGCTTATTTAAAATGTCTTGAAGAGTTAGCAGCCGGTAATAGCGAATTTAATCTGGCTAAAAATCGGTTAGAAAAGACCCTAGCAGAAAGACATAGCCCAGAAATGGACTATTTTATGAAGGTGTTTGTACCAGGGTTTAGTTTATCGCTTGATGAAATTAGTGAGTGATAATAATCACTCACTTTAAAGTTGATACTATAATTTAATGATATAAATCAATCTTCATTTTTTACATCGTTTTTATCAGGATTAATATCCTTATCATTCATACCTTTTATATTTTCCATTTCCTTTATATTTTCCATTTCCTTTATATTTTCTGCTAAAAACTTCAATGTATTGGATTCAAAACTTACGATCAAACCTTCTGTTAATTTATTTAGCCTCTCAATTTTACTATTATCTTTACCAATAACTAGATTTCTTATTCCTTTCATACCTCTAATAAATACATTACTTCTATTGATACTTTTTGTTTTTCCCATAGCAAGCATTATTATATCATTTTTATTTTCATTAAGTTTTAGTGCTTTCATATAATCTAATGTTTGGTCAATTGCCGAATTAACTGTCTCTAATCGTTTTTCTGAGTTTAATGTTGCAGCAAACTCTAAACCTTTATCTTTGATCATTTTTTCAATAATATTTTCGGCTTGTTCTAAATTAACATGAATATTATTGTCATTAAGATAGTGTTCAGCAATTCCTTGAAAAATATCATGTGTATTTAAATCACTTTTATTTCTAACAATATTTTTATTTTTAAAATCATTAACAAGTTCAAAAAGACCTTCTATTTTTTTATCAAATTTATTTGACTCCATTGTTTTTAATATATTTTTCGCTCTATTAGTGATATTCAACTTATTTTTTACAGCGTCTATATATCCTTGGTATTTCTCATTTAAATAATCCTTTACATACTCAACAGAATCATTCTTATTATTATTTTCTAATATAGAAAAGATTATTGCCTCATCTGCATTTTTTAATTCTAATGAAATAGAAAAATTAGTCATTGCTTTTGATGCTTTATCATGAAACTCAGGTGCTAATGAAGTAAAATTATTATACTTTGATAATATCTCATTCCCCACACTTTCTTTATTATTCATCAAATTATTCGCGATCAATCCTTTAAAAACAGTAGGACGTGTAGAAATAGCCTGTTTTATCTGTTTTAGATCATCGCTAACACTTTGAGTTAAATTTTTATTATGTTCACTAGAAAAAACAATATTTTTATTATTTACTCTTGCTGTTGATTTACCCTGGCTATTTTTTTCTATTATTATCTCTTTTATTTTATTACTTAATACTTTGTTACTTTCTTTTGATGTATGAATATTGCCATTAGTTTTAAACTCTCTACTATTGTTTGATATAGTGCTTATTCTATTGTCATCTTGATTACTTTTATCATTCTGAATCAAAATTTTGTTTGAGGTGCTTATTGAATTTATACACATTATATGTCTCTCTTATTAAATTATTTTCAGATCAATAATATGACTATACTTTTTTTTCTAAGAAAGATTTTCAGAAAACACACATTCATAGATATGTCGCATACATCAAATAAAAAACATCGCCCAATAAATAAAAAACGCTGTTTATTAATTAACAAACAGCGTTTCAGCAAAACAAAAGTATTAATATTTAGAATGGGAATAATAGCGGGATCAGGAAGACACTAATCAACATCACAATAACCGTAAATGGCACACCAATCTTGATAAAGTCGGCAAACTTATAACCACCCGGCTCCAGGATCAGCGTATTAACAGGCGATGAAACTGGCGTCATAAATGCTGCAGATGCTGCAACACCTATCACCATTGCAAATGGTAGTGGAGAAACATTCATTTGGTTAGCCGCAGCTATAGCAATTGGTGCCATTAATACCGCCGTTGCCGTATTGGAAATAAACAACCCAATTGATGCACAAAGTATAAATAAACACACCAACATCACTTGAGGACCAGCACTACCCGCAACATCCATTAAACCATTAACAATAAGCTCTATACCGCCTGTTTTTTGTAATGCGGCTGCAAAAGGCATCATACCGACAATTAAAATAATACTTGGCCAATGAATAGAGCGATAAGCACTTTCCATATCAATACAACGGAATTTCCCCATTAACAAACAGGCAATAAGTGCCGCAATAAAATTAGGGACTTCATTCGTCACCATTAACGCCACCATTAGTGCTAACGAAAACAGTGCATGAGGAGCTTGGGATGAAGCAGGGGCAACAGTTTCAATTTCTGCAGCTAAATTTAACACAATAAAATTACGTGGTTTCGTCGAAAGAATACGGATTAATTTCCAATCACCAATCACCAATAACACATCACCAAGGCGTAATGGCTCATCGACAATTTTACCCGGTAAAGCACTTCCTTCACGACGAATAGCAACCACGTTTAGTCCATAACGGGTACGAAATTTAATTTCTCTTAATGATTTACCTAATAATTCGGAATCAGGATTCATGGAGACTTCAGCAAGCCCTACATCACGAGATTGTTCAGAAAAATATTCACCCCGCAATACCATTGGTTCTAACATCTGTTCACGGCAAAACTCACGTAAATCGACATCACTGGCTGACATATCAACTAATAAAACATCACGCTCTCTTAATTCAGTACCACCCGTTGCGCTAACCATAACACGCCGAAAGCGCCTCCAGCGTTCAACACCGACAACGTTTGCACCATAACGAGAACGTAAATGTAATTCATCAAGTGAATGACCTACTAGCGGAGAACCTTTACGAATGGCTAAACGACGAGCACGCCCAGCTAACTGATAATCACGAATAAGATCACGGAAAGTACGACGATAAGCTTCTTTTTGCTTACCATTGTCGTTATTTCCTAGCCATCGACGTACCACCAGCATATAAAGAATACCTGCAAATAATACAGCAATACCTATTGGCGTAATGGAGAAAAACTGAAAACTCGGTAAACCTTCTCTGACTAATTCACTGTTAACAACCATATTAGGTGGTGTTGCCACTAAGGTCATTAATCCACTAATCAGTCCAGCAAAGCCTAACGGCATCATTAAACGACCTGGCGATGTTTTCATTCGAGCAGCAACACTCAATACAACAGGAATAAAGATGGCAACAACACCTGTTGAACTCATGAAAGCACCTAAACTTGCAACGCATATCATTAATAGCACAAGCATTTTAACTTCACTGCTACCCGCGACACGAACTAGCCAGTCCCCCATTTGATAAGCCACACCTGTTCTCACTAACCCTTCACCAATAACAAAAAGGGCCGCAATAAGTAATACGTTAGGATCGCTAAACCCTACCGTGGCTTCATTTAATGAGAGAGTACCGCTAAGAACGAATGCGATGATGACAAGTAAAGCGACCACATCCATGCGGATTTTGTTGGTCGTAAAAAGGACAATAGCTATCAATAGCAGGCTTAAAACCCATAATAATTCGCTATTCAAAATGGCCTCGATCAGCAATAAGTGAAAACAGTTTAAGACATCAATTCACTACATTGATAAGTAGACCATTTTTACAACAATAAATCTTCTAATATGATCAAAGAAAAGACTATCTTTTGTGCGTGATTATTACTTTTTCAGCTTGCTTCTCGATTTGAATATCATTTAAAGAATCAATAATTAAATGAATCTCATTACGGCGAGGGAGAGAAAGAGGGGCATGAACGGCAACAACTTGGCATCCCGCATCTAAACCAGAGTAGAGCCCCGCAGCTGCATCTTCAAAAACCACACAATCTTGTGGTAATAATCCCAACTTTTTGGCACCTAAAAGATAAGGCTCGGGATTAGGTTTACCTTTACTAATGCATTCCGCTGTAACCCAATGCTTAGGTTCTGGAATACCCGTAACAGATTGGCGTGTTGTTGCGATCGGAACCGTACCTGATGTGACAATCGCCCACGGAATATTTAAGTCATTAAGGCGATTAATTAACTCAATAGCCCCCGGAAGCGGGGCTAAACCTTCTATTTGTGTTGATTCTAATTTCTCTAACCAACGAAATGTCTCGGTTATCTCTTGTTCGGTGGCATTAGGCATAAAATGGCGAATCGACTCAATAGCAGGCTTTCCGTGGATGTAGTCATTAATCTCTTGTGTTGATACACCGACACGCTCACCAAATAACGCCCAACAATGTTCAACAACTGGTAATGAATCGACTAATGTTCCATCTAAATCAAACAGAAAACCTTTACATGTGATTGCCATATTTTATGCCTACTTTTACCTTATAGTGATGCGTTAACTATTATGTACTGCAATTACGCATTAAGTATTTGCTGGATTTCAACGGCGCTAAGGTGATATTGGCGAGGGCACGCTAACCAAACATTAAGCATTCTTTGGTATTTTTCCCACATTGGTGTTTGAGAGTTAAAACCATGGCTGCCACTATCGAAATGCGTGTAACGCCCTTCTGTATTCACCATAAAACGCACATAGCTAAGATAGCGGGATTCTGTCGCCGCATCAAAGCCTATAAATGCGACACGTCGAGCATCTGGCATCTCTTGTTCTTTTAAGTTATCACGAGAAACTTGCAGTGCATGGTACATTTCCATGACGTTAATAATGGTACGGCAAGTCTCTTCTGACATTTCATCGAAGTCACGATCAAGTTCACGTAATTGTAATCCATAACCACGTTCAATAATTGTCTGATAGCGACGATAACGTTCAGCGTTATCAGGATCCATCATAGTCATCATTTTATACTGATTAGAGAGGATCAAGCGTTGTGCGTGTGTCATTTCCATCATTAATTCTCCAAAGAAATCATTGAGGAGAGCATGACATTAATCAAAAGTATTGAGTAGTGCTAACTACGCGTTTTTTGATCTCAACGGGGTAATTCAGATGACAATAATGACAAACGAAGAAGGTAGAACAAATGTTCTACACATCATCAAGAAAAGAACGATCCAGTTGCTTAAAAGCACGTTTTAATAAATGGGCTAAAGAAAGGTAAGTCGGTGTTTGCTCTACAGGGGCTAAAGCGATACCTGCTTCTTCAAATTTCTCACGAATTTCATAAAACCAGCGCAATAACGTAGCAGGAAGAGGCGTTGCTGCACGCTTGCCTAACCACCATAATCCTTGCATTGGCAAGCTACAAGCAAAGAGCGCTGTTGTAATTGCTGGCCCTAAATTGCCGCCTAATGCGATTTGCCATGTCATTGTAAAAATGGCGATAGGTGGCATATAGCGAATACCAAAGCGCGTGGCTTTGACAATACGATTTTCAGGGAAAACAGGCGCTAACTGCTTTTCAACCGGCCAGGTTTTTAAATACTCGTTACCCAAACGAAGCTTCTTAAAAAAGCCGGGGGGAGTCACTGTCGGTTCGCTCATAATGACCTCAATCAATTTCTTTTGTAACTTTTAAAAAATACCTATAAAGAATAAAAATCTTTTAGTAGAATTAAGTATATTTTGTCTTTGTTGCCTTTACTCTGTATCCTGTGCCCATTCTAAAGCTTTGTGGCAATAAAGCGCTATATTTTGTTTGCCGGCGTGATTTTCAACCCTTTTCGCCGATTTTAACGCGAAAAGTTAATGGGTGAATAAAAATCGTCCAATTAATGATTGGCAACTATAATTAGCATCAAGTTTTTTACTTTAAGCATGATGCGCGTCATTAATGTCATCATAGGAATGCGATAGGCTTTTATGATTGACGTTTTATTAACCACCGTCTTTATAATATAAAAGACACTACGACAACAAGATAAATAGGTAATTCCATGTCAAGTAAGCTGGTGCTGGTACTGAACTGCGGTAGTTCTTCTCTTAAATTTGCAATTATCAACCCAGAAAATGGTGATGAATTCCTGTCAGGTTTGGCTGAATGCTTCAACCTTCCTGAAGCCCGCCTGAAATGGAAAATGGATGGCCAGAAACACGAAGCTGCGTTAGGCGCAGGCGCTGCTCATAGCGAAGCATTAAACTTCATCGTAAATACTATTCTGGCTCAAAAACCAGAACTTTCTGCACAAATCGCGTCTATTGGTCACCGTATTGTTCATGGTGGCGAGAAATTCACTAAATCTGTCGTGATCACTGACGACGTTATCAAAGGTATTGAAGCAGCAATCCCATTTGCACCATTGCATAACCCAGCTCACCTTATTGGTATTGAAGAAGCACGTAAAGCATTCCCTCATTTAATTGAAAAAATGGTTGCTGTATTTGACACTGCATTCCATCAAACAATGCCAGAAGAAGCTTATTTGTATGCTCTGCCATACAGCTTATATAAAGATCACAGCATCCGTCGTTATGGTGCTCACGGAACTAGCCATTTCTTCGTTTCTCGTGAAGCCGCTAAAATGTTAAACAAACCTGTTGATGAACTGAACGTAATCACTTGCCATTTAGGTAATGGTGGTTCTGTTTCTGCTATCGTTAATGGTAAATGTGTTGATACTTCTATGGGGCTGACTCCATTAGAAGGTTTAGTCATGGGTACTCGTAGTGGTGATATCGATCCTGCTATCGTGTTCCATTTACATGATGCTTTAGGTATGAGCGTTGAAGACATCAACAAACTGCTGACTAAAGAATCTGGTTTATTAGGTTTAACTGAAGTCACTAGTGACTGCCGTTATGTTGAAGATAACTACGACACTAAAGCAGATGCTAAACGTGCAATGGACGTTTACTGCCATCGTTTAGCGAAATACATCGGTTCTTACTGTGCACTGATGGAAGGTCGTTTAGATGCTATTATCTTTACTGGTGGTATCGGTGAAAACGCAGCAATGGTACGTGAATTATCACTGAAAAAACTGGCTCTGTTAGGTTTTGAAGTTGATCATCAACGTAACTTAGATGCACGTTTCGGTAAATCAGGCACTATCACTACCGATAACAGCCGTCTTGCTGTTGTTATCCCAACTAACGAAGAGTTAGTTATCGCTCAGGACGCAAGTCGCCTGACCGCTTAAGTTCTTTGATGTACTGCCAGTGTAATACTGGCAGTACTGTTTTACATAACGAGCAACCGATATTTAAAGAGGTTTCCGTGTCCCGTACAATTATGCTAGTCCCAACTGATACACGCGTAGGTTTAACCAGCGTCAGCTTGGGTGTTATCCGTTCTATGGAACAAAAAGGCGTTAGCCTGAGCGTGTTCAAACCAATTGCACAACCTCGTGTAAAAGGCGCGTTAGATCAGACAACTGCGATTATCCGCTCTCACTCCACTATTCAATCATCAGAACCTTTAAACATGGATTATGTTGAGTCTCTACTCAGCTCAAACCAAAAAGATGTTTTGATGGAAGAAATTGTTGCTAGATACCATGAAAACACCGCTGATGCAGAAGTTATTCTCATCGAAGGTCTGGTACCTATGCGTAAGCACCCTTTTGCACAATCATTAAACTATGAAATTGCAAAAACATTAGGTGCTGAAATTGTTTTCGTTACTGCATTAGGTAACAACACTGTTGAACAGCTAAAAGAGCGTATCGAATTTGCGCGTGCTGAATTCGGCGGTGTAAAAAACCAAAATATCACAGGCGTTATTGTTAACAAACTAAATGCACCTGTTGATGATCAAGGCCGTACTCGCCCTGACTTATCTGAAATCTTTGATGATTCAAGTAAAGCGATTATCTCTAATGTCGATTTAAAAACCATCGAAAAAAATAGCCCACTGCCTTTACTGGGTTGCATTCCATGGAACTTCGATTTAATCGCCACTCGTGCAACAGATATGGCAAAACACTTAAATGCGACTATCGTCAATAAAGGCGATATTGAAACCCGTCGTATTAAGTCTGTTACTTTCTGTGCACGCAGTATTCCACACATGTTAGAGCATTTCCGTCCTGGTTCACTTTTAGTGACTTCAGCGGATCGCCCTGATGTATTAGTTTCAGCATGCCTTGCAGCAATGAATGGCGTTGAAATTGGTGCAATCCTACTAACAGGTGGTTACCAAATCGATGCACCAATCAAACAACTTTGTGAACGTGCATTTGAAACTGGCTTACCAATCTTTATGGTTAGTGCGAACACTTGGCAGACCTCTTTAAATCTGCAAAGTTTTAGCTTAGAAGTTCCTGCTGATGACCATGAACGTATTGAAAAAATTCAGAACTACGTTGCTCAACATATCAATACACAATGGATTGATTCACTGACAGCTAACTCTGAACGCCCTAACCGCCTATCACCACCAGCATTCCGTTATCAGTTAACAGAACTAGCACGTAAAGCGAAAAAACGTATCGTTTTACCTGAAGGTGATGAGCCACGTACTGTCAAAGCAGCAGCAATTTGTGCTGAACGTGGTATCGCAACTTGCGTACTGTTAGGCGATCCTGAAGAAATTCGTCGTGTAGCAACTGCACAAGGTGTTGAATTAGGTACAGGCATTGAGTTAGTCGATCCTAAAGAAGTCCGTGAAATCTATGTGCCTCGCTTAGTTGAACTGCGTAAAAGCAAAGGTATGACAGAGGTTGTTGCTCGTGAACAGTTAGAAGATAACGTTGTTCTTGGCACATTAATGCTGGAAAAAGGTGAAGTAGATGGCCTAGTTTCTGGTGCTGTTCATACTACCGCTAACACTATTCGCCCACCATTACAGTTAATCAAAACTGCACCAGGTAGCTCATTAGTGTCTTCTGTGTTCTTTATGCTGTTACCTGAACAAGTTTATGTTTATGGTGACTGTGCAATTAACCCAGATCCAACAGCAGAACAACTGGCTGAAATCGCAATTCAATCTGCAGATTCTGCAATTGCATTCGGTATCGACCCACGCGTTGCGATGATCTCTTATTCTACTGGTAACTCTGGTGCAGGTAGCGATGTAGAGAAAGTTCGTGAAGCGACACGTTTAGCACAAGAAAAACGCCCTGATCTGATGATTGATGGTCCTTTACAATACGACGCGGCTGTTATGGCTGACGTTGCTAAATCTAAAGCGCCAAATTCACCTGTTGCAGGTAAAGCGACTGTATTTATCTTCCCTGATCTGAACACCGGTAACACTACTTATAAAGCAGTACAACGTTCAGCTGACTTGGTTTCAATCGGACCAATGTTACAAGGTATGCGTAAACCAGTGAATGACCTTTCTCGTGGTGCATTAGTGGATGATATCGTCTACACCGTTGCGTTAACAGCAATTCAAGCAAGCCAACAAGAAAACGCATAATTACTGAAGTTCGCTTCAAATAATAAAAAACGCCAGATGATTGATTTCATCTGGCGTTTTTTTATTCTACAGATTTTTAATTTACTAAAATTCGAAGCAGTGTCAGCATCGATTCTGTCTCCTTTATAAAGGAGAGTCAAGAAAAATCTCGCATATAAACTCCCAATACAAATACAACTAACATATTGATTTTAATCGTTTATTTATATTGTTTTTATTCAAAAAAAGATAGAAATGAGGTAGTTTCTGTTAGTATGCAGGTGGGTGCTTGGATCATTTTGGTTCAAGCATTAGTGAGAGCCAAAAAGACGAAAGCCCCGAATTCTATTTTATTAAAATCCGAGGCAGTCTCAAACCAGACAACTTGATTCTGTCTCCTTTATAAAGGAGTGTCAAGAGAAATGGCTAAATTTGCCCTGATGGGGCTGATTGCTGTCTGTGTGACAGCACTGTGTTTATCATTACTTAGACATGAAAGATTATGCTCTTTCAATATTCGTAGTGGTCATACAGTAGTTCAAGCGACTTTATCTTGCGATAAATAGCTTTGTGGGGGAATTTTCCCCCACAATTTCTCATCACACGTTGTTGCGTTTTGTGGTTACAAGCACCCTACTTTAATCCACTAATACCCGTTGATTGGTTGCACCCCATAAAATCGACATCTCTGTAAATAATGCACCACTGATATCTTCAACTTCTTCAGCTGTAATTTCGCTATTACCTTGCTTACCAAAGAACACGACTTCATCCCCTGATTTGATATTTTTAAGATCTGTAATATCAACAATCACCGTATTCATTGACGTTTTACCTAAAACAGGCACACGTTGGCCACCAATTAAAGCATGCCCTGCATTACTAAAAACGCGGCGATAGCCATCTGCATAACCGACAGGAATATTCGCTAATACCGAGTCACGTTTTAGTGTGTAAGTACAGTCATAACCAACAGTATTACCTTTAGGATAATAATTGATTGAAGCAATATTCGATTTAAACGTCATAACACGTTTGTAATCTGTACTTGCGATAGTATCGCCATAGAAAATTCCGCCCACACGCACCATATCTAGCCATGATTCAGGTACGGTAATTGTGGCGAACGTATTTGCCATATGCAGAGTGACATCTTTACGATTTAGTCCTGTAACATCCAATACCTTTTGTGATTGCTGTTTAAAACGAGCAAGATCTTCTCTTACTTTATCAGCATCTTCTTCAGGATAGTGAGACATAATGCCAACCACTTTAAGGTTAGCTAATTGAGCAATTTGCTTCGCCTCTTCAAGCCCTGCATTATTATTCACTTCTAATCCATTACGAGACATTCCACCTGAATTTAAAGCTAAATGAATAGGGATCACTCTATTTTGTTGTTTAGCAATGGCATCTAATTTTCTAGCCATATCTAAATTACCAATCAATTCTTCCACGTTATAGCTTGTTGCCTGAGCCATCTCTTGCTCTGTGGCATTACGTACACGCATTAAACGGCCTTGGAATCCTAGATCACGAACTTCTTTTAGCTCTTGGTTATTCGTTACGCCAATACATTGCACATTATTTTCAATCATAACAGGTGCAACTAATGATAAATCATGACCATATGCATCGCCTTTTAAAACAGCACAAAGAGAGGATTTATCACCTAAAAGTGATTGTACTTTCTTCACATTAAAATCGAGCGCACTACGTGAGATTTCAATCCATGAGTTATTCACGATTGCAGGTTGAACCTGCGCCGTTTGAGTCACGGGAGGATTGTGATTAATCGGTTGTTGGCAAGCAGTGATAACAAAAAGTGGTAACAACGCAAGATATCGAATACCAAAAGACATCTTCTTTTTCCTTAGTGATTGTGATGTAAACCTATTTTTATAATTAATTAGGTACGAAAATATACACACAGTGAATATTCACTCAGGATAATAGCATTATTATTCACAAAATAAACATATAAATTCACATAAAAAAACGCCCCAATGAATTAATTTCAATGAGGCGTTTATCTATCTTAATTCTTAAAACAATCAGCGAACAATAATACCTAACAGAATACCGATAACACCAAAGTCTGCATCACTAAATGTAGTGTTAGCAATACCGATATCGCCAAGCACAGGCAAGAGGAATACAGGTAAGAAGGTAATTAATAAACCTTGAGCAAAGGCACCTAAAATAGCACCACGACGTCCACCGGTTGCATTACCAAAGACCCCCGCTGTTGCACCTACAAAGAAGTGAGGAACAACACCTGGAATGATCACCGTCCAATCTAAGGCATAAAGAATGAACATACCGATAACGCCAGCGGCAAAGCTACTTAAAAAGCCGACCAATACCGCATTAGGAGCATAAGGGAACACCACTGGACAATCTAAAGCGGGTTTTGCATTAGGGACTAACTTATCAGAAATACCTTTAAATGCTGGAACGATTTCAGCAATCACCATACGTACACCTTGCAGAATAATATAAACACCTGCTGCAAAGGTTATGGATTGCATCAATGAGAACATAAACCAGTTTTTGCCACCACTGACTTCACGAACAAAAGCATCGCCCGCAAATAAACACGTAATGATAAAAATAATACCCATTGTAAAGGCGATGGCAACAGGCGTATCACGTAAAAATAGTAAACTTTTAGGCACATTCATCTCTTCGGTTGAATGCTCTTTATTACCAAATTTACTGCCGATAAAACCAGCAACAACATAAGAGATAGTCGAGAAGTGTCCTAATGCCACATCATCAGAACCGGTAATTTTTTTCATATAAGGATGAGCAATGGCAGGGAAAAACACCATTGAAATCCCAACAACTAATGAACCTACCGCAACTAATACTGTACCTTCTAAGCCAGCGGTTGCCAGAATAACCGCCACCATCATAGACATAAATAAAGTATGGTGACCCGTTAAGAAAATAAATTTCCACGGGGTTAAACGTGCAATTAAGATATTAATCAACATGGCAAAGAACATAATCATAGCCATCTCTTTACCAAAGCTTTTTTGTGCAATAGAGACAATCGCCTCATTATTTGGCACAACGCCTTGAATACCAAATGCATGTTGGAAAATTGTTGAGAAATCACCCAGTGAGTTGATAACTAACCCTGCACCTGCACCTAAAATAACAAAACCCATAATGGTTTTTACGGTGCCTTTGATACATTCTGTCACTGGTTTTTTCTGGGCGATTAAACCAATTAATGCGATCAAACCCACTAAAATGGCTGGCTCTGAAAGCACATCACTCATTAGAAAGCGGAAAAAGTCCATGATAGGCTCCTTATAACGCGCCTAATTCACGTAATGCGACAGAAAGTTTTTCTTTCATCGCTACTTTGTCAATCATGTTATCCAATGAAACAACCTTTCCATTTACCGCTTGTGAATTGAGTTGCTCTGCAATATCACGCGTACCTACATAGATATCACTTGGTGTGCCTTTTGCTGATCCCAGATCAACGTGATCTACTTCTGCATTCACAGAAATATCTTTTAGGATACTTTTGATGCTCATTTCCATCATTAAGCTACTACCTAAACCATTTCCACACACAACTGTAATTTTCATGATATTCCCCTTGGTAATTTAAATCGTCATTAATAATTGTTGATAACGGCTAATACATCCGCTTTGCTTTTCGCATTAAATAGCTTTTGAATATCTGCATCGTTATCAAAAAGTTCGGCTAATTTCACAATGGCATTAATATGGCTATCGTTATCTGTTGCAGCCAAAACAATCAGTAATTTCACTGGATCGTTTTCATCAGCACCAAATTCAACACCTTGCTCAACAATCGTTAATGCAAGAGAAAGTTGATTAACACCATCTTCAGGACGAGCATGAGGCATCGCAATACCGGGGCCTAAAACATAATATGGCCCTATTTTTTCGTGTGATTTGTAAATTGCATCGATATAACGAGGTTCAATACAACCTTTATCAATCAATGGCTGACATGCCACTTTGACTGCATCTCTCCAATCGATAACGTTTGGAACCACTTGCACCACATCGGGCGTTAATAACGTTTTAAGCATACTTGCAACCTCGATAAGACTCTCTATGAGCTTCGTTATTAAGGATAGTAATCATTAATGGTAGCGCTATCTAGATAGATCATTCGTAATTGTGATAGCGCTATCATTTTAATGAAATGTTAATTGCAGAAAATGCCAACAATTGACACTGTATTGTTTCAGCATAATAGGAAGATTTCAGGTAGGATCTGCGGTTAATAAAATAGGCTAGGCAAGCATAATAACAAATGATCAAAACACGTAAGCGCCGAAATACAGGTCGAGTCACATTACAAGATGTCGCTAAACATGCAGGAGTCGGATCAATGACCGTCTCTCGTGCATTGCGAACCCCTGAATTAGTTTCTGATAAGTTACGAGAAAAAGTTAATCAAGCCGTAGAGGAACTTGGCTATATTCCTAATGCCTCGGCAGGTGCTTTAGCTTCAGCACAAAGTCATATTATTGCGGTACTGTTGCCCTCCTTCACAGATAGAGCCAGTGCAGATTTTATGCAATCTTTACAACAAATACTCAATCGCCATCAATATCAAATTTTAGTGGGTTGCTATGAGCACCAACCTCATAAAGCCAGCGATGTGATTAATATGCTGTTGCAAAGTAATCCTGCCGCATTAGTTGTCTTTGGTTCACAGCTTAGCCCAACTCATTTTTTGCATATCAGTAATGCCAATGTGCCTGTTGTCAGCGTTGCCAGCCAACCAGATGAACAAGCCGCTATTAGTATTGATTGTTCTTATGAGCAAGCGGCATATGATTTAACAAACCATTTAGTCACCCGAGGAAAGCGTTGTATTGGCTATATTGGTGCGTTACAAGGACAACGCCTGCACCACCAGCAAATAACCGGTTGGTCACGAGCGTTACTCAAAAATTATTTAAATGCTGAGCAAAGTGTCACTACACCTGATCCCGCATCTATGGCATACGGTCGACAAGCATTAACAGAGATTTTATTGCGCCAACCCGAACTAGATGCGGTCATTTGTAGCCATGAGAGTATTGCATTAGGTATGATTTTTGAGTGTCAACGTCGATTAATTAAGATCCCACAAGATCTGGCTATCGCTTGTTTAGAAGGCTCTGAAAATAGTGATCAGATATCCCCTTCTCTCACATCAATTCGTTTTGATTATCACAAAATGGGAAAAGAGGCAGGAAAACATCTGATAGCACTTTTACAACGTTTAAGAGACGAAGATGATAACGCTATATTCGAAGATACCGTTATCAACTATGCTTATCGATTTGAGTTAGGGCAAAGCACCCCTTAGTCCACAGTTTCTCTACTTTCTAGGCGTGTACTGTTGTTACGTGTTAACCAAAGAGAGAGGGCTTTTAATGAATCAGGCGTGAATTCATCACAGCGCTCAGTAATTTCAGAGGGAGTTAACCAACACACTTCCTCAATTTCTTCTGCTTGCAGTGCGAAGGGTCCATGAGAAACACAGCTAAACAAGCTTCCCCATACACGGCAACTTTCATCATCATAATAAAATTGACCATGCTCAGCAAAAGGGACTCCAGCAATACCTAACTCTTCTTCTGCTTCACGACGCGCACTTTCAAGTAAATTCTCACCTTGCTGAACCACCCCACCCGCAGTAGCATCTAACCAACCAGGATAAAAATCTTTTATTTCAGTTCGACGCTGCGCCAAGATTTTCCCCATTCCATCATGAACAACGATATAAGTTGCTCTATGTCTTAGATTTTCAGCTCGCATTTGTTGACGTGTTGCTTGTGCAACGACTTCATTTTTATCATCAACAATATCAACCCATTCAACCAATGCCGTCTTTTCTTGTTCCATCCTCAACAAACCTTTTTTAACCGATACTAAACGATCGTAATTTTTATCCTGAATATACCAAAATCACTATTTTTCACCACTACAATAATCATACGTGACTTGTTTTATCCATCTTGCGCTTTTTTGCTTTTTATGATGTTAAAAGGCAGACTGTGATTATATTGTCTATTTAGTGCCTACTTTATTTTGGAGCTTTTAATGATTGACTTATATTATGCAGATACCCCAAATGGCCAAAAAATAACGCTTTTTCTTGAAGAAACTGGCATACCTTATCAGTTACATCGCATCGATATTAGTAAAGGCGATCAATTTAAACCTGAGTTTTTAGCAATTTCACCCAATAATAAAATTCCCGCGATTGTAGATAATTCACCTATTGATGGTGGTGAGCCTATCTCTATTTTTGAATCAGGTGCTATTCTTATCTATCTAGCTGAAAAAAGTGGCAAATTGCTCAGTCAAAATTTACGAGAAAAAACAACACAACTACAATGGCTGTTTTGGCAAGTGGGGGGATTTGGCCCAATGTTGGGACAAAATCATCACTTCACCCGTTATGCCACAGAAAAAGTCCCTTATGCGATTAAACGTTATACTGAAGAAACACAGCGTTTATATAGTGTATTAGAGAAAAGGTTAGCGCAGTCACCTTACCTTGGGGGCAAAGAGTACAGCATTGCGGATATCGCCACATATACATGGGCTCGTCTGCACGATCACCACAATATTGATTTAGCAAATTATCCCGCAATGGATAATTGGCTAAACAACATTAACCAACGCCCAGCTACGAAAAAACTCTTTAGCTAATATAAGCAATTTATATATCAGGATGATATTTATTCTTTATCAAGCAAGTAGATCAGGAGGATTGTGATGAAAATACTTATCACAGGTGGTACAGGATTAATTGGCAAAGCATTAGTTTGTGAGCTTGCGCTCGCCAATAATGATATTACGGTGCTTTCTCGTTCGCCTCAAAAAGTTTATTCGCATTTTTGTAATGAAATCACCTGCTGGACTCAACTCAACGATAAACAAAATCTTAATGAGTTTGATGCCGTTATTAATCTTGCTGGAGAACCTATTGCTGATAACCGTTGGACTCCCTCTCAAAAGCAAAAACTGGTTAATAGCCGTTGTCATTTAACCCAGAAATTGGTTGATTTGATTAAAGCTAGCGATTCTCCTCCAGCAGTTTTCATTTCTGGCTCCGCAGTAGGTTTTTATGGCGATCAAGGTGATACACGAGTTACAGAAGAGACGCCAGCAAATCCTGAGTTTACACATGAACTCTGTGCAAAATGGGAACGTATCGCGCTTGAAGCTCAAACACCATTAACACGAGTTTGCTTGTTGCGTACAGGGATTGTACTTTCAACTCTCGGTGGCGCACTGCCTAAAATGAGCAAACCTTTCAAATTAGGATTAGGTGGCAAATTAGGGAGCGGAAAACAGTATATGCCGTGGATACATATCGATGATATGGTCAGTGCGATTGTTTTCTTGCTTAAGACCCAAGATGCTAAAGGCGCTTTTAACTTAACAGCACCTAACCCAGTACAAAATAAAGAGTTTACTCGCCTATTAGGAAAAGCTTTTAATCGCCCAGCATTAATGACGGTTCCCGAAAGTGTATTGCGTCTAGTGATGGGAGAAAGCGCGACATTAGTATTAGGTGGACAACAAGCCATTCCTGAAAAATTACTCAATGCAGGCTTTGAATTCCGTTATCCACAATTAGAAGAGGCATTAAAAAATATTATTACCACTGGAAAATAATCTCTTTTAATTCGAATTAGGTATTCTACCGAATAAACGTAGTCAACAACGCTGTACCTTGAAGTATGACGAGTAAATACTCTAAATAATTCAAGATGCAGCTAGGCGACAAGTGAATCTATTCCTTGAAAAAACGCCTAGGAGCATACATCAGTATGTGACTAGTGCGAATAAACGCAGTCAACAACGCTATACCTTGAAGTATGACGAGTAAATACTCTAAATAATTCAAGATGCAGCTAGGCGACAAGTGAATGAGTCGCTAGGAGCATACATCAGTATGTGACTAGTGCGAATAAACGCAGTCAACAACGCTGCAACTTGAAGAATGACGAGTATACTTAGCGAGTGGGCTTATCGCCCTCCCACCTTTGAAATAAATCATCAGGTAAATCAATCTCAAACTGATCAAGTACACGATTTACTGTTTGATTAACAATATCATCAATCGTTTTAGGCTGAAAATAGAAGGCAGGTACTGGTGGCATAATCACTGCGCCTAACTCAGCAGCCTGTGTCATTAATCGCAAATGACCTAAATGCAGTGGCGTTTCACGCACACATAATACTAACTTACGCCCTTCTTTTAATACCACATCCGCAGCGCGAGTGACTAAGGTATCTGTATAGCTATGAACAATACCTGACAGGCTTTTGATTGAGCAGGGTAATATGACCATTCCATTGACACGAAACGATCCTGAAGAGATAGATGCGCCAATATCGCGATCGTCATAAATCACATCCGCTAAAGCATGAATATCTTTTAGCGAATAATCAGTTTCTAATGAAATCGTACGGCGTGCAGCTTGGCTAATCACTAAATGTGTTTCAACTGACGGCACTGATTTTAGTATCTCTAATAAACGTATACCGTAAATTGCACCACTGGCACCTGTTAGCCCAACTATCAGCTTTTTCATTATAATCCTCAGAATATATACCTTTGTTAATCATTATGATGATTAACCCTCAAAAAACAAGCGTCGATGCAGAACACACTGGCATCGACGCTTTATAAGGAAGGTATCTTACCGAAAAATCAGCCTTCGTTATAGATTTCCAAATTTTCTATTTCATTCTGATCACGAATTTTGTGTTCATCATCACGACGTAGATTTTCTAAATAATCCAAGTAATCTTGATCGATATCTTTCGTAATATAAACACCGTCAAATACAGAACATTCAAACTGATTAATATCAGGATTCTCTTCTTGTACTGCGGCGATTAAATCAGTGAGATCTTGGAAAATAAGTCCATCAGCACCAATTAATTTACGAATTTCATCCACTTCACGTCCATGAGCAATAAGCTCATTGGCATTTGGCATATCAATACCATACACATTAGGGAAGCGAACTTCTGGCGCAGCTGAGGCAAAATAGACTTTCTTCGCACCCGCTTCTCTTGCTAGCTCGACAATTTGCTCTGACGTTGTGCCACGGACAATAGAGTCATCAATCAACAGAACATTTTTATCACGAAACTCTGCGCGATTTGCATTCAGTTTACGTCTAACTGACTTACGACGCTCTTGCTGACCCGGCATAATAAAGGTACGACCAACATAGCGATTTTTTACAAAGCCTTGGCGATAAGGTTTATTGAGAATATGCGCAATTTCTAAGGCAATATCACAAGATGTTTCAGGGATTGGGATCACAACATCAATGTGTAAATCATCCCATTCTTTGGCAATTTTAGCGCCTAATTTCTGCCCCATGCGTAAACGCGCATTATAAACCGAAATTTTATCGATAAAGGAATCAGGACGAGCAAAGTAAACATACTCAAACAAACAAGGCATTAACTGCGGATTTTCAGCACATTGGCGAGTAAAGAGTTGTCCTTGCTCTGTGATATAAACCGCTTCACCCGGTGCAACATCACGTAAAAATTCAAAACCTAAAGTATCAAGCGCAACACTTTCAGATGCGACCATATATTCATGGCGACCATCTTCTAAGGTACGTTTACCCAAGACTAAAGGGCGAATACCAAAGGGATCACGAAAAGCCAGTAAGCCATGACCGATGATCAAAGCAACACAAGCATAAGCCCCGCGGAGTTTTTTATGCATTGCCGCAACGGCTGCAAAAATATTATCAGGCTCAAGCGGGAAATGGTCAAAACGGTCTAATTCGTATGCCAATACATTGAGCAGGATTTCAGAATCAGAGGTGGTATTGATATGGCGACGTGCTGTTTCAAATAATTGGCGACGTAATAAATGCGCATTGGTTAAATTACCATTGTGCGCCAACGTAATACCAAAAGGTGAATTCACATAAAAAGGCTGCGCTTCTGATGCACTAGAACTACCCGCAGTTGGATAACGGACATGCCCTATCCCGATAGTACCTTTTAAACGCAACATATGACGGGTTTCGAATACATCTTTAACCAGTCCGTTCGCTTTGCGAAGACGGAAACCGTTGTTACCGTCTATTGTTGCAATGCCTGCTGCATCTTGACCTCGGTGTTGTAACACCGTTAACGCATCATAAATTGATTGGTTTACTGGATTAGCTCCAGCGATACCGACAATACCGCACATGAATAGATCCTCATCAGCCAGACGGAGAGGTTATATTCTCTCCGACACGAAACTTGACGCATTTTGCAGGTAGTCAAAGAACCACCTAATAATATGGTTGAATTGAGGAATAAGCTCAGAACGTTGCCAATCAGCGCTATCTGCCATAGGCGTAAATGCGCCTAAAACAAAAAGTAATGCTGAAACTATCAGCACGCCTCTTAAAGCCCCGAAACAGACCCCCAATACACGATCTGTACCTGATAACCCTGTGCGTTGAACAAGAGAGCTAATCACATAATTCACAACAGCACCGACAATCAGTGTCGCAATAAATAACGTGACTATTGCAATCCCGTTACGAACCAGCTCATCTTCAAACCGGGTAAAATAGACGGCAAGATAAGGATAAAACTGACTAGCAACAAAGAAACCACAACCCCAGGTGATGAGTGACAATGCTTCACGAACAAAGCCACGGATCAGGCTGACTAATGCGGAAAAACCAATAATGGCAATGATGGCGTAATCTATCCAGACCATAAATTCTTTATCCAATAATGATGCTCCGCATTAATACGGAAGCATTCTAACAGAAAACGAAAACGTTTGCGTAATGCTAATTTTCGCTAATTTCAAAATAATTTACGGCGATATGAAAAATCATAATCGCCGCAATAAGTTAACGCTTTGTTACATCACTCATCTGATGACTCGTTTAGAAAAAATTAAGGCTTATATGCCCTTACCTCACCTTGTAAGCCCGTAAGCTCTTTTAAATGAGGCAAAATAGCCTGTAATTCTGACTTAGATGCACTAGGACCAATGTAAATTCGAGTCACTTGTCCAGCAACAGGACGTGCAGGTACGGTATATACCGGATAACCTGAGAAATGCATTTTCGCAATAATTTCTTCTACCTTCGCCGCATTTTTCAACGCACCTAATTGAACAACCCAAGCCTCGCCTTTCGGTGGCTGAGTTTCTTGTACTGGAGGTGCTGGTGGTTGTACTGGTGGTGTAACCACAACCGGAGGCTCTGGTGTAGGCGTTGGCTGTTGTGGTGGTTGTACCGGTGGTGTAACAGGTACAACAGCAGGTGGTTCAGGTGTTGTAACAGCAGGTTGCTCGACACCTGTCACAGCTTCAGAAAGCATACCTTCAGATGCGCCTTCTGATGGAGTAGAAGGCACTGAAGTTTGCTCTATCGGGGCGATAGATTCTATTTCTTGCTCATCACCTGGTTTGGGTACTAAAGGAATAGAGGCGAACTGGTCTTCGTTATATTTCTTATCGCCGTCGAGCAGTGCGGGTAAAAAAATGACCCCTACTGCCACCAATACAACGGCACCGACTAAGCGATTTTGAAATTTACTTGCCACCCACACTCTCCTTTTCCAAAAGTTCCATCACATGCGCGACTGTATGAAATGAGCCACAAACCACAACAATATCGTTAGGAGCAGCATCGGACATTACTTGTTGCCATGCATTTTCAACACTATCGAATACCATTGGTTTCTCGAGATGTTGAGCTAACACATCCGCAGAAGCGCCACGAAATTCATTAAGTGGAGCTACATACCAATGATCAGCCAATGGTGTTAAGCACGCTAAAGTTCCTGCAATATCTTTATCACCCAGCATACCAACAACAATACGCACTTGAGTATCAGATTTTTGTGGTAATTGTGATAACTTTTCCGCTAAATATCCTGCTGCATGAGGATTATGTGCCACATCAAAGATAACCAAAGGATGTTGAGAAATTACCTGAAAACGACCTGGTAATTGTGCACGAGACATACCGTCGACAATACTTTGCTGTGTTATTGCTTGGCTGACTTTGTCATCAGATTTAAGCAAGCAACGAATAACCCCCATCGCTGTCGCCGCATTGGCTAGCGGAATATTAGGGATTGGCAGCGCATCAAATTCACAGTCAACACAACGCCAATGCCAGTGATCATCTTCAATAACAAAGGACCAATCTGTTCCACGACGGAAAAGCTTGGCTTGTTTTTCATTGGCAACTTGTGCAATGGAATGAGGCATATCTGGCTCACCCACAACAGCATAATGATTAGCTCGGAAAATACCGGCTTTCTCGTGGCCAATATGCTCTCTATCTGCGCCTAACCAATCAGTATGATCGAGGGCAATACTTGTGATAGCAGCAATATCCGCATCAACGATATTTGTCGCATCTAACCGACCGCCTAATCCTACTTCAAGAATAACAACATCAAGTTGTGCTTGTTGAAATAACTTCAGCGCAGCCAGAGTGCCATATTCAAAAAAAGTGAGCGAGATATCGCCTCTAGCTTGTTCAATTTCTGCAAAAACCTCACAGAAAGCATTTTCGGAGAGTTCTTTGCCTTGGATACGAACGCGTTCTGTATAACGAACAAGATGAGGGGAGCTATAAACGCCGACTTTCAATCCTGATGCTATCAAGATTGACTCTAGCATATGACAGGTTGTGCCTTTTCCATTCGTGCCTGAGACAGTAATTACCTTAGGCGCAGGACGTAACACATTTAATATTTTTCCTACCTTGCCTACTCGCTCTAACCCCATATCGATGGCGCTGGAGTGTAAATGTTCAAGATAAGAAAGCCACACCGACAAAGGCGATGTGGCTTTAGGAGCAGTTATGATATTAGACATCTTCTTTTTTATTCGTTTCGATGTTAATTTCTGGCTCGTTGTCTGTAGATTCAATTTCATCAGCAATCATTTCTTCACCGATGATTTCATCTTCATCTTCTACTAAATCATATTGAGTCAGCTTAGCCAGTAATTCAGCCAGCTCATCACGCATTTGAGGACGACGAATAATCATATCAATCGCCCCTTTTTCTAACAGGAACTCACTACGTTGGAAGCCAGCAGGCAGTTTTTCACGTACTGTTTGTTCAATAACGCGGGGACCTGCAAAGCCAATCAATGCTTTAGGTTCAGCAACGTTGATATCCCCTAACATCGCTAAACTGGCAGAAACACCACCCATTGTAGGGTCAGTCATAACTGAAATATAAGGTAAACCACGCTCTTGCATTTTTGCTAATGCTGCACTGGTTTTGGCCATTTGCATTAATGACATCAGCGCTTCCTGCATACGAGCGCCACCACTTGCAGAGAAGCAAACTAATGGGCAGTTATCTTCGAGTGCTTGTTCAACCGCACGAACAAAACGCGCCCCAACAACAGAAGCCATTGAACCGCCCATAAACGCAAATTCAAAGGATGCAGCAACAACTGGCATCTTTTTCAGCGTTCCTTTCATCACGATTAATGCATCTTTTTCTTGCGTTTGCTTTTGAGCAGCGCTAATTCTGTCTTTGTATTTTTTAGAGTCGCGGAATTTCAGAATATCTTTAGGTTCTAATTCGCTACCTAATTCTGTTGTACTTCCTGTATCAAGGAAAGTCTCAAGGCGACGGCGCGCTGAAATGCGCATATGGTGATCACATTTAGGGCAAACCTCTAAATTGCGCTCTAATTCTGCGCGATAGAGTACCTGCCCACAGCTATCACATTTAGTCCAAACCCCTTCAGGGATATTGGCTTTACGTGAACTTGTGATAGTGCTTTTGTTTAGAATTTTTTCAATCCAGCTCATTAATGGACCTTTTCGTCTGAATCTGACCTTCGCCAGTAAAATTATTGTTAGCGTATCAACCACAATACACTGGCTGTGTGGTTAGCAAAGTTTATGATGATACCGCTTACTGAATTTCAGCGCATCTCTTTATTATGGCTATTCTACGGCAAAAACTGATGATAACTGCTCAAACCTCTTTGTTATCACTTTCTTTCTTTGCTTTTGCACTCGCTCTACGATGGCGTAAGATCTCAATAACGCCCGGTAAAATAGAAATAACAATAATGGCAACAATTAGCAATTTTAAGTTCTTTTGAACTATATCTAAGTCACCAAAAAAGTATCCTGCATAAGTAAATAGCAGTACCCATGCAATTGCCCCAGTAACATTATAAAAGGCAAAGTGACGATATGACATTTTACCCATTCCTGCAACGAATGGCGCAAAAGTTCGGATAATCGGCACGAATCTTGCCAAAATTATTGCTTTACCACCATGCTTTTCATAAAAAGCATGGGTTTTATCTAGATATTCACGACGGAAAATCTTTGAATCAGGCTTACTAAACAGTTTTTCGCCAAAAAGTCGTCCAATAGAATAGTTAACCGCATCACCTAAAATAGCTGCACAAAGTAGCAGTAAAACAATAATATGAACATTCACATCATTAGTTTCTAATGAAGCTAAAGCGCCAGCAACGAATAATAAGGAGTCTCCGGGTAAGAAAGGCGTTACTACCAACCCTGTTTCACAGAAAACAATAAGAAACAAAATGGCATAAACCCATGTACCATATTGAGCAACAAGCTCAGCTAAATGGGCATCAATATGTAAAATAAAATCGATTAGAAATTTTATTAAATCAACAAATTGCGTTAATATTTCCATAAATCCTCAGAAAACTGGGTGTTTTTATGATTGAGATATCTCAATAGGGTTATCCGCTAAAAATAGTGGACCCATTGCAGGTTTTGGTAATTCAAATTGCTCAGGATAATCCACAGATACCAAGTACAGTCCATTTGCTTTGGCTGTTGCAGCCGCTTTGGTTCTGTCTTTTAAGGCTAATAATTCAGCCATCCAAGTAATATTCTGATTGCCACACCCTATTTCTAGAAGACTGCCAACAATATTTCTCACCATATGATGAACAAACGCATTCGCTTTAATATCCACGACAACATAGTCACCATATCGAGAAACATTGACATGCATAACGTTACGCCATGGCGTTCGAGATTGACATTGGACAGCTCTAAAAGAGGTAAAATCATTTTCACCCAGTAGACATTGTGCTGCTTGATGCATGCGTTCAGCGTCTAAAGGATAATGAAAATGTGTCACTCCAGATGACAAGATAGCGGGACGATAGCGATGATTAAAAATCACATAGCGATAACGTCTTGCTGTTGCACTAAAGCGAGCATGAAAATCGTCAGAAACTGTTTTTACCCAACGTACTGCAATATCCGCAGGCAAATGGGTATTCACTCCCATAGTCCAAGCGGGATCTTTGCGATGTGCCGTTGTTTCAAAATGGACAACTTGCCCCGTTGCGTGCACACCAGCATCTGTCCTTCCAGCACAAAAAACCGATATAGGCTCATTAGCCACTTGTGAAAGTGCTTTTTCTAGCCGTTCTTGTACACTACGCACTTCATTTTGGCGTTGCCAGCCATAATAGCGACTACCATCATATTCAACGCCTAAAGCAATTTTGATTGTTGTGCTTTCAGAGGCAACCGCTGACTCAGTCAAGGGCTGTTCTGTCACTTCAGCACTCACTTGCACATTCATTAGTAAAACTGCTCCTGCATTAATTGCTCTGCTACTTCAACAGCCATTAATGCCCCGCCAAAGCGCACGTTATCTGCTACTGACCAAAATTGTAAGGCTTCTGGCATACCATAATCATTACGGAAACAACCTAAATTCAAGCTCACATTGCCTGAAGCATCAGTCACTTGTGTTGGAAAATCATTTTCATCACTGATATTCAGATCTTCATTTTCTTGTAATGTCTCACGCGCTTCATCACTCCCCATTGGACGAGATGTTTCTAATTGCACGGATTGCGCATTACCATAAAAAACGGGTGCTTGTAATGTGGTGACAGAAATAGGCAAACCTTCGTCTTGCAAAATTTTACGAATTTGGTCAACCATGCGACGCTCTTCTTGTATAGAGCCTTCGTCATCAACCATTAAAGGTAAAATGTTAAATGCTAATTGCTTATTAAAACGACCTAATTCAGGAGGAATACCGTTAAGTAAACGGGCACTTTGCCCTGCCAGTTCATCTACGGCTTGTTTTCCAAAACGAGAAACAGACATTAAGTTTGTCACGCTAAGGCGTGTTAAACCCGCAGATTCTGTTAATGGGTTAATGGCACGTAATAATTGGCTTACCATGCTATCAGCTATTGAAACAATATTACGAGTACGGTATTCCGCTAGCATTGCACTGTTCACGCCAGGAACAACCAATGGTATATCCCAATCCATTGCAAAAATGCCACTACAATCAATAACAATACAGCCAGCATCAGCCGCTTGTTGTGCATATTGCGCACTGATTTCTGTTGGTGCGGCAAAGAAAGCTAATTGAATATCAGCCCACTCGATATTGTGAATACCTTGAACCGCAACACTTTTGCTGTTTACACGCACCGATTTTCCAATGCTATCTTCACTTGCGATTGCAGTTAATTCACCAATGGGAAATTCACGCTCTTGTAGCAGTTCTAAAATCGCTTCACCGACAGCGCCTGTTGCACCAACAACTGCAATATTCCAACCTTCTCCCATAAGATATCCTCCAATAACATAAATTTTTAAAAATAATATTTTGCTTTATTTGTGTGTAGTACTTTTATATGTAGCACTAAAGCCAATTGCATTTAATGTATCAACCGTAGTTTGATTATCACAAATGACATGGAGTGAAGACCACTCACGACGAACAGGATAAAATTTGCGTAATTTATCAAACTCCCCTTTTATTCCTGCTACTTTTCGTAATGGAGCATCATCACGACGCACATCATAAACAAGATGAATCAGTTGTTTTAAAAGTGTTTGAGTTAACTTACCTTGTACTGAAATGGTGGAAATAGTAGGTGCAGGTAACAGAGTTGATAATTCAACTTTTTGAGGCTGTCCAATAAAATCACAATAAGCTTCAAAAACTTGAGTTGTACCACGCGCCTTACCTTCTAAGGTGTAACCCGCAATATGTGGTGTTGCGATATCAACTTTATTTAATAACTCAATAGAGAGATCTGGCTCTGGCTCCCAAACATCCAACACAACACGTAAGGATTTACCTTTCTCAAGTACAGACAATAATGCTTGATTATCAACAACCTCGCCACGGCTCGCATTAATTAAAATACGACCTTCAGGCAATTTTTCGAGGTTGCTCTCATTAATTAAATGATAACTTTTGTATAAGCCTGATTTATTGAGAGGTGTATGGAAAGTTAGAATATCTGCTTTTTCTAACAATGTTTCCAATGGATGAAACTCTTCATCATCACCATTATCCGCTCTTGGTGGATCGCAAAGTAAAACATTTACACCCAATGCGCGAAGGCGCGTTGCTAATCGACCGCCCACATTTCCCACACCGACAATACCAACGACTTTATCGGTCAATTGAAAGCTATCTTGCTCTGCTAACATCATCAGAGCAGAAAATACATATTCAACAACCGCGATAGCATTACAACCTGGGGCTGATGAAAAACCAATTTGTTGCTGTTTTAACCATGCAATATCTACATGATCGAAACCCGCAGTCGCGGTTCCAACAAATTTTACTGGCTTGCCTGATAATAAGGATTCATTGACTTTAGTAATTGATCTCACCATTAAGGCATCAGAATCATTAAGCTCATCAGTAGGTAATGGACGACCAGAAACAGCTTTTACCTCACCTAATTGGCGGAAAAGTTGTTCCGCATAAGGCATATTTTCATCAACCAGAATTTTCACGGTGTTATCTCACTGATTTGGTATTTATGTGTGTAAACAATCAATCGAAAAACAAAATTAAGCGATCTATTTTGCCACTTATTCACAGTAAAGCCTATTATTGACAGTAAAATCCGCCTAGATTTTAAGTAAATATATGAAAAGAAGACTTAACAATTGGGTAATCGACGAAAACGTTCCGGTGTTGTGCCAGCATATTGTTGAAACATCGCAATAAATGAGGATGAAGAGCTATATCCCACATCAAATGCTATTTCATTCACGCTTTTCCCTTGTTCTAATAAAGAAATTGCATGTAAAAAGCGTAGGCGCTTACGCCATTCACTAAATGACATGCCTAATTCTTGTTGGCAACGACGAGAAAGTGTTCTTTCTGAGGTATAACGCTTTTTAGCCCATTCTTCTAACGAGGTATTATCCGCTGGATCCTGCTCTAATACAGAAAGTATGGGAGCAAGTAATTTATCTTTAGAAGACGGTAAATAAGTATGATGTATTGGCGAAATTTTAAGTTGATCAATCAGTACTTGAGCTAAGCGAAAATCTTCTTCTGTTTGTGGTTTACACACACCACGATGAAAAAAGTCGGAAAATATAGTTGAAAAAATAGCACTTAATTGAATCAAACAAGGTTTATCTAATAATCCTTCACACCAACTTGGTGCGATATCTAGCACCTTAAAAGAGAGTGTTTTTTTATTGTAACTAGCATGCCCTACATTTTTGGGTATCCATACACTAAATTCTGGTGGCGCTAAAAACCGCTGTCCTCCAGCTTCTAAATCCATGACACCAGAAATCACATAAAGTAACTGACCAAAATCATGTTGATGATAAACAAACTCTGTTTCAGCTAATAGTTGTTCATCACGAAATCGAACTGTATCTGGATCAGACAATAACCATTGCATTTTTTGTTGTTCAATTGTCATCTTTATGTTGTTCTCTTGTCATGTTGTCTTTATTGGCCTATCTGTTGTCTGGTTTTCATTATATATATCTAATCAGACAGACTTACAATAGCGACCTGGTTTAAAAATAGATGTGAGAACAATGAAAAACGCAATTTTTCCGCTTTTAGCGGTGTTAATCTGGTCCATTAATGCAGTTGTCAATAAAGCAGCCGCGTCTGTTATCGATCCTGCTGCAATCTCTTTTTATCGTTGGTTCCTCGCCTTTTTAATTATGACACCTTTTTTGGTCATGCCAGTTTGGCATCATCGTAAAACCGTCAAACAATATTGGTGGAAATTATTTATTCTTGGTGCATTAGGGATGGTGATGTACCAAAGTTTAGCTTATTATGCAGCACATTATGTTAGCGCAACATTTATGGGGATTCTGAACTCTCTCATCCCATTATTAACCGTTATTATTAGTATTTTTGTTTTACGTGTTGTACCTACGGTAGGTATTGTTTTAGGCACAGTGCTTTCAATTAGTGGCTTAGTTTGGCTAATTAGCCGTGGCGAACCCTCTCAATTGCTTTCTCAAGGTTTGGGTTATGGTGAGCTGATGATGTTTATTGCTTCGGCGTCATACGCCCTTTACGGTGTATTAACAAAACGATGGTCAATTGCACTACCTAACTGGCAATCACTTTATGTGCAAATTGGATTTGGTGTTCTGCTATTATTGCCAAACTTCTTTCTTGCCGAAAGTGTTGCGTTAACAAAAGATAATATTGGATTAGTTATTTTCGCAGGTATCGGAGCTTCTATTCTTGCACCTTATCTGTGGATTTTAGGTGTGATGAAATTAGGTGCAAATACGACCTCTATTTTTATGAACCTAATGCCATTATTTACTGCAATGATTGCTATCGCGCTTCTCGGTGAAGAAATGCATAGTTATCACTTAGTGGGTGGTGGTATTGTGTTACTAGGTGTGCTCTTAGTGCAACAACTTAGAACGCCGCTGAATTTCCGACGTCAGTCTGCTCAGAAAAAAGCAGATTGCCATCAGGAGATGTGAGTCAATGTCAAAAAGACAACAATAAAAAATGCCGGCTAAATTCTTAGCCGGTCACATTCATAATGTTAGGTTTAATAAATAAAACTGACACAAGAAATCAAAGTATAAAATATAAAGTAATACAAGTATCCGAGGCAAACATTACCAACTTTTATATTAAATAGCTCCTACTTATTTGTAATAAAATAACCCAGATCAATTTTTTTGCACTCTTTTTGTCTTATTCAACTTTTCCATTCACCTAACTCCATATAAAACAAAATATTTAATGATTTTGGATAGAATTAAATTAAACGATTGAAATAAAATGAAGCTAATTTATTTTTCTCAATATAAACAACATATTAACAAATTTTGTCTATTTTATTAGAATAATAAAATGAGTAACTATTAGGAAAGGTATTTTTAAACGTTATTTATATAATCTTTTTTTTATGATTTTTATTCGAAAAATATCTTTATTAGAATAATAAATTATTTTTCATAATAAATTTCAAATAAAAAAGCAGACTCCATTAAAATGAAGTCTGCTTTTTTTAATAAGTAAATATAAGTATATCTAACTATTTTTTATATTTACTCATGACTAATGAAGCATTTGTACCGCCAAAACCAAAGCTATTTGACATTACAGTCTCCAGCTTCTGTTCTGTTGGTTGAGTAATGATGTTCATCCCCATTGCTTTATCGTCTAATTCTTCGATATTAATGCTTGGTGCAATAAACCCATGCTCTAACATCAGTAAGCTATAAATTGCTTCATGCACACCAGCAGCACCTAACGAGTGACCAGTCATTGCTTTTGTTGCTGAAATAGCTGGAGTATGCGAACCAAACACTTCCGTGATAGCTTCAAGCTCTTTTAGATCACCAACTGGCGTTGAAGTACCGTGTGTATTGATATAATCAACTTTATCAATACCTTGCATCGCCATTTGCATACAACGCACAGCACCTTCACCTGAAGGAGCAACCATATCTGCACCGTCAGATGTTGCACCATAACCTACGACTTCACCATAGATGTGTGCACCACGCGCTAATGCGTGTTCTAATTCTTCAACAACCACAATACCGCCACCACCTGCGATAACAAAACCATCACGATTTTTATCGTAAGTACGAGAAGCTTTGGTTGGGGTTTCGTTATATTTAGTTGAAAGTGCACCCATTGCGTCAAATTCGCAGGTCATTTCCCAACTTAACTCTTCACCACCACCAGCAAATACAACATCTTGTTTGCCTAACTGGATAAGCTCAACAGCGTGGCCAATACAGTGTGCTGATGTTGAACAAGCAGAACTGATTGAATAGTTAACGCCTTTAATTTTGAAAGGTGTTGCTAAACAAGCTGAAACACCTGATGCCATTGCACGAGTTACCATATAAGGACCTACACCACGTAGGCCTTTAGCTCTCATACCATCAGAACCTTGCACTTGGTTACGTGGAGAACCACCACCAGAGCCAACGACTAAGCCAGAACGAATATTAGAAACTTGGTCTTCTGTCAGACCTGAATCAGCTATCGCCTCTTGCATAGATAAATAGGCATAAACCGATGCGTCGCTCATAAAACGGCGGATTTTACGGTCAATAAGACCTTCAGTATCAAGCTTAACGTTGCCCCAAATGTGGCTACGAAGCCCCATCTCTTTAAATTCTTCTGAGAAAGTTATCCCGGAACGACCTTCCTTTAAAGAATCCAGCACTTCTTTCTGGTTATTACCAATGCTCGAAACAATACCCAGACCCGTGATCACTGCGCGCTTCATTCATACCTCTTTACAATAATAGTTGTAGCTGCGGGATTTCTGACTAGCACTTTAGCGTACAGTTGTACGCCGAACAAGTCCGATCAGGATCTTTTTTACAAAAATACAGATAACCTAATAAAACGCTTTCCCCTTTAAGGCTGGCACAAGCTACCTAACAGCGCTAAGATGTTGGATAATTTTTTCGAGAAATACAGGCAGTTCCGTGAATAATAGCCCGATAAATACTGCGTCTTTAAGTTGGAATGAACTTGGTACGCCTATCTCTGAACAATTTGGCGATATTTACTTTTCAAACCAAGACGGTCTAGAAGAAACTCGACATGTGTTCTTACATGGAAATCATTTTCCATCACGTTTTGGTACACATGTACGCTCTGAATGTGTTATCGCAGAAACAGGATTTGGTACTGGGCTTAACTTTTTAACACTATGGCAAGCTTTCGAGCAATTTAGACAAACGTCTCCTGACTCTCGTTTAAAACGCCTTCATTATGTAAGTTTCGAAAAATTCCCTCTGACTAAAAGTGATTTACGATCTGCACATCGCCATTGGCCTGAACTCGAAAAATATTCACAAGCGCTTTGTTCTCAATGGCCATTAGCCATTGCAGGTTGCCACCGCATTATTCTTGCTGATGGAACAATCACATTGGATTTATGGTTTGGTGATATCAACACCTTGTTACCCCAAACTCGCCAAGCGCTACATAACAAAGTGGATGCATGGTTCTTAGATGGTTTTGCTCCTTCTAAAAATCCACAAATGTGGAGTGAAACTCTCTTTCAATCGATGGCTGATTCAATGAGAGAAAACGGCACATTTGCAACATTTACCGCCGCAGGGATCGTCAAACGAGGTTTGCAAAATGTTGGTTTTGAGATAAATAAAATCAAAGGATTTGGTCAAAAAAGAGAGATGCTGACAGGTGTTTTTCCACATACTCCATCCCCTGAGTTTCTCCCTTACTATGCAAGACCAAGTGCAACCAAAGCACAGAATATTGCAATTATAGGTGGCGGTATTGCCAGCACATTTACGGCACTTTCGTGCCTAAGAAGAGGCGCCAATGTCACCTTATATTGTGAAGATAAACAACCTGCAACTAATGCCTCAGGCAATCGACAAGGTGTGTTATATCCTTTACTTAATGGCAAATCCGATGAACTAGAACAATTTTTCACAACCGCATTTCTATTTGCTCATCGCACTTATGACAATTTGAGTAAAGCAGGTATTCCTTTTTCACATCAATGGTCTGGTGTCGCACAGATTATTTATAACGAGAAAGTTCGTAAAAAAGCACAGAGAATTATGGATAATTCTATACCTTTTGCTCAAATAGCATGTTATCTCGATGAAAATGAAATCAATAAACTCAGCGGAATAGATGTTAATTGTGATGCATTGTTTTATCCACAAGCGGGATGGCTTTCACCGACTGAGCTCACGATCAATACATTAAAATACGCTGAACAATTAGGTTTAACGTTGCGATTTAATCATCAAGTCACTCAAATAAGTGCGCAGAAAGCATCTTGGTGCTTAGATATTGTTCATCACGATGGAGTGAGTGCGACACAATTTCAATCACAATATGATTGCGTTATTTTGGCAAATGGACACCGAATCACAGACTTTACTCAAAGTGCAAAATTACCCATTAGCGCAGTTAGAGGTCAAGTTAGCCATATTCCAACAACAAAGACATTATCAAAACTAAAAACGGTACTTTGTTATGATGGCTATTTTACGCCTGTTGATCACCAAGATAATTTGCATTGTGTAGGAGCAAGCTTTCGCCGCGATCGATTAGATTTAGCTATTTCGACTCAAGAGCAAGAAAATAACCAAGCTCATCTTATACAGTGTTTAGCAAAAGCCCCTTGGGTTAAAGAAGTTGATTTTAGCCGAAATGAAGCGCGAATTGGGATTCGTTGCACTATTCGCGATCACCTACCGTTATTAGGTGAAGTACCTGATTTCGAAAAATTGCGCGTGGCATACACGCACTTAGATAGATTTAAGCGTAGAAGACAAACACCCGCTTTAGCTCCTGCTTATCATCAACTTTATATTATCAGTGCGTTGGGCTCTCGTGGATTATGTTCAGCGCCTTTATCAGCTGAAATTCTGGCAAGTCAAATTTTTGATGAACCTTTTCCGGTTGAAGATGATGTATTGAATGCCTTACACCCTAATCGTTTTTGGGTAAGAGCATTACTACGAGGAAAACCGATTGAAGTGAAATAGCCAAGGTGATAAGTAGTATTGAAGCACTTAATTGAAATGATTATTAATAATAAAAGAAAATATTTTAGCCAAATAACTCATATCATACCTCCAAACGCCATAAAAGTAGCTACAATGTAGCTACTTTTAATGGTGACTGCTCCCCGCCCGCATTGGCCGAGGGTTTACGGCGTTTTTCGCTAAAAAACGTTTTTTTGTATAAAAAAACTAAACCTCAAATTTCATTGCACAGCGCGTTTCTTTTACAAAACCCCCGCTTTCAACTTCATTATTTAAGATTTCTTGCAAAGAATGAGGAATTTCGCTTTCTGACAAAATAGAAAAACCTAAGCGTTGATAATACGGCGCATTCCAAGGAACATGGCGAAATGTCGTCAACGTAACGGCACTAAATTGATGTGCCTTTGCTTCATCTTTTACTTTTTGAATAAGTAATTTACCAATACCTCTATTTTGCCAAGCTTCACTCACTGACAACTCATGAATAAATAAACTTTCAGGTAATGGCATCGTCATAATAAAACCAACTGGTTCATTATCACTATTAACCGCAACCCAATGCCCTTTATGGTTAATAAAGGCTAAATGTTTTTCAACACTTTGTACGCCACTCTCACTTATCCAACTTAAATCTTCTAAAGTACTAAAAAGTTGCCCTGCTGATTGCTCGATAGCAGGCAATTTAATTGCATCATCAATTTGTGTGGGGCGAAGAGTAATATCGTTATTTTTTATTTCGTTTTGTGTTGTTGTCATCTCTTTTTCCAGCTCAGGTGTTTTTATACTTTTATGCTTAATTTATTAAAAAGCCATCCCGTAGGATGGCTTATGTTAAAGCTAAAATAATTTCTTATTTTTTAAATCGTTAATCTTTAGGTAATATGCCATAAGATTGAAATTTACCACTCTCTTCCATAAACTGATTATAATACTTGTTGTCTTCTACAGAGTCTTTCACGGCTCTATTAGCATACGCGCTAGAGACAGCGAGTGTCGCCTTATAAAGTTTATCTTTTAATGTGTTATGGATCTTCGGATCTTCACTTTCTTGAATTTGATTTAATAATGAAACTAGCTCTTCTGCTTCAGCTTGAATATCAGGATCAGTAAATTCTGCTGTCGGTAACATATAGTCTAAATCAAGATTAACAGAATCGTTATATTCATCTTCTTGAGTAAACGGAGCTAAATCTTTACTGTATTCCGCTGAAATATATTTAATAAATTCAGGTTTATCAAAGCATTTGTTTTTTATGCTACCGTCATTATTTTTATTGCGAGTGCGAATTTCATTAGGAAATGGCTCGCCTAAGGCATAAGTACACTGAAAAACATTACCATCAATTAATGTGGCATTAGTACTACGCACTGGAAGTTCAAATTCATAGCCATTAATAATAACTGGGTAATCGACAGGTTTAAATTGATCTGTTTTTCCCTTAACTGCATAAACTTCAGAAAGGGTGTAATACATAAAATTATCAGGATTTAATATGCCACCATTATTATGGTCATAAACCATAAATCGAGCATCATTACCGGCACTATCTTTTAAATTATGCTCACCAGGTGATAGTGTTATGTAGCCATTTTTACCCGGCTCTACCTGATATTCTTTACCATCGACGCTAAAACTAATGACTTTTTCACTTGGATTACTGTAATAAAACTTATTTTTTTTATTATCTAAATCAAGTTGATCACAAGCAGATAAAAATAAAACAGCGCTAGTCAGTAGTCCTATTTTAAAGAAATTTTTCATCGTATCGTTATCCTTATCATAAATATTCTATGCAAATCATTTGCATCCCGAGAAACATTCCTAAAAAACATTTAAAAGTAATTTTACAGAAATGGCAAGGAGTTACAAAAGATAGCACTATTATGCTTAATCAATGAGAGATACATCGACTTTGAAAAATCAAATAAAAACAATTGATAAATAGTAAGGATCAATTTTTGTATAAAAACCAATCTAATTCAACAGTAAATATCTTAAATATAACTTAGAGGCAGTGATCTTAATAAGATTTTAAGAAAGAAAAAAACAACCGATTTATGCCGGTTGTTCTCTTAGTAGACATGCCGAATTAATTAATTGAGTTAACTAAATCATGCCATGTAGACAAAACTAACGCTTGATCTGGAGGTGAAAGCTCGCCTGCTTTTATCGCCTTTTGAATGCTCTCTTCTACACGCGTTCTTAACGCTTCTAACTGTGTGTTATTTTCTTGCTCAAGTTCAGCAATAGCCAGTGTAATATGGCCTTGTAAATACCCGCCTGCAAATAACTCATCGTCAGAGGCATGTTCAACACGGCTATCAATTTTATCTAATAAGTACGCTTCATACTCAGAAAGCATTATTTATCCTCAATATATAATGTTGCTACTTTTTTATATTTACCTTGTATTAGCAAAGCATAAATACGTATGTTCTAGCAACCTTACTACTTCAGACTCCACCCTATTGGGTAAAACCTTCACAGTGGATAGGCGATAGTTATTCTCGCAATCCTTAATTAACTAAAGGATTTTCCTGATAAGGAAACATCTCTTCCGTTAGCTCTGGGGTATTGTAAAACAAATGTAACGCATTAATAAATAGCTGTGCTCGAGGTGGCGTGTTTTTATCTCGTAAATAAGCGAGTACTTGTTCTCTAACTTTATTTCTAAATTCATAGCGGTCAGGTTCAAAGTTACCTTCTAAATTGTCACAACTGACATTAAAAGGATAACCAGCAGCTTGGCAAAATAACCAATCCAATGCTTGAGGTTTGATTTCTACAACTTCAAACTGTCCTTGAGTGGTTTCATCTCGTCCATCTGGGCAATACCAGTAGCCATAATCAACTTGTTGACGACGAGCCTCTCCGGCGATACACCAATGTGATATTTCATGTAATGCACTGGCATAAAAACCATGAGCAAAAATAATTTGGTGATAAGGTGTCTCTTCATTTGCAGGCAAATAAATCGGCTCATCATCCCCTTTAACTAAACGGGTTTGGAAACTTTCGCTAAAACATTGATTAAAGATATCAATTAACTGTTGATAATGATGTGCTGACATTTAAAAACCATCTATTCCTAATTAAAAAGAGCAGAAAACCAAAGTGCAATAGTATCGCCATGATTGTCATGTATGAGTTTGATGCTCATCAAAAAGGAGATAATGACCAGCATAGGTCTTATTAATTTTTGCCCTTTTGTTAATACTAAACCTGCACCTAAGCGAGCACCAATAAACTGCCCACAAAGCATAACTAAACCAATAGTCCAAATAACCTGCCCACCAATAATAAAAAACAGTAAAGAGCCAAAGTTAGAGGTGAAGTTAAGTAACTTAGCATGAGCCGTCGCTTTTGATAGATTATACCCAAGTAACATGACATAACCTAAAGCGAAAAAAGAGCCTGTTCCTGGTCCAAAAATACCATCATAAAAACCGACACCACCACCAAGCACTGCACCAAATGTATAGTAGCCAATACGTTGTTTACTGTCTTGAGCGCCTATTGATGGAGTAAGAAGAAAATAGAGACCAATAGCTATGGTAAGAATAGGAAGTGCTTGTTTAAGGATTTCTGGATTAATAAACTGTACCAACATGGCACCAGAAACCGCACCAATAAAAGTCATTAAAATTGCAAATCGCTGCGCTTTTAAATCAATAACTTTTCGACGTATAAAATAGAGCGTAGCCGAAAACGAGCCACCTACCGATTGCAGTTTATTCGTTGCGAGAGCCTGAACAGGCGGGATCCCAGCAGATAACAAAGCTGGAATAGTGATTAACCCACCACCACCAGCAATCGAATCAATAAAACCTGCGATTAAAGCAACAAAGAAGAGAAGAAGGTAGATGCCATCTGAAAAGAGCCAATCCATTTATCTATCCGAATTATTAGGAATGAAGGACGTGTTGCTGTGTTTATCTCATTTATTTAAAAAAGCTACAGCAACACGATCTGAGCATAATAAAATTAGGCGCTCACACCTTTAAAGCTAACATCAAACTTACAACAGTTTATCGACTACGTTATTGACGTAGAATGATTACCATTGCATTAATGGAGGTACAACGTCACCACATTGACCACGTTGGCGCAATGCATGATCGAGCAACACAATTGCCATCATTGCCTCTGCAATCGGAATAGCGCGTATTCCCACACAAGGATCATGACGACCTTTGGTTATCATATCGACTTCTTCGCCATCACGATTTATCGTTTTACCAGCAATAGTAATGCTAGATGTTGGTTTTAAAGCGATATGAGCAACAATTGGCTGACCACTGCTAATTCCACCTAAAATGCCACCTGCATGGTTGCTAGTGAAACCACTCTTAGTGATTTCATCTCTATTTTCAGTGCCTTTTAATGTCACAACACCGAAACCATCACCAATTTCAATTCCTTTAACAGCATTGATACTCATTAATGCGTGTGCTAAGTCTGCATCTAGTCTGTCAAAAACTGGCTCCCCAAATCCTGCTGGCACCCCCTCTGCAACCACAGTCACTTTTGCACCAATCGAGTTACCTTCTTTTTTAAGCGCACGCATATATTCATCAAGTGCTTCTAAACGAGAAGGATCTGGGCAGAAAAACGGGTTAGTTTCAACGATAGACCAATCAACAAGATCACAAGTAATTGGGCCTAGTTGAGAAAGATAGCCTTTTACTTCAATACCCATTTTCTCTTTTAGGTATTTTTTTGCGATTGCACCAGCAGCAACACGCATTGCGGTTTCTCGTGCAGAAGAGCGCCCACCGCCACGATAATCACGCAAACCATATTTTTGCTCGTAGGTATAATCAGCATGACCAGGACGAAAAACATCTTTGATTTCACTGTAATCTTGAGAACGTTGATCAGTGTTTTCAATCAGTAAACCAATGCTTGTTCCTGTTGTAACACCATTAAATACACCTGATAAAATGCGCACTTGGTCAGGTTCACGGCGCTGAGTGGTATAACGTGATGTTCCGGGTCTACGTCTATCTAAATCAACTTGTAAGTCAGCTTCTGTTAAAGGCAATCCAGGAGGTACACCATCAACAATGCAACCTAATGCAATACCATGAGACTCACCAAAAGTCGTGACTCTGAATAATTGTCCGATACTGTTTCCTGCCATCCCTTTATTCCTATCTTTTACTGTGTGATGTTATCAATATGTTATTTGCAATAAGTAACAATCTACCGTCTCATTGCTGTTACATCAACGTTTATCATTGGATAAAACAGTGTGAGTGTTCAACAAGTTGTTCACGGGTCAACATGAAAACACCAAGTCCACCATTTTCAAACTCAAGCCATGTAAATGGAACTTCTGGGAATTGCTCAATAAGATGAACCATACTATTACCCACTTCACAGACTAAAATACCTTTTTCACTCAGATATTCAGGGGCTTTTAGTAGGATTTGTCTCGTAATATCTAGACCATCAATACCCGAAGCTAATGCTAATTCAGGTTCAACTTGGTATTCATCAGGTAAATCCCCCATATCTTCGACGTCGACATACGGAGGATTTGTCACAATAATATCGTAAGGCGTTGGAACAATAGCGTTAAATAGATCTGATTGCATTGGATAAACACGATGCACTAAACCATGATTTTCAATGTTAAATTCAGCCACTTCCAGAGCATCTTCAGAAATATCAACCGCATCGACTTCAGCATCTTCAAACTCATGAGCACAAGCAATCGCAATACAGCCACTTCCAGTACATAAGTCGAGAATGCGTGTTGGCTCTTGCTGAATTAAACCATCAAAATGGTTATTGATTAATTCACCAATAGGAGAGCGAGGGATAAGCACACGTTCATCAACATAAAATTCGTGACCGCAGAACCAAGCGCTATGAGTTAAATAAGGGACTGGAATTTTTTGCTCAATTCGGCTTTCGATAAGCGTAATGATTTCCATCTTTTCAGAAGTTGTTAACTTGGTTGATAACAGTGCATCTGGAATATCTAAAGGAAGTGCAATGGTTGGTAATACAAGCTGTAATGCTTCATCCCACGCGTTATCTGTGCCATGACCATAATAAATATCAGATGAATTAAACTGACTCATAGCCCAACGTAACATATCTAGGATAGTGCTTAGATCAGCAACCGCTTCCTCTTTTAGTGTTATATCCAAAACTGTTGTCCTCTGAAGAAATAGAAAGTCTGTAGTTTGCCATGAAGATGGCGATAAATCAGCGGGAAACCATAAAAAAACATCACTACATTATTATTCTCTTTACCATAACCACACACTTACTATGGTTTTAAACTTCAATCAGCTAATTAAAAGCAAAATTTACGATCTACCCATAAATAAAAATTAGTGTTTTATACTTTTAATTTAACTTTTATTAGCAAGTTAATGGAATTGAACCATACTTAAAACATGAAAGAATTAACTGTGTACTAAATGCGCCTATAGATTTTTTTCATTCGATATGCAGTCATTTTAAAGCAAATAGCTAATTTTAAAGACTATTTTTGATATCAATTTATCGTTTTTTATCGCAACCTGAAGATATAACAACGTTTTATGTTCCACAGATATCATGAGTAGAGCAACTTGTTAACCAGCCTATATTTGCTAACTATGTGACTATTTCGGCAGGGTAAATTCCCTGCCTTTTTTTATGCTAAATTTATAGTCTATATTTTTTATCTCTAACACTATTTCATGTACTATTGCCTGATAAAGACAGTAACACTATGAAGAATCGTAAAAAATGAATAAAAAATTTTCATTGCCGCCTTCTGAAATTGAGTTATTTCAGGAGATGATAAAAGGCACTAAGAAATTAGCTCAAGATAAAATACTTCATTCACCAAAACGTAAAAAAGTGACACACTACGCTGTTGAACGTTTACAACAAGAGCAAGTTGACGCCTCTTATTATTTTTCAGATGAATTTCAACCTAACTTAGCCACAGAAGGCCCCATGCGCTATTTAAGAGAAGGCGCTAATGCTTATGAATTAAAAAAACTACGTCGTGGTGATTATGTACCTGAGTTTTTTCTAGATTTGCATGGATTAACACAACTAATTGCAAAACAAGAGATTGGCGCATTAATTGCGGCATGTAGACGAGAGCATGTTTATTGTGCCTGTATTATGCATGGTCATGGCAAACATATTTTAAAACAACAAACGCCACTTTGGTTAGCACAACACCCTGATGTAATCGCTTTTCATCAAGCCCCAAAAGAATGGGGAGGCGATGCTGCATTATTAGTCTTAGTGGAAAACGACGATATCGCTCGCCGCTAAACCCAAAAAATTCTATCGCATTAACCCTTAAATCACCTATCAGGTGAAATAAGGTGTTAATTACTTACTTAGATAATTGATTTAAATTTCATTTCAATGTTGAGGGTGACACTTGCCATAGCAACTCCCCTGCTCCTTTTGATAAGTCAAAATCAACACAAGCAATGGTTGATGTTGAAAACATAGGAGCACACACAGCTGGGCAGAGTTCAGCGACAACATAGCCAACTAAAGGTAAGTGAGAAATAACAAGAATATTTTTATATCCTGTATCTCCCAAGGCACGTAAGTAATGTGCAACATGTGAAGGATTACCACCGGGGATAAGCCCATCATCTATTTCTATTTTACTAGGTAGCGCTAAATCTGCTTTTACGGCATCCAATGTCTGTTGAGCACGTAAATAAGGACTAACTAAAACATAATCGATTGTATGTCCCTGCGTTGTCATCCATTCAGCCATTTTTATTGATTCACTTTTCCCACGTTCAGTCAGTGGTCTTAGTGCATCGCTAGCAGCATCAAGAGCCGCTTCTCCGTGGCGCATAATAAAAATTTGCATAGTAAATTATTAAACCTATTTTATTTTTGTAATTACTGGTATTTACACTTGTAAGATACTTAATTTAATTCATTTTAAATCAATATGTTCCCATATAAAATCGTCAATACCCTAATTGCAATAGCATTATTAATCTTTTTAAGGTCATGCCCTTGGTTTACAAATTAACATCATTTTCAGAATTTTATTTTAAAAAGCTTTGTTTTTAAATTTATTTTCAAATAACTATTTTGCCATATCTGGCTATAATTAACACTTTCGACCTCTTTTTCCATTAAAAATTCACCAATTATTAATCTGACGCAAAGAGTACAAGAAAAAAGGCGCCTAAGCGCCTCAATCAAAACAAATGTCACAAAAGGAAAAAGCAATGGTAAAGAGATGATATTAATCGTAAAAACGTTCATTTCGTTTAGCCATTTCCACTAAACGCTCACAAGGGCGATATTTTTCTCCATATTTATCGGCAAGTTGGTTAAGTTTTTCTTCCACCTTTGTTGTTCCCATACTGTCCATATAACGGAATGGGCCACCAAAAAAAGGAGGAAAACCGATACCAAATACAGCACCAATATCACCATCTCGTGGTTGCTTTATAATATTCTCATCTAAACAACGAACCGCTTCATTTAACATTAATAATAAACAGCGTTCCGTAATTTCAGAGGAAGACAATTGGTTTTTAGGCTTAATTTGTAATAGTCGATATATGGCTGGATCAGGTTGTTTTTTATTTTTACTGAATGAGAAAGGTAATGCATGTTTTGCATAAAGATAAAAACCTCGTCCATTTTTACGACCTTTTCTATCATCAGCAATAATGGCATCCACAGCAGGAGGAGAGGCAAATCTTTCACCAAATGCATTCACTAATATTGGTGTTATTTTTGTGCCAATATCAATACCCACTTCATCCAATAACTGAATAGGCCCTACAGGGAAACCAAACTGGACAAGTGCTTTATCAATATTCTCAATAGGCTCCCCCTGTACTAAGCAGGTCAATGCTTCGCTGATATAAGGAGCAAGGATACGGTTGACGTAGAATCCAGGTTTATCACCAACAACTATTGCAACTTTGCCCTGTTTTTTAGCAAAAGCTACCGTTGTAGCAATCGTTTTTTCATCCGTATTTTCATGTGGAATAACTTCAACCAAAGGCATTTTTTCTACTGGACTAAAATAGTGAAGCCCGATCACTTTTTCTGGGTATTTTGCTGTTTCTGCAATTTTATGAATAGGAAGCGAAGAGGTATTTGAAGCAAAAATAATTTTACCTTTCCCCACGCCTTCAATATCTGCGACCATCTTCTGTTTTAAAGCAAGATCTTCAAAAACAGCTTCAACAATAATATTTGATTGATGGAAACCGCTGTAATCCAAGGAGCCCGAGAGCAGCCCCATTTGGCGCTGACGTTCACGTGCAGATAATCTTTTTTTACTCACTTTGGCTGAAAGCGCTTTCCAACTATAATTAAGTGCCTGAGCAATTCCCTTATCACTGATATCTTTAATTCTTGCTGGTAAATTACCTTTTGTCGCCGTGACAAAGGCAATACCACCACCCATTAATCCACCACCTAAAATACCGATATGATGCAAATTATCTGGTTTTTCGGATGATCCTGTCTCATTCTTAAGTGCCGTAGAAGCAAAAAAGAGATGTCTTAATGCAGATGAAACTGGCGTCATAGCAAGTTCACCAAACGCATTTGCCTCTTCTTTAAACCCTGCTTGAATATCTTTTTCAAGACCACGTTCTATAACATGAAGAATACGCTCTGCTGCTGGATAGTGGCCTTTTGTCTTTGCCAATGTACGTTTTTTCGCTTGCCCAAAAAGAATATTTCTACCTAACGTTGTATTGGCCCAAAAACGATCCATCACTGAATGTTTTTTCTGTTCTTTTTTACCCAATAAAATCCATTTAGCAGCAACTTCTAATAGAATATCTTGTGAGACAACATCATTTACAAGACCTAATTTTAAGGCTCTCTTCGCATTAACTTGTCTCCCCGTTAAGATCATATCTAACGCAGATGTCACACCAATAAGACGTGGTAAGCGTTGAGTACCACCGGAGCCAGGCAGCAATCCAAGTTGCACTTCAGGAAGCCCTAAACGCGTTTTGCTATTATCAGAACAAATTCTCCCATGACAGGCTAAGGCCAATTCAAGCCCTCCGCCAAGGCATGCGCCATTAATAGCGGCCACAACTGGCAATGGGTAGTTTTCAAGTTGAGTAAAAAGATCCTGTCCTGCTTTTGCTAATGCACTCGCCTCTTCTTTAGTTTTACAACCCGCAATCATGGAGATATCCGCACCCGCAATAAAACTGTCTGTTTTACCTGAGGTGATAATTAATCCTTTTACACCAGAATGTTGCTGAGCTTGCCTTAAAACATCTTGAAATTGCTGCACAAACTCTGCTTTTAGCGTGTTTACTTTTTCACCAACAACATCGATGCTGATAACACCCACTTTGTCATTACGAACTGAGAACTGAAAAACAGATGATTTTTCTAGTGTTGTTTGTTGTTCCATTATTCCACCTCCAAAATCATCGCTGCACCCAATCCACCCGCAGCACAAGCAGTGGTTAACCCAAAACCTCCACCTCGACGTTTAAGCTCATGTAGTGTCTGTGTGACCATTCTTGCGCCAGTCGCAGCAAAGGGATGTCCATAAGCAATAGAACCGCCTAGTACATTAAATTTATCCATATCCACTTCTCCAATCGCCTTGGATAATCCTAGTTGCTCTTTAGCAAACCGTTCACTGGCAAACAGCGTCAAATTACTGAGTGTTTGTGCGGCAAAAGCTTCATGCATATCAATTAACGTTAGATCACTCAATGCAAGACCTGCGCGAGAAAGCGCAAGTGGTGTGGCATATGATGGCCCCAATAGCATATCTTTCCAGACATCTGTCGCTGTAAAAGCATAACTGCGTAAATAACCTAAAGGTTGATAACCAAGACTTTTAGCAACAGATTCTTTCATCATTAATACCGCGGCTGCGCCATCCGTTAATGGCGTACTGTTTGCGGCGGTGACACTACCATGTCGACGATCAAATGCCGGTTTTAGTTTGGCGTAAGAATCAAGAACAGAGTTTTTACGGATATTATTATCTTGATGGAAACCTTCTTTGTAAGGCGGAAAAAAAGCGGTCATCACTTCATCATTTAGTTTTCCCATCTCCCATGCTTTAGTTGCTAATTGATGGGAACGATGTGCTAATTCATCTTGAGCAACTCTAGAAATATGATAAGTCTTTGCCATTTGCTCTGCGGTGTCTCCCATGCGTAATCCTGTTGAATACTCAGCAACGGCAGGCGCTACAGGGAGCAAATCTCGAAATCGTAATTGGCTTAAATAACTTAATCGTTGACCTAATGATTTAGCCTTATTAAGACTTAATAAAACATCTGCAAGCTTTTTACTAACACCAATAGGCAAAACTGAAGACGAATCTGCGCCACCAGCAATACCGACAGAGACATGTCCTGCCATCATACTTTCAGCAACATTAGCAATCGCCTGAAAGCTTGTTGCACATGCTCTTGTTACACTATAAGCATCAGTTTTTACACTTAATCCTGCACCGAGCACTATTTCTCTAGCAATATTAGGTGCTTCTGGCATTTGAACCACTTGTCCGAAAACAAGTTGATCAATAATTTCGGGAGGAATTTCATTGCGAGTCACTAATTCTTGAACCACTGAACGCCCTAATTCAACCGCAGGTATTCCTCGATACGCAGTCGCTTGTTTAGCAAAAGGTAAACGTAGCCCGCTGACAATGGCGATGCGATCTTTCATAGCACTGTTCGTTGATGACTTCATAACGGCTCCTGACAAAATGATTTCCTAACACCAAAGAGGTCTGACCTGATAATAGTGTTAACAAAAATTTCACTTTTCAGAAACGTCATTTTACGAGAAGTGGGAGTTAGCGCTCAATATTTCGATGAAATGTCTGAAACTTAACAATAATGATAGAAAAGATAATGGTGTGATCGAGAGAGATAAAAAAGGCTGTTGAATTTCAACAGCCTTAAATCTATTAATTTCAGAGGATTAACGTAATCCCAGCTGGAAAATTAGGTTTTCTGCTTCACAAGAGAATGTAAAATCAGCGGTTAGTTGAACACCACCATCAACATCAGCAAATTGTTGATTAATTTTGCAAGGCTCTGAAGCGATAGATTGTGCTTTTGCACTAAGTTGATCTAACATTGCTTGCGCCTGTACTTTATCAGCGAAGACATGCTGATATGACGCTGTGCAATTCTTATTGTCAATAATAGTACCCACATCTACACAACAGCAAGCAGCGGTTTCTTCTGCACTACAACGATTAATTGCGTCTGCCATTTTAGTCTCCCAACGAAAGAAATGTTAATTATCTATCATAATCATAAAAAAATAAAATAAACTGCTTTAGCTCAAATTTTATTACAATTTTACAAAAATAATTGATTTTTCTGTTTATTTAACAATCAAAAACATCTTTATTGGGATATTTTGTGAAAAATATGTTAACCAAATCCCAATTATTGAATCAAAATGGAAATATTTGTAAAACATACTTGCAACATTTAGGGTGATCAACTTTATACTTAATCAACTGGTCTGATTTGTCATAACGACAACCGCACCTAAAATCCAGCGCTTCTAATCAGAAGTTACTAACTTAAAAAAATTATGAGGGTTTAGGTCATGAACCGTAAAAACCTGTTTACTCGCACAGCACTAGCTGCCATTGTAGGAGCAATCTCCTCTCAAGCAGGCGCTGCCGGTTTTCAGTTAAATGAATATTCAACTTCAGCACTAGGGCGTGCATTTTCAGGGGAAGGCGTTATTGCCGATGACGCAAGCGTAGGTAGCCGAAACCCAGCTGCACTGACTATGTTTGATCGCCCCGAATTTTCTGTCGGTGCTATTCTCATTAACCCAGGCGTTGATGTTAAAGGTAAATCCCCTCTAACAGGTACTGATACCACTGCAAAAGATATCGCACCAAGTGCATTAGTACCTAATATCCACTTTGTAGCACCCATCAATGATAAATGGGCCATTGGCGCATCAGGTACAACAAACTTTGGTTTAGCGACAGATTTCCCTAACGATTATCCTGCAGGACTTATCGGCGGTAAAACTGATCTGAAAACCATGAACTTAAACTTAAGTGCAGGTTACCGTGTAAATAACCAATTTAGCGTAGGTTTAGGGTTAAATGCTCTTTACGCTGATGCGGAAATTACTCGTCATGTTGGTGAAGCGGGTAAAGTGTTAGGTGGCGCATTATCTCAAAAGCCTGGCATGGAACAATTAGGTGGTTATTTATCAAGCTTATCTCCTAGCGATCGCTTTGCTCAGTTAAAAGGTGATGCATGGGGCTTTGGCTGGAACGCAGGTCTATTATACGAATTTGATGAAGGTAACCGTATTAGCTTCACTTATCGCTCTAAAGTAAAAGTGAAATTTAAAGACGGTGAATATCAAAGTGATTTGCGCCCTATTCCACAACTCGAAGGAATGGGAATTGTCGGCACTAACGGCGAAACCATTAAAGGTAAGCTGGATCTTAACCTACCTGAAATTTGGGAATTTGCAGCTTACCACCGTGTTGCACCAAAATGGGCTGTTCACTATAACTTCGCTTACACCAGTTGGAGTGCGTTTGAAGAGTTAAGAGCAACACGTAAGAGCGATGGTCAACAACTGTTTAAGAAAGAAGAAGGCTTCCGTGATGCATGGCGTGTGGCTTTAGGTACAACCTATTATCACGATGATAACTGGACATTCCGTACCGGTATTGCCTTTGATGATAGCCCAGTTCCCGCGGATAAACGTTCTATTTCCATTCCAGACCAAGATCGCTTCTGGTTAAGTGCTGGTACAACTTATGCATTTAATAAAGATATGTCTGTTGATGTAGGCTTAGCGTATATGCACGGTAAAAAAGTCACAATCAAAGAGAAATTATCTGAAGATTTACCATTGCCTGCTTATGAATTTGAATCATCAGGTAAAGCATGGTTATACGGTATGAACTTTAACTACCGTTTTTAATTTTCACTGTATTTTTATACAAAAAATGGTCTTTTTTAAGACCATTTTTTTTATTTATACATAAAACTAACAGCAAAGGTTAGTCAATGGAATCTAAGTCATCTTCGATGGCTTTCGCATTAGGGTTTTCTTTTACTGTACCCGCTTGGAAGTCATTACTTTGGAAATAGGCTTCACGCATCATTAGATAAGGATCAGACGAGTTTTGTAAAATTGCATCAGAGTCGAGCAATTGTGCTCGTGTTTCAATGCCTTCTAATGCCCATTTACCCGCCGACATCCAAAATGTTAAATAGCTCAGCATAGGATACGTTAAATCAGCCCAATCACCACCTTCTTCACGGACAGTAAAGCTACCATAGCCCGGAACAACAACATAAGGGCCATAATCCATACCATAATGCCCTAATGTGCTACCAAATCGCATTGGGACTTCTTTTTCCATCGTCTCTTTAGACATGCCAGCAACATCTATTAAACCGCCCATACCAAAAACGGTATTAATCCAGAAACGACCAAAATGTTTTGCACCTTTTTCAAAGTCACCACGCAATACGCTGTTTACCATACTTGCAGGCTCTTCTAAATTACCTAAAAAGTTAGATAAGCCATTTCTTGCTGGTGGTGGCACATAATCACGCCAAACAACGGCAACTGGACGTAAGATATAGGGGTCTAAAACATAGTAGTTAAAATCAAACATCTGGCGGTTAAACCCTTCTAATGGGTCAGAGCGCCCCTCCCCATTATTAGGGGTACTTGCACATCCTGAAAGTAAGGCGACTGAAAGAGCAACACCGCACAGGCGATACTTCATAATGTTCTCCGCTAATTATCTTATGATGAGCAGCATCATAGTTCGCATATTCATAAACTCTACACATAATACTGTCAATGCATGATAAGTGGTACTTTTATTAGGTTTTGATCTTATAAGATAATTCGGGTTTTGTGATTACCTTATCGAGCTGATTTAAAATATTAGCCCAATATTATTAGGCTAATATAAAAATACATGGTGTGATTTAATTATATTCTTTTATCGCTAATGGCTCTTCTGGATCTAAGTATGAAAAATGCTTTTTTAGTGAAGGTTTACCAGAAATATGAAAATCATCTTTAACCACTAACGTGCCATTTTCAGTATAAAAATTCACTAAATACTCAAGATTTTCGTCAGTAACAGCTTGGTCTGCATTGGTTATTAATTGCGTTAGCAATTGGGTATATTGTTCCAATTCTTCAGTAGTGAAAATATTCCTCTCCTTATCTTTAAGCCAGATAAGGAATTTAAATAAAAAAAACGCTCATCAGGAGAGTTCTTAAATACAATCAATTACCACCACTAAGTGATGGTAATAATAATTGCTGGAAAAGTTGTATAATATGACATAAAAATAAACCTTATAAATAGACTAAATAAAATCTAGCAGTAATTTATTTTTTAAACAAAAAATACAGGATCAGACGTGCTATTTATTTTACGCAATATCTCAATAACGTCCTTATCAGTAATTCTATTAGCGTTCATTTTTACTTGGAAGGTTTCTAATTGTGTCCCTTTTGCATCATCACTATCACTATGATATTCGCGTAAGTTAATAATCGTTTTGATGCCTTGGGCTTCTAACCATTTCATTTCACCCGGTGTTGGCTGTCCTGAACGATAAACTTTTTCTGAAACTTGATAGAAATTTTCAGGAGGTACAAGAATATCAATTAGCCTAGAGTTACACCCCACCAGTAGAAAAAAATAAGTAATAAATAAAAATTACAGATATCGAATATCATTAATTGATTTTATGTCCATATAAAAACCTAAATATATTATTGGTGATTGAACGAAGAAGTAAAACAAGGGTGATAATAGCGTGAACTGATAAACACTGCTCTAGGAATAATATTTAAATTTACAGGATGGGTAATAGATGGCGTTCCCTACAGGGATCGAACCTGTAACTAGCCCTTAGGAGGGGCTTGTTATATCCATTTAACTAAGGGAACATACGTAATAAAATTAAGTACAACTTATGGACGGGCTATATTCTACCCCCCTCACTCTCTATTAATCAAGTTTTAACGCACTGATATTGGAAGGAATTTTTTTGTTTCTTTTTTGAACAATGTAATTTGGCTTAAAAACCATCTGATAAATATCAGCATCAATGATTATGGTTTGTTCTTATATATGTCTGTTCTATTAAAACTCTTTCAGTTGTTTTAAAAACAATTTCGGTGAATATCCCATCTCTTTATTAAACATCGCACTAAAGGCGCTCGGATTTTCATAACCCAGTTCTAAAGCAACTTCAGTAACTGAATCACCTCTCTTTAAAGCGGTTAACGCATACATTAAACACGCTTTTTGACGCCAGTCTCGAAAAGAAAGACCCGTTTCTTTATGAAAAAGACGGGTAAAAGTACGTAGGCTCTTATTTAATTTTTCAGCCCACATTTCTGGTGTCGTGCGAATATTAGGTTGTGACATAAATTCAGTACACAATTCATCTAATAAAGCATGTTGCGGTAATGGTGTAAAATAAGGCAATGGCTTAGCATGAGCTAATTCATGACAAAGCAAAGTCAATAATGCACTATCTCGTCCACCTAAATCATAAAGTAAAGGAAGTTCATTGGCCGAAAGTAATAGCTGATGAAGCAGAGGGGAAACTTGTAAAACCTCACAATATTCTGAGTGACGAGGAATTTTATTAGGCTCAATATAGAGACTATAAGTACTACTCCCCAACATCAGCACTTGATGTACCTTTTCTGCTGGGATCCACACGCCACTGTAAGGTAATACAATCCATTGACCATCTTCTGTTTTAACTTTCATTACCCCATTAGGGGCATATAAAAATTGAGCTCGTCGATGATGGTGAGCTTCAAGTAATGTGTCATAAGGATAATCAGAGCCTAATGCTAAAATATCACGAGGAAGGTTATCCACACTGTTGATATCGATATTACGCATAATATTTAAATTGTCCTAAATTCGTATAAATTTGTCATTATCGCGTGGGTAAGCCATCATTTTATTCTATATTGTTAATCTCCTGACTCAACAGGAGATTTGAAATGACACTCTGGCTGATTTCTTTTGGTTTAATTTCAGGCATCACAACATGGTTATTTGGCTTTGGCGGTGGCTTTGTCACTGTTCCCTTACTCTATACACTTATTCTTACACTCTGGGGAATAGACAGTTTACCTGCTGAACATGCTATGCAAATCGCAGTTGCTACCTCTGCATTAATTATGTTGTTTTCTGCGACAGTCACAACCATTAAACACCATAAGGCCAAAAGGCTTGATTGGAATATCATGTCCATTTTGTTTATTGGTATCGCTTTTGGTGGGATCTTAGGTGCTCTTCTCGCCTTAACAGTTGAAGGTGTGTGGATCAAATGGATCTTTATTGGTTATCTTTTTGTCACTATATTAGACTGCTATTTTCGCCCCGGTTTTATGGCTCCTACTCACAACTCAAAAAAAGTGACCAAAGCAAAAGAAAGCATTAATGGTACAGTAATTGGTATTATTGCCGCTTTTCTAGGGGTTGGTGGAAGTGTGATGACAGTACCTTTATTGCGCCGTAGAGGAACACCAATGGCACAATCAGCAGCAATCGCCAATGCATTAACCTTACCTTTAGCACTCACTGCAACATTCACTTATGTCGCCCTCTCTTTTACGTCACCTTTAAATAGTGAATCTGGTTTTATTGGTTATATTTGGCTAAAAGCTGCACTTATTCTGATTTGTAGCACTTGGGTTGGCTTGAAGATCTCTGAACGCTTTTTATCTCGTATTCCCGACAAATGGCATGCAAGAGTCTATCCTCTGTTACTGAGTCTTGTTTTGATTGTCATGCTGTTTTAAATCCTTTCTTCTATGAAGAGACAAAGGCAATAAACAACGAAAAAAACAATAATGGCTACACATAAAATAGTGGCAAATGGTGGTTTTTAGTATTCAAAAAATCGCCATTTTTTAACATTTCACCTTATCTTTTTCCTACGCACCTTCACTTAGCATTAATGATATTAAGACACATAAAACAAAAAATATCTCTTTTTGACAATCACGATACAGTTCCATAACTATTAATATCATTAATTAATATTTAAACATAATGAACAATAATTTATAAATTGTCTCGTATTTAGCATCAGTTTGTTCACGTTTTACTGAGCCTTTTTTGTATTATTAATCACCAATTTATTTTTCTTTTTTATTTGTATTTATCATCAAAATAATAAGTTAGCTGTTTTTCAAAAGAAAATAATTTAAGAAGAAACTGGATTTAAACAAAATAAAAAATATTATTTATTCTGATTTTTAAATAACAAATTAATTACAATATAACGAATTTTCGATATATAAATAATTATATATCGATAGGCTTTTTTGTCAAATTTAAATTATTATTAATCATATATTTTAAATACACTTTAATAAAATAGATTGATAATATAAGCTAGTGAATTTAAAAGAACAATCTACAACTGTTATATCCCTTAAAATCTCCTATTTCTTCTCCAAACTTTTATAATAGTATCCAATGGAGGAAAATAATTATCATTTGATTTTGTCTATTTTAGTTAAATTATTTAGTGACATTTATTAACGTCTTATTCTCTATTATTTATTATTTACAACCAAGTCATCACTTATGGATTAATAAAATGGAGACGCCTTCAAATATTTATTTAACTGTCTGTATATAATATTTAGCTATAAGAAGAAACTGGAGGTTATATGAGTATTAGTCGTCGTTCTTTTATTAAGGGGATGGGAATAGGATGTGTGGGTTGTACCGTGAGTAGTTTACCACCAGGTGCACTTGCATTTAATCCTGTAGATTCTCTTAAGGGTCAGTCAAAATTAACACCTAGCCTGTGTGAAATGTGTTCTTATCGTTGTCCGATAGAAGCTCAGGTTGTTAACAACAAGACCGTTTTTATCCAAGGAAATAGAAATGCGGAACACCAAAGTAGCCGAGTTTGTGCAAGAGGTGGAAGTGGCGTTAGCCTAGTTAATGATCCAAACCGGATTGTCAAACCCATGAAACACAAAGGCCCTAGAGGTGCTGGTGAATGGGAAGTAATAAGCTGGGAACAAGCTTATCAAGAAATTGCAGAAAAAATGAATGCCATAAAACAAAATTATGGTGCAGAAAGTATCTCTTTTTCATCTAAATCAGGTTCACTCTCTTCTCACCTTTTCCATTTGGCAGCCGCATTTGGTTCACCGAACACGTTTACACACGCATCGACTTGCCCTGCGGGTAAAGCCATTGCAGCATCAGTGATGATGGGTGGCGATCTTGCGATGGATTTAGCAAATTCTAAGTATATTATCTCTTTCGGTCATAACCTTTATGAAGGTATTGAAGTCTCTGAAACACACGAACTAATGAGCGCCCAAGAGCGTGGTGCAAAACTAGTCAGTTTTGATCCTCGTTTATCTGTCGTTTCAAGTAAAGCAGATGAGTGGTTCGCAATCCGCCCTGGCGGGGATTTACCTGTTTTAATGGCAATGAGCCATATTCTTATTAAAGAAGATCTTTACGATAAAGATTTTATTGAGAAATTTACCGTTGGCTTCCCACAATTAAAAGACGTTTTACAAGATACAACACCTGAATGGGCTCAAGCACATTCTGATGTTCCCGCTGAAGATATTGTTCGTATCACACGCGAAATAGCAGCAAAAGCACCTCATGCACTGATTATGCCTGGTCACCGCGCAACCTTTAATAAAGAAGAAATCAATATGCGCAGAATGATCTTCACCCTCAATGCCTTACTCGGCAATATTGAACGTGAAGGCGGTATGTATCAGAAAAAAGCAGCTTCAAAATATAATAAATTAGCAGGCATTAATGTTGCTCCTGAATTAGCGAAACCAAGCGTTAAAGGTATGCCTGAAATTACCGCAAAACGCATTGATGCAACAGCACCTCAGTTCAAATACATCAATAAAGGTGGTGGTATTGTTCAGTCCATTATTGATTCAACTTTAGAAGGTGTGCCGTATCAAACAAGAGCATGGATTATGTCTCGTCATAATCCATTCCAAACGGTCAGTTGTCGTCCAGAGTTGGAAAAAGCAGCACAGAAATTAGATTTAATTGTTAGCTGTGATGTGTATTTAAGTGAAAGTGCTGCTTATGCAGATTATCTGTTACCTGAAACCACTTATTTAGAGCGTGATGAAGAGATTTCTGATGTTTCAGGGCTAAATCCTGCTTATGCCTTACGCCAGCAAGTTGTTGAACCTATTGGCGATACAAAACCAAGCTGGTTAATTTGGATGGAACTAGGTAAAAAATTAGGTCTAAGCCAATATTTTCCTTGGGAAAATATGGGAGTTCGTCAGTTGTATCAAGTTAATGGCGATGAGGCACTGTATAAAGAAATCCATAAAAAAGGCTATTTATCTTATGGTATTCCATTGCTATTACGTGAACCTACCTATGTTAAAGCGTTCGTAGAACAATATCCTGATGCGATTAAGCATGTTGATGACAATGATATGATGGAAAAAGCTCTCTCATTTAAATCACCAAGTGGCTTAATTGAAATTTACTCTGAAGAATTAGAAAGCCGTTTAGAAAACTATGGTATTCCACGCTTCCACAACTTCCCATTAAAAGAAAAAGACGAGCTTTATTTTATCCAAGGTAAAGTCGCCGTTCATACTAATGGTGCAACACAATACGTACCATTATTAGCTGAATTAATGTGGGAAAACCCAGTTTGGCTACACCCTGAAACAGCTAAAAATCATGGAATTAAACATGGTGATGAAATCATTCTGGAAAACAGTATAGGCAAAGAAAAAGCACATGCTTTGATCACTGAAGGCATTCGCCCTGACACCGTATTTGTTTATATGGGATCAGGTGCAAAAGCAGGTGCGAAAACAGCAGCGACTACAACAGGCGTTCACTGTGGCAACTTATTACCTCATGAAATTAGTCCTGTATCAGGTACTGATGTGCATACATCAGGTGTCAGAATTAGTCGGGCTTAAGGAAAAAAATAACGATGAACAATAATGATAAACAATTTGTCATGTTACATGATGAGAAACGTTGTATTGGCTGCCAAGCTTGTACTGTTGCGTGTAAAGTCATCAATGACATTCCAGAAGGATTTAGCCGACTTCAAGTCCAAATTCAAGGTCCTCATGACGACGAAGCGGGTAACCCACATTACCAATTTTTCCGTGTTTCTTGCCAGCATTGTGAGGATGCACCTTGTGTTTCTGTGTGTCCTACTGGTGCCTCTTTTATTGATGAGAATGGTATAGTTCAGGTGAAAAAAGAGCTGTGTATCGGCTGTGATTACTGTGTTGGTGCTTGTCCTTACCATGTTCGTTATATCAATCCGATGACGCATATCGCAGACAAATGCAACTTCTGTTCTGATACTCGATTATCTGAGGGTGAATTACCTGCATGTGTATCGGTATGCCCAACAGATGCACTTGCTTTTGGTCGCATCGACTCACCTGAAATTCAGGCTTGGATCAAACAAAAATCCGTTTATCAATACCAATTAGATAATGTCGGAAAACCAAGTTTATTCCGTCGTAAAGAAATCCATCAGGGAGATAAAGCATGACTAGTATCTGGGGAGCAGAACTCCATTATACGCCAGATTATTGGCCTGTATGGTTAATGGCAGCTGGTTTATTAATCGTTGCTATGATAGCAGTATTAGTTATTCATGGCTTACTACGCTATGCCCTTGCACCAAAACACTCTGGTCATTATGAAGAAGAGCGAGTTTATTTATATTCTAAAGCAATTCGTTTTTGGCACTGGGGTAATGCTTTACTGTTTATCCTATTACTATTAAGCGGATTTTTAGGGCATTTCTCTATTGGAAATGTCACTTCAATGGTGCTATTACATAAGATCTGTGGTTTTGTACTTATCGCGTTCTGGATTGGTTTTATTTTTATCAATCTAACAACCAGTAACGGTGTGCATTACAAAGTAAGATTTAGCGGATTAATTGGTCGTTGTATCAAACAAGCTCGCTTTTATCTTTACGGTATAATGAAAGGTGAACCACATCCTTTCGCAGCAACTGAAACTGATAAATTTAACCCACTTCAGCAACTCGCTTACTTAGGTGTGATGTTTGGTTTAGTGCCACTGTTACTTGTTACTGGATTATTATGTTTATATCCTGAAGTCCTCGGTTATGGCTATTGGATGCTAAAAGCACACTTAGTATTAGGAATAGTGGCATTAATGTTTATTTGTGCACACTTCTACTTATGTACACTGGGTGATACTTTCACTCAAACATTCCGTAGCATGATCGATGGTCATCACCGTCACCAGAAACATGATGATCATGGTTCCATAGCAGAAAAAACAGAGCATTAATTTCTCAATATTCCTTCTGTTACGTTTCATTTCCTAAAATGCCCGTTTGAACGGGCATTTTTTTTGATCTTAATTCAGAAATAATTTTATAGTTTTATTATTAGCAAATATATCATTTTATTTACATGTTATTCGGTGTATAGTCGGCGCCCACTCTCGCTATATAAATATTTATGCAATGATATACATTGCATTTGCGATGGGTATCATGAAGATTGGCAAATGAGTGCAGCAATTGGTTATCAAACAGCTTATCGTGCTGGTGGATCAAATCATACCGAAAATGGATTAAGTCCTGCTGTCACATTAATGTTTAAACCTCTCAAAGACTAACTGTTACCGTCTCTTCATATTCACAGCGAAGAGGCAACAATAGCCCATCCCAATGTGATATTAACTACTATTATCCATAGATAGTCATTTAATGATAAATACTTAAATTTTGATCTAATAACGTATTTCCTCCAACGCACACATTTTGTCTTAATCATATTAAAATTCATTCTTTTTAAATTTATTGGTATAAAAGGCATAAGTTATCCGTTTAATAGCTTCAAAAATGTTATCAGGAGGTGAAATCGTGGTGGGTAATATAAGAGGTAATTTTATGGGAAGCTTATTCTAAACAAGTATTAATTAGCTGTTTTTTTCTCATACAAATAAATACGAGAATATATTTCTCTAAGTATGAAATTCTCAGTTCATTTGTAATAAAATTATTCTTTTTTTCTTAAAATTAAAAATTCTCATTCTCTATATACGTAAAATGCCCTAATAAGGGCATTGGTTTCATATAGAGGCTTTATTTCATCTATTAAGAAAATTCTTATTATTAACTAACCAGAGAGACACACTTACATATAAGAATTATCTTACTCAATTTAGTTATTCTAAAATGAGTTACTTTCTAATTTAAGAATATTATTAGAAGATAGAAAGAGCCTTGCTATCGAAATGAGCTGGAATATGTTGTTCATTACGCTCAGTTTCTTGAGCTATTCCACCTGTTACTTCTTCAAAGAAGCTACCAATATTAACGCCTAGTACTTCAAGTACTCTAACTAAGCAATCAATATCAATACGGTTTACACCACGCTCATAACGAAATAACTGTTGTTCACTAATATCAATCTCTTTTGCTAACTGAAATACAGTATAACCTTGAGATTTTCTTAATGACTTAATTTTTTGTCCAACTGCATAAGCGACTGGATACTTGCTACTCATAATATTGTTCTCGCTTTTCACTTTGATTGATATCTAATTTTATAATGGTGTGTTCCTGCGTAATAATATATAAAAATATATACTATCGAGGACACCTTTTTGTTTTAATAAAATATTATTTTTAGTAGATAAGAAATATTACAATTCATAACATGACTTATCATATGTAAATAATATACTACGCATTTAAACACTTTCAACTAGTCGAAAAAAGACAGTGCAAGCACAATGATTTACTCACACTAGTAAAGAATACCTAGGATAATGGTATATTTCCTTTATTTTCATGCATTTAAAATATTTTATTTATAAAATTACGCTTTTTTTTCCTTAAACTTTACTCATTAATTAGAATTATTATCTACTACAAGCTTAATTTAAAGTGTGATTGTTTGAATTGTGTAAAAATAAATCAACTTATATCAGTCTAATTTATTTAAAATAATAAATTAACCTCATAAAGGTAACGATTTTCTTATTTTTATTAAATAGCTTAAGCAATATCAATGAAATCTGATGAGTTTATAAAAAAGTCAATATTACACTTTAATTTCAATGAATTACATGCATTACATTGAAATATGGATATAAATCTCATTTTAAACATTTGTTAATTAATTTATATAAGCATAAACCCTTACTCTTTCAACTAAATATATTTCAAGATCCACAATTCTTTATTACTCCAGAATAAAAAATTATAGATTTAATTACGCATTTTTTTTGAATTTTTATTAATGAATAACTTATTTTAATTTTCAATTAGATTAAAAATCTTCTTTATGAAATAGAAAAAAGGTGAATGTGAATATAAATATTTTTGTTTTATCAGTAAGTTATTTGAAGATTATGCTTATTACCATAAAAACCATTCTTTTTATGAGCATAAAATACTATTCTTTCTTTTTCACTCAAATACCCGTATTTGATGCATTACAAAAATAGTGTAATCATCGCATCTTAAGCCAAATTAACGAGGGAATGAACTATTAAATATCGCCTTTAGCATGATCTAATTTTGTTAAAAAAAACAAAAATTAATCTTTTTACGTCCTAAGTAATCACACCTATTCCATATAAGAGTTATTCTTAGGGCAAAATAAACATTAATATTTTTATATAATTTATATTCCTGCTAAATGCACAATTTTCTCTATTTTTCGTAAAAAATGAAATTAACCACTTCAGGACAAATCAATTAATGATGAAACAAGTGTTTTTTGCTTTATATCATTTACTATCCAGTTCATTATGGTGAAAAAATTGATAAATATCAAATTTTAAGATTAATTTATTTTAAATCATGTAGTTAAATAAGATATTCCGTTCTATCATATCTTTAAAAAAGAAGAATAAAGAAGATAAAACATCATTATATTTTATCTTTCTTCTTGTTAGCGCTATCCTATAGTTTATAAAAAGTAAGAAGTATTAACTATAAAGCCCTATTTTTATCTTTTAATCTTCTGAATTTTTTCTAAAAAAATGCGTGCCACATATTTTTCAATGCTGATTTAAAATGTTTTAACTTACTCATTTTATGAGAGATATTGCTCATAAAAAGTGCTCAAATAATTTATAACCGTGTCTCTGAGGTTATTTAATTTTATTAATAAACTGAAAATGCCTATTTCTACGCCTAAAGAGAGTAGTTCTTTCTTTTTCAGTTAGAATAATTTTTTTAATATTTTCGGCTCAAGATTTGAGCTCCACTTAAAAATAAATACATACTTTCTACTGAGCCCCCTCATCCCAAATGATTAACTTAACAATAGAAGAGTGATTTTCTTTTTAAGCGCCTCCACTTTAAATGATAAAAACATAACAGAATGTAAAAAAGCGTAATAAAGAAACCGACTAATGATCACTTTTCACAGAAAACACAATGCAATAGCAAGTTAAAACAGCCTTAGAAACGAATAGCACCAAAGGAACAAAATAAGCCGCTAAGTATTGCCTTGGGTATAGGGTATATGCCAATACAAGGATTAGGAAAGCATGTGAGTAAAGATATGCGGTCATGAACGGGGCATGTATGAGCAAGATGATAAAACAACAGATATAGAAAAAACAATTAAGGCTTAAAAGAATGCAACTAAACGGCAATAACACAGGTATTAAAAACAAAATAACTATTGTTGCTTGTTTTTGAGAAGTACTAGGGAGAACAAAGAAGAAATTATAACGAAGGAATAAAGAAGTGGTGGGCGGTATTGGGCTCGAACCAACGACCTCCTCCTTGTAAGGGAGATGCTCTACCAACTGAGCTAACCGCCCGCTTTATTATTAAATGGTGGGTCGTGGGCGATTCGAACGCCCGACCAATTGATTAAAAGTCAACTGCTCTACCGACTGAGCTAACGAC
>NZ_JBEEVJ010000009.1:144674-165408 GCF_040139785.1 Proteus genomosp. 6 | reverse complement strand
CTGCGTGGCTTGTTGTTTGCTCATCGCCGGTCAGTGGATGCGCATTATAGGGAGATCTCGGATTAGCGCAAGTGTTTTTTTAAAATAATTTACTGTTCGTTCAAAACTCCAACAAGACGTATAAAAACCCCACAGTAAAGATTAAATATCACTCAATTTTAGCAAAATGCGCCGCAAATTCGCTTACTTTATTCCAATCAGTATATTCAATTTCTTTTGTAGGATCCGTTTCACCTTTAGTCATCTTCATAATTAATTGGATCATAACTCTATCAATCCATTTATAACGAGGATAAAAAAGTGCGCCAGCAAAGACACCCGTTAACGTTGGTTTCCATGGAGTCTTATCTAAAAACTTACGCATATAAGCATTCGTCTCGGGTGTATTCTTTTCTGCTTTTCTTGCCGTAAGATTAACGCCAAAGAATGCGGACGGCATACTATTCAATTGTGCAAGATGACGAGTGATAAATTTATCGAGCGCTTTATTAAAGTAACCATAACGAATCGAAGCGCCCACTAAGATTTTATTATAAGCAGATAAATTTAAACTCTGCTGAACAGAGGTTAAATCTCTCACATCACATTCATGACCGTGTTGTCTTAATTCATTCGCGATTTGTGTCATTATTTTTTTAGTTTGACCATCAGTACTACAATACAACAATAGCGCGCTCATACATTACTCCTTGTATTAGGTTAATCACGCCAAAACGTTGGGGTAAATAAAACCAATAGTGTGAAAACTTCTAGTCGCCCAAATAACATTGTCACGACCAATATCCATTTTGCAGCTGGATTCATTGTCGTGAAGTTATCGGCGACAATCCCTAATCCAGGACCAAGATTATTTAATGTAGTGGCAATAGCAGAAAATGCAGAAAATTCATCAACGCCTGTTGCTATCAACAACATTAAGCTAATAATAAAGACCAGCGCATAAGCGGAGAAAAATCCCCACACAGCTTCAATAATACGTTCGGGTAATGCTCGGTGACCAAGTTTGATGGTATAAACCGCATTTGGGTGAACAAGACGTTTTAATTCACGATTCCCTTGTAGGAATAAAAGCAAGATACGAATGACTTTCAATCCCCCACCCGTTGATCCTGCACAGCCACCAATAAACGCCGAGCATAATAATAGAAGAGGCAAAAATGCAGGCCATTGTGCAAAGCTATCCGTGGCAAATCCCGCAGTTGTCGCCATAGAGACAACTTGGAAAAAAGCCTGGTTTATGGTTATCCATCCTGTGTCGTATACAGAATAAAGCCATAGAATACCGCTACAGATAATGACTAATCCCAATTGAATTGAGATAAACATACGAAATTCAGGATCACGCCAATAAATATTTAAGCTTCTTCCCGTTAGTACGGCAAAGTGCAAACCAAAGTTACAACCAGAAATCAGAAGAAATACACCAATAATGATGTTAATGGTTGGGCTATTAAAATAACCAATACTGGCATCGTGAGTAGAAAACCCACCAATTGCAATAGTTGAAAAGCTATGAGAAATAGCATCAAACACATCCATGCCCGCAATCCATAATGCTAAGGCACAAATGATCGTTAATAAGACATAGATAAGCCAAAGTGCTTTCGCTGTTTCTGCAATTCGAGGTCGCATTTTGTTATCTTTCAATGGACCTGGCATTTCTGCGCGATATAACTGCATTCCCCCAACACCTAAAAGAGGGAGAATAGCGACAGCTAATACGATGATCCCCATTCCTCCTAACCATTGGAGCATTTGGCGATAAAACAGAATAGCTTTAGGTAATGAATCTAGCCCTACAAGCGTTGTGGCTCCTGTTGTAGTCAGTCCAGAGAAAGATTCAAAAAAGGCATCAGTAATAGAAAGATGAGGTTGCTCAGAAAAAATAAACGGCAATGCCCCTACACTACCCAGTACCGTCCAAAATAAGACAACAATAAGAAAGCCTTCTTTAGGCTTAAGCTCACTTTTTTTATGTCGATTGGGGATCCACAGCATTAACCCAATGATCAAGGCTACAATAAATGTTTGGCTAAATGCACGCCCTGCACCATCTCGATATATTAATGCAACAATACCAGGAATGATCATCGTGACAGAAAATAAGATAACAAGCAGTCCGACAATACGGGTTATTGAACGAAAATGCATTTAGCGATTTCCTTGGTAGCAAAGATTATTCATTTTTATCTAACGGGATTAATTGCATACTGCCACGACTTATATCACGTAGTTTAACTTCAACTTCACCGCTATGCACGGCAGGCAATGAAAGTATAAAAGTGACTTTATCAGTATATTCACTTGAAAGTACTTGCCCCTGATATTGTTCAACAACTTGTTCAAGTAATGAAACCAGTGAATATTCACACGCTACACTAAAACGCAACTGTGGCACTTTCGTTTTTGTTGGCAAAAGCTTTAATGCTTGTTGAACACCACTGCCATAAGCTCTAACTAACCCACCAGTTCCTAATTTGATCCCACCGAAATACCGAACAACCACTGCGGTAACTTCTCCCATTCCACTCCCTAAAAGAGGTGCAAGAATAGGTTTTCCCGCAGTACCTGTTGGCTCACCATCATCAGAAAAACCTAATTGTTGTGAGTCATCGGGTCTTCCTGCAACAAAAGCCCAACAGTGGTGCCGGGCATCAGGAAATTGTTCTTTGATAGACTGGATATACGCTTTTGCTGCATCAATACCTTCAGTGTGAGCAATAAATGTAATAAAACGACTCTTCTTTATTTCTTCACTGAATTCTACGGTTTCAGCGGGGATCAAATACGCTTTCATCAGGCTAAGTGTAAGTCTCTGGTCATATTTTCAATTTTGTTATCGTGGATAATAATATTATCTTCAATACGAATACCACCAAATGGTTTGAAATGCTCAATAAGCTTCCAATTGAAATGAGTACTGTATTTTCCTTCTTTCCAAGGCTCTAGCAGAGAGTCGATAAAGTAAAATCCAGGTTCAATTGTTAATACCATGCCTGGTTCAACAATACGTGTGCAACGTAAGAATGGATACATTGCAGGAGCCGCTAAGTGGGTTCCTTTATCATCTTGCATAAATCCAGCTGCATCATGAACTTGCAGACCTAAAGCATGCCCTAAGCCATGAGGTAAAAATGGTGTAGTTAATCCAGCACTCACCATCTCTTCTTCACTCACACCTTTAACAATACCGTATTTATTAAGTAGCCCAGCAATACGTCGATGCATTTGAACATGGTATTCAGTATAACGCACACCCGCTTTCATCGTTGCAATCAGCGCTTGTTGCGCATCATTCATATCTTTAACTAATGAAGTAAATTCATGATTTTCTTTTGCGCTATAAGTACGAGTGATATCTGCTGCGTAGCCATTATACTCTGCACCTGCATCAATAAGGAAACTACGATATTCATCTGGTGATTCATGATCTAATTTGGTGTAGTGCAAAACAGCGGCGTGTTCATTTAATGCGACAATATTGCCGTAAGGAACATCGGTATCACGATGACCCGTAGCCATTAAATACGCCATATTAATATCAAACTCACTTAATCCAGCTTGAAAAGCTTCATGAGCGGCAATATGTCCGTTGACGGCCATTTTTTGTGCTTCACGCATACAAGCTAATTCATAACCTGTTTTATAGGCGCGGTAATAATGATAATAATTAAGAAGAGATTGATTGTTGATATTATCAATACTCACACCTAATGATTCTGCTCGCTGTATATTTGGACCAATATAAGCGGTATTTTTATTAATATAAGGTGCTAGCTCTTTCTGAATATCATCAACATTTTTAAGATGAATTAACTCAACTTCATGAGTCCAATAGCTACTTGGTAAAGCTTCAACACTGTGCCAATAGTCAACTGGGGAATAGAACCATAATTTAGGTTTATTAACACCATCCGCTAATAACCAACAATGTGGTACATCTGTTACAGGCACCCATGCTTTAAAATGAGCATTCACTTTAAAAGGGTAATCACTGTCATCAAGGAAAACACGGATAGGTTCACCAGAATGAATTAATACCGAATCAAGATGGTGTCTGGATAAAGCATCACGAGTACGATTTTGTAGAGTTTTGATATGTTCTTGGTACAGAGAGAGCAATTTTTCCATTATTAATTACCTTTCTTATTCATTGTTAATGATTCAGCTTAACACGCCAACTCTTTGAGTGGCTAACCCCATAACAAAAATAGATTATTACCGATTTATCTCCCCTCGTTTTATCAAACTGAGCAACAACATAGAATTCAATAAGTTGAATAATTTCACTGTGATCACCCTTGCAGTTTTTTAATCAAATATTTGCATTTATTTAACATAGTATTCACACTCTTATTATCTGGTCATACCAGTCTATACATTTAGGGAGAATACAAATGCTCTATCAAAGCGAAAATATTCAAGCCGATTGGGTGAAACAAGGTATTGTTGAACTCATTTTTAACGCCAAAGGTTCTATTAACAAATTAGATACCAAAACGGTTGCAATGCTAAGTGAAGCTTTAACCGTATTAGAAGCAACACCAGGCCTGAAAGGTGTTATCTTGCGTTCCGAAAAACCGGCTTTTATTGTCGGTGCTGATATTACCGAGTTTTTATCCCTTTTTGATGCCCCTGAAGAAGAATTAACTCAGTGGCTACACTTCTCTAATCAGATTTTTAGTCGACTTGAAGACCTACCTGTTCCTACCGTTTCTGCTATCAATGGCTATGCCCTTGGCGGTGGTTGCGAGTGCGTACTTGCTACTGATTTTCGTATTGCTTCTCCTGATTTACGTATCGGTTTACCAGAAACAAAACTTGGGATCATGCCGGGCTTTGGCGGTTCAGTACGCCTTCCTCGTTTGATTGGTGTCGATAACGCATTAGAAATTATTACTGCTGGTAAAGATGTTGATGCCCAAACTGCACTTAAAAATGGATTAATCCAAGCAATTGTCCCTCTAGAAAATTTAAAAGAAAGTGCTATTTCGCTAATCGAGCAAGCAATTGAAGGCAAAATTGATTGGAAAGCTGCACGTCATCCAAAAACAGCACCATTAAGACTGACAGAGCTTGAACATAAAATGTCTTTCAGTGTGGCTAAAGGTATGGTGATGAAAGTAGCAGGCCCTCACTATCCAGCACCGATCACGGCAGTAAGAACTATTGAAAAAGCGGCATTTCTAAATAGAGATGAAGCACTGGCTATCGAAACTGAAAATTTTGTCAAACTCACACGTACTGATGTTGCAAAAGCCTTAGTCGGTATTTTCCTTAATGATCAGTATGTCAAAAATATCACGAAAAAACGTCATGCTGAATTACCTAAACAAGCGGCGGTCTTAGGCGCTGGGATAATGGGCGGTGGAATATCCTACCAATCTGCCTTAAAAGGTATTCCCATTGTAATGAAAGATATTAACCAAAAATCCCTTGAGCTTGGTATGAATGAAGCGTTAAGCCTATTACAAAAACGCCAAGAAAAAGGTCGAATGAGTGCCGTAGATATGGCAAAAACGCTCGCCTCTATTCAACCTACATTGAATTATGTTTCTGTCAGTGATGCGGATGTTGTGGTTGAAGCCGTTGTTGAAAATCCCAAAGTAAAAGCAACTGTACTCGCAGAAACAGAAGCACTATTAGCCGATCACGCGGTACTTGCGTCAAATACCTCTACGATCCCTATTTCCCTGCTCGCAAAATCCTTAAAGCGTCCTGAGAATTTCTGTGGGATGCACTTCTTTAACCCAGTTCATCGAATGCCACTGGTTGAAATCATAAAAGGTGAAAAAACCAGTGAAGAGACGATTAACCGTATTGTCAGTTACGCCAGTAAAATGGGTAAAACACCAATTATCGTTAATGATTGCCCTGGTTTCTTTGTAAACCGTGTCCTCTTTCCTTATTTTGCTGGGTTCTCTCTATTACTAAGAGATGGTGCTGATTTTCTTGCTGTAGATAAAGTGATGGAAAAAGTATTTGGCTGGCCTATGGGACCGGCGTACCTACTTGATGTTGTAGGCATTGATACGGCAAATCATGCTCAAGCCGTAATGGCTCAAGGTTTCCCTGACAGAATGGGTACAATTGAACGAGATGCTATTGCTCTTTTATATGAGCAACAGCGATATGGTCAGAAAAATAATCATGGTTTCTATAATTACGCAGTTGATAAACGGGGTAAAAAGCAGAAATCTGTTGATGGTCAAATTCAAACGCTTATTCAGCAAAATGCTGGCAAAACACAAGAGTTTAGCCAAGATGTAATTATCGCTCGCATGATGATCCCAATGATCAATGAAGTTATCCGTTGTTTAGATGAAGGTATTATTGCTTCACCAGCAGAAGCTGATATTGCATTAGTTTATGGCTTAGGCTTCCCTCCTTTCCGAGGAGGTGTCTTCCGTTATCTTGATACCATCGGATTAGCGCAATTTGTTGCAGATGCACAGCAATACGCATCATTAGGATCTCTTTATCAAATTCCTGAAAGCTTAAAACAGAAAGCGCAACGCAACGAAACCTATTATCCAAAGCCCGCAAAAGTAGATGTTAACATCAGAGAACTCGCTTAAGGAGATATGAAATGGAAAAGGTTGTCATAATTGATGGTATTCGTACTCCAATGGGACGCTCAAAAGGTGGTGCATTTCGCCATATCAGAGCGGAAAATCTCTCTGCACAATTGATGCAAGCACTACTAACACGCAATCCGAATATTAATCCTAATGATATTGGTGATGTGATTTGGGGCTGTGTACAACAAACTTTAGAGCAAGGTTTTAATATTGCTCGTAATGCGGCGTTATTGGCTGAACTTCCACACAAGGTTCCGGCAGTTACAGTTAATCGGTTATGTGGTTCATCAATGCAAGCATTACATGATGGTGCACGCCAAATTATGCTGGGTGATAGTCAAGTAGCATTAATTGGCGGTGTTGAACATATGGGTCACGTACCGATGACTTATAATGCAGATTTTAATCCATCACTTAATCTTTCTGTCGCTAAAGCCTCATTTTCAATGGGATTAACAGCAGAGATGCTGGCTAAATCATTCCAAATTTCACGCGAAGAACAAGATAAATTCGCTTACCGTTCTCATCATTTAGCGGCTCTTGCAACGCAACAAGGCTATTTTGATAATGAGATAATTGCGATTAATGGTCATGATGCAACAGGTAATTTTATTAATGTCAAAAATGATGAAGTTATTCGTTATAACCCAAGCCTTGATGAATTAGCCCAGCTTAAACCTGTGTTTGATCCTGCTACGGGCTCTGTTACAGCAGGCAATTCATCCGCAGTTTCTGATGGTGCATCCGCCATGTTTATAACCAGTGAACGTTATGCTAAAGAGCATAATTTAAAGCCTCGTGCCATTATTCGTTCTATGGCAGTGACAGGATGTGATCCTGCAATTATGGGTTATGGCCCTGTTCCTGCAACAGAAATCGCGTTGAAAAAAGCAGGATTAACATTAGGTGATATTGATATTTTTGAGCTAAATGAAGCATTTGCCGCACAGTCATTAGCATGTATGAAGAAAATGAATCTGCTCGATAGCATAGATGACAAGATTAATTTAAATGGCGGAGCAATTGCCTTAGGGCATCCTTTAGGATGTTCAGGCTCTCGAATAACCACTTCATTATTAAATATTATGGAGCGTAAAGATGCACAATTTGGCTTAGCCACAATGTGTATTGGATTAGGACAAGGTATTGCAACGATTATAGAACGTGTTTAATACGATATTCTGTATATCCACGCTCTGATCGTTAGGGGAACGTATTCTTTTCGATTGCATGGTTAGAAACCATTTTCCCGCCGTCAGGGGCGGGTTTTTTTATGGTTTTAAAAACGAAAATAATAACAAATAACGGGGTACTATCGTTTTGTCAGATAAATTCAAAGGCATCGCTAAATAAGCGAGTTTTATCTGCATTACGCTCATTACAAAAGCGATCTCTGGCTATTTTCGCCATTTCAAAACGCCCTGCGATGTAAATATCATATTCTGATAAATCACCAAAATCTTCGCTTATTGCCGTTAATACCGTACCTTTGCGGCCACGCCAAGTCTCATCAGGCTGTTCAACAACTGGAATAACGGATAACGATGGATGCAATTCTGATAATTCTTGTAATTCATTGAGATCATAGAGATGAACGCTTTCTCTTCCCCCCCAATAAATTGTAATAGGTCGTTGAGGATTTTCAGCTAACGCGGCCAATAGAATTGAATGGGTATAAGAGAATCCTGTACCGCCAGCAATCAATAGTAATGGACGTTGACTCTCTTTTTGGAACCACGCATTCCCATGAGGAATATCAATGGTAAGCTGCTGTTTTTCTAATATCACATCAAGCACTGCCATCGCATAAAGATTGAGTTCAGACGCACCAATATGAAGTTCAATAAAGTCTTTATTTTCAGGTATAGATGCAATAGAAAAAGGACGTTTATCACGCTCATCCATAACAGCTAAAAGATATTGTCCAGCCTGAAAATCAAATTCGCCATCAGGTAATAGCCTTACCCGATAAACCGTATCTGTCATCGGCTCAACAAGTGAGACTTTACAATTCAATATTGCCATGTTGTTCCTCTGTTCTTATTTAAGAATATCGAGCTGTTCCCAAATAGTATCGACTCGTTGCTTAACTTCATCAGACATCACAATAGGCCTACCCCATTCTCTATCTGTCTCACCCGGCCATTTGTTCGTCGCATCAAGACCCATTTTTGATCCCAATCCTGAAACAGGTGAAGCGAAGTCGAGATAATCAATAGGCGTATTTTCCATCATAATGGTATCTCTTGCAGGATCCATTCTGGTCGTAATTGCCCAAATCACATCTTTCCAATCTCTTGCATTAACATCATCATCGCAAACAATCACAAATTTGGTGTACATAAATTGCCGTAAGTAAGACCAAACTCCCATCATTACGCGTTTAGCATGACCCGCATACTGTTTCTTCATTGTCACAACGGCTAAACGGTAAGAACATCCTTCAGGAGGTAGATAAAAATCGACAATTTCAGGAAACTGTTTTTGTAATATCGGAACAAGCACTTCATTCAACGCAACACCTAATACTGCGGGTTCATCAGGTGGACGACCTGTATAGGTTGAATGATAAATTGCATCTTTACGGCGCGTTAAATGCGTAATGGTAAACACAGGGAAAGAGTCAATCTCATTATAATATCCTGTGTGATCACCATATGGCCCTTCTGGGGCTAATTCGCCTGGTTCAATGTAACCTTCAAGGATAATTTCAGCACTTGCAGGGACTTCAAGATCATTTGAAAGACATTTTACAACTTCTGATTTATTGCCCCGTAATAAACCCGCGAATGCATATTCAGATAAGGTATCTGGTACAGGTGTTACTGCACCTAAAATAGTCGCAGGATCTGCCCCTAATGCTACGGAAACAGGGAATCGCTCACCGGGATGTTTTTGACACCACTCTTGAAAATCTAACGCACCACCACGATGCGATAACCAGCGCATAATCACTTTATTTTTACCCAGCACCTGCTGGCGATAAATACCGAGATTTTGGCGCTCTTTCAATGGGCCACGAGTCACCGTTAATCCCCAAGTAATCAAAGGTGCCGCATCTTCAGGCCAACAATGCATAACAGGAATTTTTGTGAGATCGACATCATCACCTGTTAAAACCACTTCCTGACAAGGCGCTTTACTCAAGCGTTTTGTTGGCATATTTAAAACTTGTTTAAACTTAGGTAACTTATCAAAGAGATCACGAAAACCTTTCGGAGGATCAGGCTCTTTTAGAAAAGCCAATAGCTTTCCAACTTCGTGTAAGGCTTTAACATCATCTTGCCCCATCCCCATTGCCACACGCTCTGGTGTACCAAATAAGTTACAAAGCACGGGCATATCATACCCTTTAGGATTTTCAAACAACAGCGCTGGCCCACCGGCACGTAAAGTTCTGTCCGCTATTTCGGTCATTTCAAGGTAGGGATCTATTTCATAGGCGATACGTTTTAATTCACCTTTTTCTTCTAATAATGAAAGGAAATCTCTTAAATCGCGGTATTTCATCATAATCTTACGAGCCAGTGAGTGAAAGAAAAGAGGGCCAATGCCCTCTTTGAGACGCTATAAGCTAAACGCATAACTCACTAAAATGCAATGCTTTTTATTTAATAGCGTTCACTATACTTATAAACAGCGGAATGGAACCCACTCTGAAAGTAACTTAGTATCAAACTGTTCAGGGAATGTTTTTCCATGTTGGAAGATTTTAAAACCTTCATTTTTAGCGCTGTAATAACGTAATTCTTCACCTTGAATATATAAGTAACTTCCTTCACGGATAGCCACAACAATCTCTTCAGGGTTAATTGCACAAAACTCTGCAATACGCTCATCACGAGTTTCACCCATATGACCACTGATAGAAGCATCAATGTAATGTGGGTTAATTTGAACAGGGAATAGGCCTAATGAAGGCATAATAACAGAGGAACGTACAGGCATATCATTAGTGGTACGAATTGTTGGTGTCGCGACGTTACAACCTGCGCTCCAACCAATATACGGAATATTACGCTCACGTACGGCGCGTTGGATTGGAACAACTAATCCTTTCTCATGCAGCATTTGGTTTAATAACCAAGTATTGCCACCACTGACTAAAATACATTCTGCATTGTTGATTGCATCAACTTCTGAATCAAAATGTTCAATACAAGTAACTTCAATACCTAACACTTCTGATAAATCACGAGCACGTTGATCATGATCGGAACGAATAACGGCATAAGCAATTAATACAGCAGAACGAATACCGCGTTTTTTAATCATGCTATCGATATTATCTTTTGCATAACTTAACCAACGTGGATCCCCGGCAATTTTTCCGTTACTTAATAAAAAAACTTCCATTACAGAACCTCTTTATAATTATGAACAAAATTCTAAGATAATTATCTTGAGAGCTTTTTCTTATTTTTACCATCACTTTTTTATTAACTTGTTACCTCTATCCGAGATCCAAGTGAAAGTAACAAAAACAAGCCTTTTTATTGCGAATAAACACAGCTTTTCTGTTCTTTTTTCAGTATAAAACCACGTTAACCTATTTTTTATTTAATCCCCCGATAGATGACTGTTACCTTAATGATAAATTTGCTATTATCACTTAAATTAAATTTAACTAACCTATTGTCTCTATTATGAAAAACTGGCATTTGCTGTATTGCAAACGAGGACAAATTCCTCGTGCTATCGAACACTTAGAACGTCAGCAAGTGGGTTGTTTTACACCTATGGTAACCATAGAAAAAGTACTAAGAGGAAAGCGCACTACCGTAACAGAACCGCTTTTCCCTAATTATCTTTTTATAGAGTTCGATCCTGAAGTGATCCATACCACGACCATTAACTCAACGCGTGGAGTAAACTCATTTGTTCGCTTTGGGCAATATCCTGTCACTGTTCCTCAAGATGTGATTGATACACTGCAAATCCCTCAGCTTTCTTCTCTCACTTATAGCGAAGAAAATGTACCTCACAGTGGCGATAGCGTATTAATAACAGAGGGGATTTTTCAAGGGATCAAAGCCATATATCAAGAGCCTGATGGTGAAGCCCGTTCGATTTTGCTTTTAAATATATTAAATAGTGAAGTGAAAAAATCTGTGGGAAATAAAGAGTTTAAAAAAGAGTTGCTCTAGAAAAATTTAACCCAGCAATTGCTGGGCTAATATCATATGATTTTAGAAAATCGGTTCTAAAATTATTTTTGCTGTTCTGCTTCAGTTTCGGCCTCTGCTTCCTCAGCTCCTTCTTCATCTGTTCTTCTTCCCTTACCTACATAAAAGCGCGATACCATGACACCGATTTCAAACAGTAAGTACATAGGTATTGCGAGTAAGGTTTGAGAGAAAACATCTGGTGGTGTCAAGATCATACCAACGACAAAGGCACCTACAAGAATATAAGGGCGTTTTTTCTTTAATGCTTCAGGTGTCGTTACACCACTCCAGCACAGTAAAATAATCGCAATCGGTACTTCAAAAGCTGCACCAAACGCCATAAATAACGTCATTACGAAACTTAGATATTTACTGATATCTGGAATAAAGTTAACCCCTTCAGGGGTTGTATTAACAAAGAAGCCAAACGCGAGAGGGAACACAACAAAATAAGCAAACGCCATACCGAGATAGAATAATACCGTACTTGAAACAAGTAATGGCAGCATTAAGCGGCGTTCGTGTTTATACAATGCTGGTGCGATAAAAGCCCATACCTGATAAAGAATAATAGGTACAGAAGCAAAAATGGATACCATGATTGTCAATTTAATCGGAGTCAAAAAGGTAGAGGCAACATCCGTCGCACTCATATTTGACCCTTTTGGCAACTTATCGAGTAATGGAGCCGAGACTAATTGATAGATATCGTTAGAAAAATAAACCAGCGCTAAAAAAACCACTAGAACTGAGACTAAGCTATACATCAAACGCTTACGAAGTTCTATTAAATGGCTGATCAGCGGTTGGGTATCATTTACTGCCATGTTTTAATGCTCACCATTGACCTGATCAGTTGTTTTTTTCTCTATTGTTACTGGTTGAGTAACAGGAACTTCTGTCTTTGTAACACTTTCTGCCACAGGTTTATGGCGATTAGCATCATCATTAACTTCATCAGCTTCAGCAAGTGCAGCTAAATCAGAAGGTGAAGGTTCCGTAGAGTCGGTTTTTACAGACTGCTCTTTCGTGGAGTCTGGCGTTGTAGGTGCATGATAAGTTTGTTTTAAAGACTGTGCAGCCTCTTTTAACTCATCCATAGACGCTTTCAGCTCTGGCGATAACGTTTGCAAATTCGCTTTCTCTTCAACTTTTTTCAAGCTCTCTTGGAGTTCTTGAAGTTTTAGTTCTTGAGTCAGTTCATTTTGCACATTCGCAGCCAAAGAGCGTAGCGCCCTTACCCAGCCAGCAATTGTTTTTACTGCTACGGGCAAACGTTCTGGCCCCAGAAAAACAAGACCAATCACCATGACCAATAGCAGCTGACTAAAACCAATGTCAAACACGGTTTACACCTGCTCTTTGTTTTTGCTCTCAGTTGTAGACTTCTCTTCTGTTGAAGTCTTCTGCGCTAAATTTTTAGTATCAAAATCTGCGTCATTATTTGTTTTTTCAGCGTTGCTGGTGTCTTTATCTGCAGTTTCGTCACCAATCGCTTTTTTAAAGCCTTTTACTGATGCGCCTAAATCTGAGCCTAATGTGCGCAGTTTATTTGTACCAAATAATAAGACAACGATGACAGCGATGATGAGTAATTGCCAAATGCTAATACCGCCCATTTTATGTTCCTCAACTATTTTCGGGGTTATACTTAATAACAGTGCCCATTATATACAACGAATTCAATTTTCGGGAATCTCGAATTCATCTTTTAACTTGCTCAAAGACAAACTTTGATGTGTTTTTATTGTACATTACCAGATCTAAACCAACCCAAAATCCATGCAAGAAGACCTAAACTGATAAAAACACTGAATAATGTTTTAAAACCAGAAACAAAAAACAGGCTACCGCATAAAAACAGTGTTGTACCTATACCCAATAAAAATAAAGACTGTCTCTGTTTGACTCTTTGAGAACCTATTTGTTCCGTCAATTTGTCTAGCGTTAACTTCATATTTTTATGTTGTTTCAGACTATCATAAACCAGCTCTGGTATCTCTGGCATTTTTTCAATCCAATAAGGTGCCTTACTCTTGATACCGTTCATTAATGCCGTGATACCAATTTGACTATGCAACCAATCTTCTAAGAAAGGTTTTGCCGTTTTCCATAAATCCAATTGTGGATATAATTGGCGTCCAAGCCCTTCAACATAAAGCAATGTTTTTTGAAGTAAAACTAATTGCGGTTGTACTTCCATATTGAAACGACGTGCTGTATTGAAAAGATTAAGTAACACATGTCCAAATGAGATTTCAGAAAGTGGTTTTTCAAAAATCGGTTCACATACAGTGCGGATCGCAAATTCAAAATCCTCCACATTGGTATCTGCCGGCACCCAGCCTGAATCAACATGTAATTCTGCAACTTTTCGATAATCACGGTTAAAGAAAGCTAAAAAGTTTTCAGCTAAATAGCGTTTATCTTCTTTATTTAATGAGCCTACGATACCGCAATCAATACCGATATAATATGGGTTCTCAGGGTGATCATAACTAATAAACACATTACCAGGATGCATATCAGCATGGAAAAAACTGTCTCTAAATACCTGAGTGAAAAAGACTTTTACACCACGCTCTGCAAGAAGCTTCATATTTGTCTTTTGTGCATTCAACGCTTCAATATCAGAAACGGGAATACCATAAATACGCTCCATTACCATCACGTTTTCATGGCAATAATCTGAATACACTTCAGGAATATACAACATAGAGCTATTTTCAAAATTACGACGTAACTGAATAGCATTTGCAGCTTCACGCAGTAAATTTAGCTCATCAAGTAATGTTTTCTCGTATTCGCGGATCACCTCTTTTGGCCGTAAACGACGACCATCAGGTAAAAACGGTAATAGATTTGCCAAGCGATACATCAAACGGATATCCGCTTTGATCACTGGTTGAATATCGGGACGAATAACTTTTAGTACCACTTCTTTGCCGTTTTCTTTTAATTTTGCAGTGTGAACCTGCGCAATAGAAGCGGAAGCGAGTGGAGTTTCATCAAAATCATCAAACCATTGGTCGATAGGGCAACCAAATGAGTTTTCAATATATTGTCGTGCTTTCTTACCATCAAAAGGAGCAACTTTGTCTTGCAATAAAGCAAGCTGGTCAGCGATTTGAGGAGGGAAAAGATCACGTCGAGTTGATAACATTTGGCCTAATTTAATCCAAACAGGGCCTAATGTTTGCAATGCGAGTCGTAAGCGTTCACCTAATGGTTTTTCTGGATGTTTATTTTTGATCCAAAATAGTGCTCGGCATCCTAATCTTACAGGTAAAGTAATTCGGTGTTTAGGAATTAACTCATCAAGCCCATAAGATAAAAATACCTGAATAATATGATAGAGGCGCTTTAACTCACTAAGGAGCATTATTTTTTCTCCAATGTGCCTAACCGTTTTTCCAGTTCGGCGGTTTGCTGTGCAAGTTCTTCTATTTCATCATAAAAATGGACTGTTTCTAATGCACTAGGTGCGGTTTTCCACTCTTCAATTAACGCGTCACGTAAATAATCTTTTTGGTGACTTAAGAGTGAAGAAAATAACTGAACGCCCTTTCCTGCAACAACAGTCAGACTTTGCGCCGCAATATCACCAATATAAGGAGCTAAATATTGCGCGGGATCCCACTGCGCCATATCTAATAATGCAGACCAATTTTGAACAACCTGCATATCACCATCAATAGTAATATCACCACGGTTGATCAGTTCTGACATTTTTTGACGATCACGAAGCTTAATCAGTGTTAATAGTTTTGTTTTTATCAAACAATCGGTTTCATCATCCCACTGACTTAATACATCAACTTGTTGTTCGCTAAAGACTAAGTAGATGGAACGAGGAAACTCATTGATAGAAAGCGCCAACACTTTGCCCGCAAGGCGATTGCGGGCAGGTTTAAGCACATTTTCCTGATATAAAACGTGATTAAGCGCTGTCTCCATGGATGCGGTTAGCAGCGGATACAGTACTTGAGAAGCAATATCATGAGAAAAAGTGGCTTTTTCCATCTCAGAATTTAAATCCTTTGTGTAATGCAACTATACCTCCGGTCATATTGGTATAGGTAACTTGATCAAATCCTGCTTCTTCCATCATACCTTTTAGTGTTTCTTGGTCTGGATGCATGCGAATGGACTCCGTTAAATAACGGTAACTTTCAGCATCATTCACAATCACTTGACCAATTTTAGGTAGGATATGGAAAGAGTAAGCGTCATAAATCTTACTTAAAGGATCAAGAACAGGTTTAGAGAATTCCAACACCAGCAGACGTCCACCTGGCTTTAATACACGGAACATTGAGCGTAAAGCTTTTGCTTTATCAGTCACATTACGTAAACCAAAGGAGATTGTAATGCAATCAAAATGGTTATCAGGGAAAGGTAACTCTTCAGCATTTGCTTGCACATAGTTAACATTGCCGACAATACCGTGGTCGCGTAGCTTTTCACGACCCATTTTCAACATTGAGTCATTGATATCAGCTAAAACAACTTCCCCATTTTCGCCCACGAGACGAGAAAATTTAGCTGTTAAATCACCAGTACCACCCGCAAGATCAAGAACACGTTGGTTACGTCTTACACCACTCGCTTCAATGGTATAGCGTTTCCAGATACGGTGAACACCAAAAGACATCAAGTCATTCATTAAATCATACTTAGACGCGACAGAGTGAAAAACCCTTGCAACCATGGTTTGTTTATCATCTTTGTCAACGGTTTGGAAACCAAAATCTGTTGTTTCCTTAGTTTGTTGAGTCATATTATTTGCCCGCTAATTAATCAAAATTTAGTAAATTCAGTACTGGCCGTTTTCAGAAGTCTTTATCTCTTTATTTTATTAAATCAATCAGATGCTGATTTTTCAATGAGATCATTATCAATCGTTTTTTTTATCTCAACCCCTAAGGATTTAAAGCCTTCCGCTTGACTGATAAGATTTCCACGACCTTCAGAGAGTTTTTTCATCGCTAATAGATAGCCAGATTGCGCTTTTTGAATACTATTTCCTAGCCCTTGCATATCATCAACGAAAAGTCTTAATTTGTCATACATTTTAGCCGCTCTGTCTGCAATTTCTTGCGCATTTTGGCTTTGATATTCATAACGCCACAATGCGGCTATTGTACGCAAAGCAACAAGTAAAGTAGATGGCCCAACTAACATAATATTGTTTTTCAATGCTTCTTCTAGCAAGTCTGGAGAATGACCAATTGCAACAAGATAAGCGGGCTCAATAGGTATAAACATTAAAACATAGTCTAAAGACGTTATACCCGGTAGTTTATGATAATCTTTTACACTCAATCCTTTAATATGCGCTCTAATTGAGTTTACATGCGCACAAAGCGCCTGCTTACGTTGATTATCATCTTCACTATTAAAATACTTTTCATACGCCACCAGCGACATTTTAGCGTCGATAATAACATCTCGGCCATGAGGTAAATGTACAATGACATCAGGTTGATAACGCCCACCATTTTCATGACGAATACTCACCTGTGTTTCAAACTCATGACCTTCGCGTAACCCTGACGATTCTAATATACGTGCTAATACCGTTTCACCCCAGTTACCTTGAACTTTATTATCCCCTTTGAGGGCATTGGTTAGGTTAACGGCTTCTTGCGCCATTTTTACATTTAATTGTTGGAGCTGGCGAATTTCATGAACCAAAGTATGTCGCTCTCTGGCTTCTTGCCCAAAACCATCTTGAACTTGTCGTCGAAAGCTTTCGAGTTGCTCACGAAATGGTGATAGTAAATGGGTTAATCCTTGGCGATTTAACTCTTCGGCTTTACGCCCACTCTGTTCAAAAATACGATTAGCTAAGTTCTCAAACTGTGTTGCAAGCCGTTGCTCACTATTAATTAATAATCGCTGTTTTTCTTCTGCGGATATTCGGCTTTCTTCCCAACGAGTTGTCACTTCTCTTAATTCAGCTTCTTGAGAAGTAATAATTTCTCTCTGAGCACGTAATTCTTGCTCTAGCTGTTCTATATTTTGTTGTAAAGAGGGGATAATCACCGCTTTTTCTTGGGCGATAGCAAGCTGTGTATGATTTTCACGTAGCATGGCTTCTTTATCGGATAAACGTTGTTGGATAGACCACCAAACCAGCGCGCCGCCAACAAGCACTCCACCTAATAAACCAATGATCCCGTATAACAACTGAATATCCACTAAAGTGACCTTTTTACTTTCCAGCGGGCTACGTTAAAACGCATAGGTAATATTGTCTAGCAACAATTTACATCATGACTTGATTTGCGATAAAGGACGCAGTTATCCCATCCATTTCGCAAGCCATTGCAAACCCAAAGCACCGGGCGCCAAAATACCAAATGCCCAAATCATCGCTGATATTAAATTAGCAATTTGAAAATAACGTTGTGGCATTGCGCAAATACCCGCAACTAATGGGACAATTGCACGAAAAGGTCCAAAAAATCGTCCAATAAACACCCCCCAAATTCCCCAACGATTAAAGAATTGATGACCTCTAACTAATGTTTGTGGTGAACGTGAAATGGGCCACAAGTTTCTCACCCCATCTTTATAGTGAAATCCTACCCAGTAGGATACCCAATCACCAAAGAAAGCGCCTAATGCAGCAGCAAGCCAAATCGGCCAGAAAAACAGACCACTCTCACCAATTAAAGCACCTAATCCCAATAAAATAACTGTGGCAGGAATAAGCAAAGAGATAAATGCAAGTGACTCACCAAAAGCAAGAAAAAACACGATCGGAATAGCCCAGACTTCGTGCTCTTTTACAAAGAGAGTGATGGTATGAATAATGTCTTGTACTATCAAAATAGAGACCTTAAATTCGGTTAACCTAAGTGAAATAATAAATTGATTAACCGAATATAAATCACTTTATTATTCGAGAAAATAATTTTGTAAGGAATCTCGGCTAGACGCATCTAGACCGATATCTTTCTCTAGCCAAGTATCCACATTACCGTAATGCTGATTAATACTCGCCAATGCTGTTTGCAGAAACTCTTCTTGTACTGAATAAACATAGGCAAATTTATCAACAATGTTATCACTCATTGTTTTAGCATGTTCTTCTAAAAGATAAGCGCGATAAGGCGCTAATGTTTCATTGGTAAGTAGGTAATCTTCCATCACTACATCTAAAGATGCACCCAGCGCAAATAACACTAAAGCAGAGCCAACACCTGTTCTGTCTTTACCCACAGCACAATGTTGCACAACCCCCCCTTTCTCAGGTTGCTTTAATAATGTTGCCAATTGTTTATATGCAGGGTTATTAATAGGAAGTAATTTATATAACTGAAACATAAAAGCTTTGGCATCAAATTGCTCAAGTATTTCAGGAGTCAGCTTTTCAAGGTTTGCAGAAACTTCTTTGGATAGCGGGTTTGCAGGAGCATGGTAATATTGCGCACCTTCCCAGATACGGTCTGGTTTATCAACAATTTCACCACTATCGCGATAATCAATGATTTGAAAAAGATTTTTATCAATAAGAAGGGATTGATCCGTATCCGTCAGCCTATCCAGTGATCCAGCTCGAAATAACATACCTGGCTTGATAATACCACCGTTGCTTAATTTTTTACCTCCTAAATCACGGAAGTTAATTCCACCGGTTAAAGGCAACACTGAAGGGTGTGTCTGCAAAATATCAGTCATATTTATTTTCTCATTGTTGTATTGTAAATAATTCTCAATTACATTATCAAAAATGCAGTTCTATTGACATAGTATATTAAGCTAATGAATTATTGCATAAAAAAAGCCCTTAACACTTACGTATTAAGGGCTTCTATCAGCGATTCGAAATATTATTTCATTAAATTACGAGCCGCTTCAATCACGATACCGAGTGCATTATTCTCAGTTTTCTTCAGTAATTCCGCATCTGGAATTTCTTGTTGAGTACGGTTTACGATAACACCCGCAACCATACCTGCACGTAAACCTTGGCTTGCACACATTGTCAATAATGTTGCAGATTCCATTTCATAGTTCATTACGCCCATTTCTTGCCACTCTTTCATAGAGCCTTTGAAACGGCGAACAACACGACCTGTATAGGTGTCGTAACGTTCTTGTCCTGGATAGAATGTATCTGAAGATGCAGTAATACCGACGTGTACAGTGGAGCCATTGTCTTTAGCGGCTTTGTACAGTGCGTTCATACATTCAAAATCAGAAACAGCTGGGAATTCCATTGGTGCGAAATGTAAGCTTGCGCCATCTAAACGAACCGCAGCCGTAGTTACAAGAATATCACCTACATTGATATGTTCTTGAATTGCACCAGTTGTACCAATACGCAAGAAAGTACGGATACCTAGCTGTGCTAATTCTTCAACAGCGATAGAAGTAGATGGGCCACCGATACCTGTTGAACAAACAATGACAGCTTTGCCATCAATTTCGCCACGCCATGACGTGTATTCACGTAAAGAAGCCAGATGAACTGGGTTATCCATTAATTTTGCAATTTTTTCAACACGCTTAGGATCACCTGGAACAATTGCTAAAGTGGCACCCTGTAGGTCATTTTTGGTTAAACCTAAGTGAAATACATCAGACATATCGGACTCCTCAATGGGACAAAACCAATGATCATTAAATTAAAAGTTACTGTATCAGTTTTTCAGTCCTTTTTAGTGATAAACATCACCTACAGGACATCAAACAAAGTAACAATTTCATAAAATTGTGATTATTATCACAAAAAGTGACATTTTAAATACATTATCCACGAATACATTATCAATATTCGCCAGCATCAATCATTAACTAAAGTAAACATTTCTCTCATCAGTATAGATGCGATAAATACATTATCGAATATAAATACCTCAATATATACACTCTAAATAATTCGAGGTGTAGCTAGGCGACAAGTGAAGGAGTCGCTAGGAGCATACATCAGTATGTGACTAGTGCGAATGAACGCAGTCAACAACGCTACAC
>NZ_JBEEVJ010000009.1:0-144574 GCF_040139785.1 Proteus genomosp. 6 | reverse complement strand
CTTGAAGTATGACGAGTGGCTAGGCGACAAGTGAAGGAGTCGCTAGAAGCATACATCAGTATGTGACTAGTGCGAATGAACGCAGTCAACAACGCTACACCTTGAAGTATGACGAGTGGCTAGGCGACAAGTGAAGGAGTCGCTAGAAGCATACATCAGTATGTGACTAGTGCGAATAAACGAAGTCAACAACGCTGTAGCTTGAAGTATGACGAGTAACTTGAAGTATAACGAGCATAGCGCGTACACTACCCGCCCTTAAAACAAACATCTAATGTGACAAACACATCGTCACTGGAGTGAACATGAGCTTATTTAACCAAATTGCGAGCCTACTAGGCGGCGAAAAAATCAATCAATACAAAACCGTCCTTGAGTGGGTTGGATCTCAAGGTGGCATTGAAGGCTTAGTAAAGCAATTTGATACCGCGGGTTTAAGTGAGCTTATTCAATCATGGATAAGTACCAACGCCAATTTACCGATCAGTGCAGAGCAAATCGTCGCTGTTTTTTCATCTCCAGTGATTAATGATCTTGCGGCGAAAATTAATTTAAATGCGACAGAAGCTTCTGAAATGGCCGCGCAATATTTACCTAAATTAATTGATAAAGTCACACCTGATGGCGTTGTACCTAAAGACTTAGATTTAGTCAGTGCGGGAATGGATATTTTAAAAGCGAAGATTTTCGGTGGATAAATAAACAAACTGTTTTAATGCGTTTTCCCTTACATCCCATAAGAGAAAACGCATCACGTTCTTAATAATCAAATTTGATTACAGCAAACCTTCTTCAATCAACGCTTCATGAAAACGTTGTTTTTCTTCAGGTGTTGCCTGAATACGTTCTAAAGGTACATCCAAAGCATAAGGGATATTTTGTTGTGGTGAATAAACGGCTAATACGTAGGTATTTCCATTTTGCTCAATCACAATAGGCGGTGTTTTCTTATTCCCTGAATAAGCAATACGAATATCTTTACCCTCTAAATTAAGATGATAAGTTGCAATAAATTGCTTATTACTCACAACCATTTTTGCGGGAATGGCTATTAACTTTAAAGGTTGAGTGCCTACTGATAATAATGCTTTTTTTACTTTACTGATCAGTATTTGACGATAAATAAAAAAGATCACACTAAAACCAAACAAGCCGATAAAAATAATCGTACTCATTAAGCGAAGCCAAATATTATCTATCGCCACATCAACGGTCATTTTACTGAGATCATTTGCATCAGCGACGGGTTCAACTAACACATCTTTAGGGCCTAAATCTAAAAAAGTAAAATTACGCGAAACTTCATTGCCTTTATAACGTAAATCAACACTACAGTTAGTCAGAACAAAGAGTTGAGAGCGACAAGAGCCATTCACCGTAGCATCAACAGGTACTGCATTCTCACTGATTTTATAATCATAAAGAATATTGGGAATTTGATAAGCACTAAATACAGTCATTGCTAACATGAAAATAACTAAGAATAAGGTGCGAAATAATCCACCGTCTCCTCTTAGTGGAACTAATTTCAAAGGTCGAGTTGGAAAAGCATCTAATACCTTATCCGAAAGTTTAATGCTAGTTTGCACAATAATTATATCCATAAAATTAAAGAGTTTTCGCAGTATAGCAACGATCAAGAATATCAATAATAAGATTTGCTCTGGGTTTTAATGAATGCCTTTTTTTAATTTTATATAAAGTTAGCCTGCTATTTTGACTATGCGACTTATCTAAAGTGACAGTTCAAAAATAACAGGCTAATAAACAATTAATTCTTTTATTACGCGTTCTGACGCAAATATTTAGCCGCCTCAACCATATTCGCTAATGCTGCGCGTGTTTCAGGCCAGCCTCGTGTTTTTAATCCACAATCTGGATTTACCCATAAACGTTCTGCTGGAATTCGCGATTGCGCTTTTCTTAATAATCCAACGATCCATTCCACATTTGGCACATTAGGTGAATGAATGTCATAAACACCTGGTCCAATTTCATTTGGATAATCAAAGTGCTCAAAGGCTTCTAGTAATTCCATATCTGAACGTGATGTTTCGATTGTAATCACATCCGCATCCAGCGCTGCGATTGAATCCATGATGTCATTAAATTCGCAATAACACATATGGGTATGGATTTGTGTCTCATCATCAGCAATGGCGGCACTTAATTTAAAGGCATCGACTGCCCAATCAAGGTAAGCCTGCCACTCATTACGGCGCAGTGGTAATCCTTCACGTAATGCAGGCTCATCGATTTGAATAATACCAATACCTGCTTTTTGTAAATCATCCACTTCATCACGCAGTGCTAACGCGATCTGTTTTGCAATCGTTTCACGCGTCACATCTTCACGAGGGAAAGACCAACATAAAATTGTCACAGGGCCTGTTAACATGCCTTTGACTGGCTTTTCAGTTAACGACTGTGCGTAAGTTGCCCAATCCACGGTAATAGGGGCTGGGCGACTAATATCACCGATAATCACAGGTGGTTTTACACAACGTGAACCATAGCTTTGTACCCAGCCATTTTGCGTAAACACATAACCATCAAAATGCTCACCAAAATACTCCACCATGTCGTTACGTTCTGCTTCGCCATGAACTAATACATCAAGACCAAGGTTTTCTTGTTCGGATATTGCTTGCTTTATATGTTCGCTGATATTTGTGCGATAAGCTGCCGTATCGATACGCCCTTTCTTAAAATCTAAACGAACAGTACGAATTTCTGTTGTTTGTGGGAATGAGCCAATTGTGGTGGTTGGCCATAATGGCAAATTAAACCGAGTACGTTGTACTTCTGCGCGTTGGGTATAAGGTGAATTTCTTTCACTATCTTGCGCTTCAATTGCCTGTAAACGAGCTTCAACTGTTGCATTATGTACACGAGTCGAGTGTTGACGTTGACGAATTGGCGCACTGTACTGTGTCAGTTGTTCATCATATTCACCTTCTGGTGCATTCAATGCTTTAGCTAACAAAGCGACTTCTTCACATTTCTGAACAGCAAAAGCAAACCAGCTTTTTACTTCATCATCAAGTTTCGTTTCTGCATTTAAATCAATTGGGCTATGCAGTAATGAACATGAAGTTCCAATCCACAAAGGGCGTTTCCCTTTTAGCGCAATCACTTGCTGATAACGTGCACTTAAATCTGCTTTCCACACATTTCGACCATTAATCACACCTAATGACAGTACCCAATCTTTGGGTAATGCTTGGTGTAAGTGCTGCAAATCATCTTGCCCTGCTGAAATATCAACATGAAGCCCATTAACAGGTAAGTTTTTAATAATATCAAGATGATGAGAAATACCATCAAAATAGGTTGTCAGCAGTAATTTAACTTGTCCCGTTAATGCTTGATAAGCTGTTTGATAGGCATTTTGCCATTCAACAGGTAAATCCAGTACCAATGCAGGCTCATCAATTTGCACCCACTCAATACCTTTCTCTTTTAATGCAGAAATCACTTGTTGATAGATAGGTAAAATATCTTTTAGAAGCGTTAATCTATCAAATTCAGGGCCTTTTACTTTACCTAGCCACAAGTAAGTCACCGGACCAAGTAAAACAGGTTTTATTTTATGACCTAATGCTAATGCTTCATCGACTTCGTCTAATAGCTCTTTCCATGCAAAGGTAAATGATTGACCTTGCTGAAATTCAGGTACGATATAGTGGTAGTTGGTATTAAACCATTTCGTCATTTCAGATGCAGCCGCAGGTTTACCTGTTGGCGCTCTACCACGAGCGACCCTGAATAGAGTATCAAGATCGAGTGAGCCGTCTTCATTACGGTGACGAGGCGGTACATTACCTAACAGTAGGCTTGTCCCTAACACTTGGTCATACCAAGCAAAATCACCAACAGGTAATAATTCAACACCCGCATCTGCTTGTTGTTGCCAATGGCGAGCACGAAGCTCTTTACCCACTGCAACTAATTCTTCCTGTGAAATCTTACCTGCCCAATAATTTTCTTGTGCCTTTTTTAGCTCTCTATCTAAGCCAATACGAGGGAAGCCGAGTGTGTGATTGCGAATTGTCATAATTAAAATCCTATTTTTAGCCGTCTAGATGTTTACACATCCATAATCTACAGGTAGTGTATAAATCACAAGCGCAAATTTTTCATCAATAACTTGAAGGTTTCTCATGATAGAAATAAAACATTTAAAAACGATATTAGCCTTAAAGCACACAGGCTCTCTTGCTAACGCAGCAAATCAATTGCATCAAACGCAATCGGCTCTTTCACATCAATTTAGTGAATTAGAACATCGCCTTGGTTATCGAATTTTTGTGCGTAAAAGCCAGCCACTGCGCTTTACTTCACAAGGAGAAGTGCTCGTTAAATTAGCAGAAGAAGTATTGCCTATCGTTCGTAGAGCTATTGAAGCGTGTAATGAGCCAGGTAGTGTGAATTTAAATATAGCGATTGAATGCCATAGTTGTATTCAATGGTTAACCCCTGCATTACAACAATATCGCCAAACATGGCCTGAAGTGACTGTTGATTTTCATTCGGGTGTGACTTTTGATCCACAACCTGCGTTATTACAACGTGAATTAGATGTAGTACTGACATCAGATATCTTAGATGACTCTCGTTTACACTACACGCCGTTGTTTGACTATGAAGTCAAATTAGTTTTATCACCAGATCACCCTCTTGCTAATCGCTTGCATATTCAGCCACAAGACTTGATTGCAGAAACCTTATTTATTTATCCCGTTCAACGAGAGCGTTTTGATGTATGGCGTCATTTTCTACAACCCGCGGGTATTACGCCACATTTCAAACATGTCGATAATACATTACTGCTAATTCAAATGGTTGCAGCTGGCATGGGAATTGCGGCATTACCACACTGGGCGGTTGAGAATTTCGAAAAACAGGGATTAGTGGTGACAAAAACATTAGGTGAAGGATTATGGAGCCGGTTATATGCTGCCAACCGTAGTGGAGAGCAACATCAACCAGCGATCCGTGAGTTTATTCGCTTATCAGGCCAGCACGCTGTTAACAATCTTCCTTTTGTAAAACAGGTCGGCGTATCCAGCGTTGATGGATCCAAAGTGATGCAACAATCAGGCTCGCGCCTATGATGAAACTTGGCCAATTCGGATGTTGTTGCCAAATAGAGAAATTCACTAATAACCCTGCTGGAACCATCATGTTATTCATAATCGCTAAGGTTCCAGCATCAACTTGTGTGGCACCATAATTCCACATGAAATACCCTATTCCAGAAGCGCCAATTCCTAACCAGAGTAAAACACCCCACTGTAGTGATGTTGTTGGCATTTTCTGCCAATCGGCAAAACACAATGCGCCAACAAGTGCCACCGCAACAGCACCAAGATAAAACCAAGAAAAAGCATGATGTTGTGGAAGTGGATGAACTTCCATTAAGCGTTTATAACCAACCTGACCAATCGCAAAGAAAATATTCGCCAGTTGTACTAATAACAGGCCATACCAAAAATCATCACTTAAATGGTCATAGCGAATAATCGCCGCACCTAATACCGCTAATAATGAGCTAAAGACATAACCCCAACGTAATCTTTGACGTTCTAATAAATCATAAATTAACGTGACATAAAGCGGTGTTAATACGGTAAAAAGTAAAAATTCTGCGACGGTTAAATAGTTATAAGCGTGGAAGACAAACAGATACATAATCCCTAGTTGGCAAGCCCCCACAAGCATATAAAGCAAAATCACCTTAAAGCGGATCCCCTTCCAACGTAAGAAAGGTAAGAAGACCAAAGCGGCTAAAGAAACGCGGATCAGAACAGAGAGCCAGCTATCAACCTGACCGGCGAGATACTCACCGATCAGACTAAAAGAAGCAGCCCATAATAGTGTTGTAATAACCAATAACCACATAATTAACTGTCTTTCTCTACTAACAGTGCTTCCATTAAATCCAATTCATGTAGCAATAATTGGAGTGTTTCATTACTGATTTTTCGCGTTGCTCTTAGATGATAAAGCTCACCACGTTCAGCACGTAATGCCGTTAAACGAAAACGCCTTTCGAGATCTTCTTCTAACGCGTTATGAACCATTTCATCTTGTTCCGCAGTACGGCGTCTTAAATAACCCGTTACACGAGAAGCAACTTCATTAATTTCTTCTGCATCCAACTGCTCTTCAGTACTTGCAGCTAAGCGCTCTTCCATTTTATTCAGACTAACAATTGCCACTTCTGCCATCACTTTACGTGCGTAGCGAACTTCGTTTTTATCTGCTTCTTTGTCAGTTGCCTTCACGCCTTTTAATAGGAAAGGAAGTGAAATAATGCCCACTAAAATCGACAGTAAAATAACACCAGCAGCAATAAAGATTATTTGATAACGCCCAGGGAAAGTGCTGCCATCGGTTAAAAAGAGTGGAATAGAAAGCGCACCCGCCAATGTAATTGCACCACGAACACCTGCAAATGACGATAACCACAACTCACGCGTTGTGTAATTAGCGAAATCAAGTGGATGCTTTTTCATAAAGATCCGACTCATTTTCTTCATTAGCCATAACCACGTAAATCGCAGGATCAGCAGTGCAAAGTAGATAACAAAAACTGCTGCAAACAGCATCCAGACTTCAACTTCTGGGTCAAGATCGGCTTGAATAACAGAGCTTGTCCAGATAATAGGAAGCTGTAAGCCAAGCATGATAAAGACAAGACCGTTAAAGACAAATTCAAGCATTGACCACACGCTATCAGCACGTAAACGCATCGCAAGAGGTGCATTTCTGATAACGCCTGATTTACTGATAGTCATACCGGCAGCAACAGCCGCTAAAATGCCTGAAAAACCAATATGTTCCGCAATAAGATAAGAGGCAAAAGGTAGCAGCAACATAAAGACGATTTGTGTAGCAGGATCGTCGCCGCTCCAACGACTCATTAATCGCAGAGATTTACTGTAAACTAAGGTGACACCGATACCTGCCAGTAATCCGCCAACAGCGACTTTAAAGAATTCAAGGGTTGCACCACCAACAGTAAACACCATCGTTCCCATTGCCACAGCAACCGCAAATTTCAAGGCAACCAGACCTGAAGCATCGTTCATTAATGCTTCACCCTCTAAGATGCCCATAATTCGTTTTGGTATTCGCCCTTTACCAACAATAGAAGAGAGTGCGACCGCATCCGTTGGCGAAAGTACTGCCGCCAATGCAAATGCCGAAATCAGGGGAATACTTGGCATCATCCAATAAATCAGATAACCGATACCAACAACGGTCACCATGACTAAAACAAGCACAAGAATAAAAATCTCACGCCCATTCTGGATAAATTCTCGTGTCGGTGTTTTCCAACCATCAACAAAAAGTAAAGGCGGGATCAATAGAACGAGGAATAATTCAGGATCAAAAGTGACATGTAAACCAAACTGAGGCCATGCCAATAAAGCCCCTATCACAATCTGTATTAATGGTAACGGAACACGAAAGGGAATTAATTTTGTGATAACTCCCGAAACTGAAACCACCAGTATTAAAATCAAAATAGTAAAGAAAATTTCCATGTTACCCTTACATGCCTATTTTTATCCTGAAAACCTGACATCTTTCCCTTATAAAAGGAAAACCTACCGAACAATAAAGAAACATATTATGTAAAATTCGCGCATCATACATTTCTTTATCTATGCATCACTGCTTATTTTAAACAGATCCCACTCAGACTCTGTGAGAATATTTAAAAATTAAGACTAATCGTATCTAACACCGCACATTGTACGCTATTTATTGCTCTCTATTTATTAACGGCATTAATTATAGAAAGCATACGTTTTTATTCCTCTTTTTCAGTCTAAACAATGTAATAGACCGTATAAAAACGTAAAACATTAAGTAATTAAATAAAAAATAATAGATAAATGACAATAGCGATTAAATTTGAGAGCTAACTCGTAATGCTAATGATTATTCAATTGTTCTTAACATCGACATCATGACAACATCACAATATTTACCTTCTCTAAAAGCAGCTTTACGGCGTATACCTTCAACTTCAAAACCCAATTTCTTATACAGATGTAAGCCTCTTTCGTTGTCTGAATACACTTCTAATTCTAATCGAGTGGCTGCTAACCAATTGAAAGCATAATCAATTGCTGTATTGATAAGTAATTTACCAACGCCTTTTCCGGAATATTCAGCACCAACAGCAAGACCAAAACTCACAATGTGGCGACGACGAGGATGATTATCGATTATCAGTGCTAAATGTCCCGCGACTTGGCCATCAATAGTTGCAACAAAATTAGGGATATTTTGTTCTGAAAATTCAAGTAATCTTTTTTCCACATCGTGACTGAAGGATAAGGAAATTGGCAAGTGCAAATATATAAATCAGGATGTGTATATAGTTGTTGAATTGCTGATGCGTCGTCAGGTTCACCATGGCGTATTTTTATTTCTTGCATATCTTCTACCAACTATTTAATTACTAGATTTAATTTCGACAATAGCGAATAAAAGTAGAGAAATAAATAGCAAAAAGGCGGAATAAAAATATATTCCGCCTTTTGTCTTTAAAACCGATTATTTAAATTAAATTGCCCACTCACCCGCATAAAATGCCACTAGAGCAATAGTAATTAATACTGTGCCAATATTGAGTTTACGCCATTCACCTGCAAATATACGGCCAATCACCAAACAGCCGAAACCTAACATAATACCTGTGACGATATTACAGGTTAAAACAATAAATACAGCACACACCATACCTGACATTGCATCAACAAAATCACTGAAATCTAACTTAGTGACGTTACCTAGCATCAATAAACCCACATACATTAACGCAGGTGCCGTTGCATAAGCAGGAACTAAATAAGAAAGAGGCGATAAGAAAAGGATCAGTAAAAATAAAATACCGACTACTGTTGCGGTTAATCCTGTTTTACCACCAGCCGCTGTTCCTGCGGCTGATTCAACATAAACCGCAGCTGGTGCAGCACCAATAACACCCGCAAAAATACTACTGACAGAGTCAGACGTCAGCGCTTTTCCGCCATTAATAATTTGCCCGCGTTTATCTAATAAGTTTGCTTGACCTGCAACAGCGCGAATAGTCCCAGTGGCATCAAAAATGGCAGTCATCACTAACGCAAGAACACTCGGTAATACTAAAGGCTGTAAGGCACCTTTAATATCCATTGCAAACAATAAAGAAAGTCCATCTTCACCTAATTGAGGCATTTTAAAGATGCCTTGATATTTTACATTAGGATCAAAAATAAGGCCGATAATCGAAATAGCCACAATCACTAATAGAACGCCACCCGGCACTTTACGTTTTTCTAATCCGAAAATAGCGGCCAATCCAGCAAGTGACATCAGAACAGAAAATGATGTAAATTTACCCATTGCGACAGGCAAACCATCAAATGGGTTTTTAACCACTAATCCAACACTGTTTGCTGCGATTAAAAGCAGAAAAAGCCCAATCCCTATTCCTGCACCATGTGCGATACCAATTGGAATATTTTTTAAGATCCAAGTGCGAATGCCAGTTAATGAGAAAACGGTGAATAAACACCCCATTAAAAACACGGCACCTAATGCAACGGGCACAGAGATGTTTTGTCCCAAGACCAAGCTAAAAGCGGTAAATGCTGTTAATGAAATAGCACAACCAATTGCCATAGGAAGATTTGCCCACAATCCCATTAGAAGGGAGCCTAATCCCGCGACTAAACAGGTTGCAATAAAAACCGCTGTATGTGGAAAACCGGCTTGTCCTAACATACTAGGAACAACAATAACGGAATACACCATAGCCAGAAATGTCGTCAAACCAGCGATCATTTCTTTGCGAACAGTTGTGCCGCGTGCTGTAAGTTTAAAATAGCTATCCAGTTTACCTGTGCTTGCTGATTGATTAGCAGACATTACTTTCCTCTGACATAAAAACGGTTCACTCTCCAAAAAAAAGAAAACGATTACGTATCAATTAGAATAACCTCTTGTCGATGAAAAATCTTAAGAGGGAGTCAAAAGCAAACGTTTGGTTTTTCGTGTGGATTGAGTGAGAGAATTTGACGCAAACGATTATCTGGTGCTTTTAGGGTAAGAATCAAGCGAAAAAATACATTTTTAATAAAAATGTCATAAAAAGATAATTTAAGTTAGAAAAAAGAAAAAGAGGAAAGCAGCTACCGACTTTCCTCATCATTCTACTTTTGTACAATCATCTAATATCATGCTTATCTCACAGTAGAAAAACAGATTAATCAATTGTTTTTATTGAATTTATATTACACGATATGATAACTAGGTATATCTATCTATTATTAGTAACTTTAATAAGTTGCTTAGATAAATAATACCTCCCGTTCCCAATGTGTGGCGATTAATGATTTGCAGTATTCACTATTTTTATCTGAAGATAGTGTCATCTTCTACTTCTAACGTTAGATGAGTAAGCGCAGTTTTAGCAAATAGTTTTCCGTTTTGCATAAGCATTTCTAGATTATTCTTAATAAATTTTAAAATAGTTACAATTACAAAAGATAATCATAATCATTTATAAAAAACAATAAGATAAATTTTTAATATTTAGAAATCGAGAAAAGAAAGGCTTCCTCTATCGCATTACTTTGACCCTAAATGGAATACGATAGAGAAGAAATAATATTAAGATGAGCTACTATTGAGTGCTTCAACACCTAGGTTCCAACGTTCCATCGTTGAAACTAAGAATAAACCTGTCATAGCAACCAATAAAAATGGTAGTGAAGATGAAGAAATTTCTGACATCGCGCCAGCCAGCAAAGGCCCAGCTAAATTACCAATTCCCCATAACATCGCAGCTGACGCATTAGCAACCATCAGATCATTGCCTGAGAAATATTGCCCTATTTGTACCAACGCAATGGTGTATATCGCACCAGCTGTTGCACCCAACACCAGCAATAAAGGCCAAATCAAAAATGTATGGGACATAGTGATAGGTAATAATAAGCTTGCAAGTAAAGTCACTACACCACAAACTCGATATAACCGTGTTCTGTTCATATGATCAGCAAGCCAGCCAAATGGCATTTGCATAATGGCATCACCCGCTAAAATAGCGCTTATCATCATTGCGGCAATAGCTTCAGTGTGTCCCATACTTAGGCCATAAATAGGAAACATAGAAAGTACGGTGCCATCAAAAAAAGCAAAGAAAACAATACCACCACAGATTGCGGGTGCCACTTTAACAAAGCGGATAATAGAAAAATTAGGCTCTTGCGTATCTTTCGGTAATTTATCACCTGTTTTCTGATCCATCATTAAAAACAGGACAATAGAGATAATATGAATAAAGACACTAATTAAAATAGGTGTCTTATCTGCGACGCCATAAAGCGCAATAATTGAAGGCCCTAATAACTGGCTAATAGTAAATACCGTAGTATATACCGCTAAAATCCGCCCACGTTTATTATCTGGTGAAAGCTCATTAATCCACGTTTCACCTAAACAAATCATCACACCACTGGCAATCCCAGTGATTAATCGTAGAGGAAATAAAACCTCTAAAGGCAAGCTCCCCATTAAAGGTAATAAGCTTATTGCAGAAACAATGGTTGCTAATAGCATGGCAAAGCGTTTGCCTATCCATTGCACAATACGCCGAGCAAAAGGCGAAATAATTAACATCCCAATAGCGGGTGCAGCGGAAATAAGTCCAATGATAGATTCACTAATTCCCGCTAAATTAAGGCGCAGTGCAACCATAGGAATAGTTAATCCGATAACAATCCCGATAACGCCAATACTTACCGTGATAGTTGTTATCGCAAAAACTTCAGATTGGCGATAATTTTGATGTGACATGTTATTTTGTTTCTGCGAATAACAGAAACCTCTGTAATAAAAGGAAGGTGGTTAAATAAAATATTGTTTTATTATAGGGGATAAGAAATAGATAAACATGCTTAAAAAGTAACATTAATCAGAGAAAGATCTCCGTTTGACTCACCAAGATCTTTGCCTTTCACAATATTCTCACTTCACCGTCATTTATCCTGCAACGCTTAAGAAAAATAACGATAAATAAGCACAGTACCTGATGCCAATACAATGGTATAAATCACACTCATAAATCGAGCTTTCGACATACGTAATGTTAAATTTCGCCCTAACCAAACTCCCGCAAACATAGCAGGCAAGAAAATGACAGCTAACTTAAGAATATCCAATTGCCAATAAATACCCGCAAATAAGAAAATCACCACTCGCGTTAGTGTGCTAAAGCCAATCAATGTCGTTTGTGTAATGCGAAACTTGTTTTTATCTGCAATTCTGCCTGATAAATAGATTGCATATAAAAAGCCACCACTACCAAACAATGCGCTAAATACACCACCAATTAACCCAAAAGGATAAACCAAGCGTTGAGAAAATTGGCTTTCTTGTTTTTTCCAAAACAAGGCATAAATGGCATAACAAGCGGCAAAGATACCTAAAAGAAGAGAAAGCAAATCAGGTCGTGTGGTTAATAAAATCGTCGCACCGACCAGACTACCAATAATAATCAGCGGAATAAGATAGCGTATCTCTTTAAAATCAGCCTGTTTGCCATCTCTTAAAACATTCACTATGGCAGCACTTAAATCGATTAATGCCAATAAAGGCACTATCATTGAAAGAGGTAAATAAAGTGCTAATACAGGGCCTGCAATTAACGCAGAGCCAAACCCAGCCATACCGAAAATAACATAAGCAAAGAATAAGGTAAGTAGGCAAATAAAAAGATCAGACCAACTGAGTAAGTCCATCATAATAAACCTTGAATAATTATCATTTAATGAAGAATATTAGCGTAATTATTAAAAATCGAACAGTGATCGTAAGACTATTCACAAAATACAGCAGAAACAGGATCTCATTTTTCCGAATACGGTTAATTAGTGTTATTATCTAATCGGAATAACTCTTTTAAACTAACGATATTTTGAATTGGCAATGAACCCACAACCTCCTAAAAAAACGAATGAATACCTTGGTAATAAAGTCAAACAATTAAGACAGTCTCGAAACTTGTCACTTAATGAGTTATCAAGAAAATCGGGAATATCCAAGGCTGCATTGTCAAAATTAGAATCGGGTGATTCTAATCCTAGAATCGATACCTTAGAGGCTATCGCAATAGCGCTTGGCTTTCCGTTAGGGGATTTATTTAGTTTCACAAGAGAAGAATATCCTCGTTTAGAACGACATAAGCCTATCGTGGGTGATTATGCCCAAGAGTTTAAATTTCGTATTGGTATCGGCAATATTACTGAAATTTGGCATATCGAAATGAAGCATGGCGCGATCATCAATAGCCCAGCTCACGCAGATGGAACTCAAGAACACATCATGGTCTATTCGGGTAAATTAATGATGCGTTTTGACAATGATGAAACGGTCTTACTCGAAACAGGTGATTTTTACGCCTTTCATGGTAATACCCCTCACTCTTATATTTGTGTTGAAGGGCATTTGCGTGCATCCGTCATTATGTCTAGCCCCAATCAACAGCATTATCATCATCGTCCTTAGCTTTTTTATTTGTGATAAAAATATGGCTTTATTCCTATTAATTAAAAATACCGTAATTAAGAATAAAGCCACTGATAAAATAAAAATGACAAATTAACTTAGATAACTTTCCATTTGTTCAAAAACACGTAAATCGTCGCTGAATCTCACTTCTTTTACGTCTTCAAGCTTTTCTACCTGACTCACCATCTGCATTAGGCGATCATCTTTTTGCACTAATAGCCAAATACGGCTTTTATCGCTATTTTTCATCGGTAAACACAAAATACCATCAACGTTAAAGGCACGGCGAGCAAATAGCCCACAAATATGGGTCATAACACCGGGATGGTTGCGAACAATCAATTCCAGCGCGATAGGTTGTGATTGTTGTGACATAAATTAAGCTCCTATCATCTCAATATTTGCCGCCCCTGGCGGTACCATTGGAAATACTTTTTCATGAATATCAATCATGACATGAATTAAACACGGACCTGGTTTTTCAATTGCTGCTTTTAATGCACTCGCAGGATCCGCTTCCTGATTTAAGTCACAGGTGTCTAAACCAAAGCCTTGTGCAATACGAATAAAATCTGTTTGATAAGGGTAAGCCGCCGCATAAATACGCTCTTCAAAAAACAGCGTTTGTTGTTGGTGAACCAATCCCAATGCCTGATTATTTATCAAAATAATTTTGATATCTAATTGGTGTTCAGCCGCCGTAGCAAACTCTTGAATATTCATCATAATGCTACCATCCCCAGAGAAGCAGAGGATTTTCTTACTTGGCTCCGCTAATGCGGCACCAATCGCTGCTGGTAAACCAAATCCCATCGTGCCTAAACCGCCAGATGTTAACCATTGTCGAGGTCGATTTAACGGATACGCTTGTGCAACCCACATCTGATGTTGCCCAACGTCTGTTGTAATAATGGCATCATCATCAACACAATTTGCGGCCGCTAATACAATGCCATAACCACTCAGAATATTTTCAGAGTTTTTCATCTCCAATGGATATTCTTGTTTCAGTGTCGTAACACGCTCTATCCATTCATTACGCTTATTGGTATTAATCAATGGTAATAACAGTGATAACACTGATTTCGCATCAGCGTGGATCGCAATATCTGGGCGCTTGATTTTACTAATTTCAGCACGATCGATATCAACATGAATAATTTTGGCATTAGGGCAAAACTTCTCTGCTTTACCAATAGCACGATCGTCAAAGCGCGCACCTAATACAATCAACAAATCCGCTTCTTCTAAAATAAAATTGGTACTACGCGTCGCATGCATACCCAACATCCCCAAATACAGAGGGTGTGAAGGTGGCATTAATCCTAATCCCATTAAGGTCATCGTTGTTGGCAGATTATTTTTCTCTGCTAATTCAATCGCTTCTTTGCATGCTTCTGAGCTAATTATTCCACCGCCTAAATATAAAACTGGATTTTTAGCTTGGTTGATCATTTGCGCCGCTTGTATCACTAAATCAGTATTAAATGCGGGAACGGGATCTTTTTGTGGAATAGGTGGTAACGCTTCTAATGTAATTGTGGCTTGCTGAATATCTTTTGGTACATCAACCCAAACTGGGCCCGGTCTCCCTGACATAGCTAAACGAAACGCATCACAAATAATTTCGGGTAAATCAGCAATATCGCGCACTAAATAATTATGTTTAGTAATGGGAATAGACATGCCATAAGTATCAACTTCTTGGAAGGCATCTGTCCCAATCATTGCAGAAGATACCTGACCAGTAATACACACCAAAGGAATAGAATCCAATTTAGCATCTGCGATTGCAGTGACTAAATTCGTCGCCCCCGGCCCACTTGAGGCAATACAAACAGCAGGTTTACCATTTGCTCTTGCAATACCTTGAGCGATAAAACCTGCGCCCTGTTCATGGCGAGTTAAGATATGGCGAATAGATTTGCTTTGGCTTAATGCGTCATACAAAGGCAACGCCGCACCACCGGGGATCCCTGCAATTGTCGTAATGCCTTGCCGTTCCAGTAAATAAACGATTAATTGTGCGCCAGTAAAGGTTCTACTTGTGGCGTTATCTTGTTGAGCACCCATTTTTCTCTGTCCTTTGTTCTAAGCCGGACTTTATGGGCGGTAGAAAAGAAAAACCCCGCCCGGTTAGTGCGCCGGCGGGGTTGCGAAACTGTGTTGATTCGGACCCGTTACGGCGCTTTGCCGACGACCACCACCACACGCACGACAACCACAGCCGCAATGTGCGCTGTTAGTCGTAGGCTTTGTAGTAGAGTAGTGATGATCATGGGTTACCTATCAATTAATTTAATGATGTGTTTACGTGTTATCTGTATTTAAAAAAACATAACTTCTACAAATTAACAACCTTTTTTTTCGGTTTATTTTTTATCACCGCCAAAAACGAGAGCTAGATCACTTCTAGTGAAAATCAAAAAATAACCCTGATTGCAGCATAAAAATCTAGATTAATTTCACATTACAGAATAACCAAAAATTCGTTTCTCAACGTAAACACATCGACTCAATTTTATAAAAAAGCAACTTGAACCAATAATAGTGTTGCCGAGAGTACAAACATAAATATCACCATCGGCATAATAAATTTAAGCCATTTATTATAGGAGATATCTAACATTTGCAATGTCGCTAACACCAACCCAGTAGGTGCTAAGAACAGCATAATATATTGTCCCCAGTTATATGCCGATACCACCATATAACGAGGAACACCAACTGCATCCGCTAATGGCGCCATGATTGGCATCGCTAAAACCGCAAGCCCTGAAGAAGATGGAACAATAAAACCTAAACAGATAAAGACAACGAGCTGTGCCAATAAGAATAAACTTGGTGGCATTCCCGCAACCATATGAGACATAAATTCAAGAATGGTATCCGCAATTTTACCTTGTTCCATCACAAGGTTAACACCACGCGCTAAACCAATAATTAATGAAACACCGACTAATTCCGATGCCCCGTGAATAAATCCATCAATGGCTGTTTTCTCTTTTAATCCAGAGAGAAAAATTATGATGATTGCGATAGCAAGGAAAAGAGCTGCCATTTGTGGAAACCACCAGCCCATGTCCATAACACCCCAAACCATAATAGGAAAAGCAGCAACAAATAAGCAGAGGATCACTTTACGACGCCACGAAAATTCTAATATCTCATTAGGATCGTAATTACTTAAAAAGCGCTGTTTAAAACTTTCGGCATTTTCATAGTTGTAAGAGAAAGTCGGATCTTTTTTGATCTTCTTGCAATACCAATATAAATAAACCAAAACCCCCATCGTACCAATCACCAACCCAATAGTACGAAAGCCGATCCCTTCAATAAAACTGATCCCCGAAGCATTTGATGCGATAACAACTGAGAAAGGATTTACAGTTGAGAACCCAGCCCCCATTGAAGAGGCAAGGAAAATAGCACCAACACACACAATAGCGTCATAACCCAAGATTAAGAATATGGGTACTAATATGGGATAGAAGGCAACGGCTTCTTCTTCAATCCCACAGCTTGTCCCGCCGATGGATAATATAATCGTGACCCCAAACACGACTAAAAACTCTTTGCCTTTGGTTCGATTCGCTAGTGCTGTTAAACCTGCATTGAATGCACCAGTTTTATTAACAACTCCAATAAGCCCCCCCAAGACAAGAATGAAAACAATAACATCAGCTCCCTCTATCGTTCCTTTCACCATACTTTCGGTAATATCCATAATCCCTTTGGGTTGCTGTGCTACGCGTTCATAGGTTCCAGGTATCGCTATCGGTTTTTTAATTGTCCCATCTGTAAATTTATTAATCTCAATAGAGACATTTAAATCATTTAATGTTGCCTGAGTTGCAGGTAACACTTCATGAGAACCATCTATTTTCGCAACCACTAATGATGGCCCCGCTGAGTTATAACTTAATCGCTGATATTCGCCAGCTGGAATTATCCACGTTAATCCAACCACAATTACTGTAATGGCAAATAAAATAGTAAATGCGGTCGGAAACGCAAACTTTTTAAGTTTCATAAGCGTCCTCGACTTAAATAAGAGGCTACTCTGCCAGTAGAAATAATATCTATCTGGCAGAGTCTATTATTAGAATTAAATGTAGAATAATGATAAGTATGATATTAATCAGAAATAATTGTTGTACCTGTTTTTCCTTCTAAAGCAGATAATGCATTCTCTAAAGAAGTAATAATAGCTTGTACACCTTTATCACTCTCTTTTAGAAAGTTAAGGCAAGCCTCAACTTTAGGTAGCATACTTCCTTTAGCAAATTGCCCTTGGGAAATATATTTCTGCGCTTGAGAAAGCGTTAATTTATCTAAATTCATTTGATCTGGTTTATTAAAATTAATAGCAACTTTATCAACAGCCGTTAATATTAATAAAATGTCTGCTTTTAATTCTACGGCTAATTTTGAGCTAGAATTATCTTTATCAATAACAGCATCAATACCTTCTAATAAATCCCCTTTCCGAATAACAGGAATACCACCGCCACCAACAGTAATCACCACAATATTACGTTCAACCAACTGTTTAATAATCGGCGATTCTACAATTTCTAACGGCTTAGGTGATGGGATCACTCGACGATATCCACGTCCAGCATCTTCCATAAAGTGAAAACCGTGCTCTTTTTGAATAACCTCAGCTTGCTGTTGAGTATAAAAAGCACCAATCGGTTTTGTCGGTGATAAAAAAGCAGGGTCGTTTTTATCAACAACCACTTGGGTCACAATGGTGGCACAACCATGATTTTTATTCAGATTTCTCGCACATAATTCGTCATTAATAGCCTGTTGTAGATGATAACCAATATAACCTTGGCTCATGGCACCACATTCAGCAAATGGCATATAAGGCGTGCCGATGTTCTGTTGCGATGCATAATCCATAGCTAAGTTAATCATCCCAACTTGTGGGCCATTACCATGACCAATAATGACTTGGTAACCCTTCTCAACCAGATCCACAATGGGCTTTGCGGTTTTTCGGACTATCTGCTTTTGCTCTAGTGGCGTACTGCCCAATGCATTTCCCCCTAAAGCAATAAATACCTTCTTAGGCATTGTTAACTCCTTGCTTTAGCTTAAAGTCGCGAACATAACGGCTTTAATGGTATGCATACGGTTTTCAGCCTGATCGAAAACTTTTGATTGGCGAGACTCAAAAACTTCGTCTGCCACTTCCATTTCACTCAAACCAAACTTCTGATAAATATCTTCACCAATGAGCGTTAAACGATCATGGAATGAAGGTAAACAGTGTAAGAAAATCGCATGAGGATTTGCCATTTTCATCATAGATTCATTGACTTGATAAGCTTTCAGTAAGCGAATGCGCTCATCCCAAACACTATCTGGCTCTCCCATTGAAACCCAAATATCGGTATAGAGAACATCAGCCTCTTTTGCCCCTTTCTCGATATCTTCTGTTAATGTGATAGAGCCTTCGTTTTCAGCCGCGATTGCACGACACTCCTTCACAAGTTGCTCTTCTGGCATTAAAGATGCTGGGCCACATGCTGTAAAATGTAAGCCTAATTTGGCACAAACCACCATTAAAGAGTTAGCAACGTTATTACGCGCATCACCAAAGAAAGTCAGCTTAAGCCCTTTTAAATGACCAAAATTTTCTTCAACTGTTAGCATATCCGCCAACATCTGAGTTGGATGGAATTTATCGGTAAGACCATTCCATACTGGCACACCTGATTTTGCCGCAAGTTCTTCAACTAATGACTGATCAAAACCACGATATTCAATACCATCATAGAAACGCCCTAATACACGTGCAGTATCTTCAATAGACTCTTTTTTACCCATTTGTGATGAGCCTGGATCAAGATAAGTCACTCCCATTCCTAAATCGTAACCTGCTACTTCAAAAGCACAACGTGTACGTGTTGAGGTTTTTTCAAATAATAAAACGATATTTTTACCTTCCAAAGAGCGGTGAGGAATACCTGCCATTTTTAATGATTTAAAATGTTTAGAAAGATTTAATAAATATTGAATTTCAGCTGATGAAAAGTCGAGTAATTTTAAAAAACTTCTACCTTTAATATTAATAGACATAATAATCCTATCTCCTAATTATTTTGATAATAATAGAGTTAAAAAATGATTCATTATTTATGAAAAATAGATGTCTCCCCAATAACACTCGTTATTAGGAAATATGCTTTATATTTTCAGCATGTAAAAAGAGGGCTTACCCGTTAAAAACGGAGAAATGGAAACACTGACGTTGTTTATACATCATAATGTGGGCAATACGTCTAATATGAGGCGTTTTCCTATTATTATTTTCCATAATACTAGTACCTTCACTTATAGGTATTAAATGAGGGTTACAGTGAAACATATAGGAATTAACTTTAATGTGATTATCATCTCAATTATCTATTTATGATAAAAACCATATATCAGTAAAAATAAATCATCAAGAATACATTCCATTAACACACAAATAAAAAATGGATAATCGCTTCTATATTAAGAATGACCTCAATTAAATTAATAAGATAATCAAGAAATAACCAATAAAAATTTATTTTTATTTAGCTATTATTTAGCTATTTTTTTTATATCACTTTTATAATTAACATTAATGATACATTTAAATACTAAAATAATTTAGCTAGCATCATCACCGCACTACAAATAATTAAAATCAGCGTTGCATACTGAAATATTCTGTCAGGCATTCTGATCAACAGCCACTTAGACAGCGGAATAGAGATTAGCGAGCCTAAAAATAACAAAAGTGCCAAATGAATATCCGTATGCCCATCTTGCATATAGGCTAGTGCTGAAGATCCCGATAACAATGTTGTGGTAAATATAGAAGTGCCAATAGCTTGCTTAATAGAAAGGTTCGCGTAGCGTAGCAATAACGGTAACACAACCACACCACCACCCACCCCCGTTGCCCCTAAAACAACACCTGCTGCGATCGCAGGAAGTAATAGCGCTTTTATATTTAAAGGAGCTAACGCTGTATTTTCAACCACAACGGGAGGTAATGAGAAAAACATTCTCTGTACAAAGAGAAATAGAGAAAAAACAATAGCACTAACAACAAGCGCATTAATTCCCCATTCAACTTGTTGCTGATACTGCGCTAACGAACCTAAATAATTAACCAAAACACTGGCTAAAAAGGTACTTGGTAGCATTATTCCTAAGACAATCATCGCTCTTTTAAAAGGAATATTTCCAAGGCGAAAATGCATATAAGACGAAGTAACTTTCATCAACATGGATAATAAATTCGCTGTTGCAACTGCCATTAACGCATTCATACCAAAGAAATAGGTCAATACAGGTAAAACAATAACACCGCCGCCCACACCCGTCGTACTTATAATTAAACCAATAGCCGCACCCACCGCTAATGTGGTGATAAGTAACATTATTGATTTCCTTGCATAACAGCTTCTCGCCCTTTTAATAATGCTTTTTCTGCTGACTCACTCGCTAATGTCATATATTTAAAAAACAGCACATCAAAAGCCACCATTTGTAAAACTTGTGGCGTAATCACGCCTAATTGAGAGTGTTGTTCATCATAAAAATAAGGCAATGTATAATCAGATAATCGAGTTGCTTCATCTTGTCCGAAACGCGTTAATGCCACAGTTAAACAACCTTCATTTTTTGCTGATTTCAGCATCCGATTAATATCTGTCGTATTTCCTCTAGCGGTAACAGCAATGGCAATATCATCAGCAGATAAATTAGCGGAATAAGCCAATTGAGCATGAAGATCAGGACTAAATAAGGTGTTTTTATTTACACGAATTAATTTATGAAAAATATCGCTCGCCACAACGGCGGATGCGCCAATACCAAACAATACAATGCGTTTTGCTAATACCATTTTTTCAGCTAATAGATCTATGGTATTAGGATCTAACAACGCTAATGAATCTTGAATAGCACTAGTAAACAGATGCCCTGTTTTGGAAATAATTAATTCTGTCGGGTCTGTTTTCGCGAGATTGCCATAGAGAATATCGCCACTGCTTTTTTGTTGCTTTTCTTCTGAAAGGTAATCAATTTTAAATTCAGGATAACCGCGATACCCCATTTGACGTGAAAAACGGATAACAGAAGCACTACTTACACCTGCTTTAAGTGCCAGATCAGCCGCATTCATACTGGCAATATTCTCACTATTCTCTAATAAATAATGAGCAATACGTTGTTCTGTGCCTTTGCCTTGTATTAGCAAACTTTCAAGCTTTTTGGTCAGTGTCGACATTCTGTTATCCTTTTTATTTCTGACTTATTTCTCTGGATCGGTAAATCCCATTAGCATACTGGCAATAAAACCGACAATCCATGCACCTAATACTGCGATCAGGAACTTAATAATTTGCCCATCTCCCACTAATGGAATTAATGATAACCCAGCTGTACCAAATGGAATAATGATCCCAACTTGGAAATATGCCATTAATGCACCACCAGCCGCACCACCAATACATCCCGCTACAAAAGGTTTTCCTAATGGAAGGGAAACACCAAATAATAAAGGCTCACCGACACCGAAAATACCAACAGGTAATGCACCCATTAATGTTTTCTTTAAACGTTGGTTTTTAGTGCGTAAATAAACCCAAAAACAAGAGCCTACTTGCCCCATTCCACCCATGGCTAAAATAGGGAACAGGTAATTTAAACCAAAAGTATTTAAGATTTCGGTATGAATAGGAATTAGTCCTTGATGCAATCCCGTTAAGAGTAAAAATAAGAAGCTTCCCCCTAGCGCAGCACCCGTTACAACCGCACCACCACCTTGATTTAAAAGTGATAATGATACGCCTTGTGCTAATAACTGATTAAGATAATGGCCGATTGGTTGGAATATCATAATCGCCACAAGAGAAGAGACTAAAATAGTCACAAACGGCGTTAAGATAAGATCTAGGCTCTCTTTAACGATACTACGAAACCATAATTCTAATTTTGAAGAGAACACGACCACCATTAATACTGCAAAGATCCCGCCACTGTTTGGCTGTAATTTCTCACCAAATAAGGTGATATCAGCAAGCCCAGGCATGGCTAATAACCCAGCCATTACAGCACCAATCGACGTTGACGCGCCCAATTCTTTAGCTGTATTTATCCCAATCATAATAGAGAGATATGCAAATACTGTGCTACCAATTAATTTGAATAATTTAAATAGCTCAGGGAATTGCTCAACTAAGCCTGGTGCGACTAAACGGATAATATTAATTAACCCCATAATCAAACCGCAGCCAATTAAAGCAGGAATTGTCGGGACAAAAATAGCCGCTAATGTATTTAGCATACGACGAATGGAGAAGCCTTTTTTCACTGGTGTTGACGCAGGCTCATCTTCACTACTTGCTGAACTGTTTTGCATACGCTTATTCATGATGGAATAAACTTTTGCCGCGGTTCCCATTCCTACAATCACTTGGTGCTGTTCGCCATTAAATACAACACCTTTAACGCCTTCGACTTGTTTTAAAGCGTCGGCATCAAATAGCGAGCTATCTTTTAAAATCAGTCGAATACGAGTCATACAATGTGTTAGGGTTGCCACATTTTGAAACCCACCAGCATGTTTTTCTATTTCTATTGCTAACGTGTCGAGATGTTCTATTTTATTAGCCATATGCGTGCCTGCTAAAGTTCAGAGTGTTTACTCATATTGTTATTAGTTAAATAGGGCGAGTTGCTGTTGTAACGAACGATAAGGATATTGCTGTGTAATTTGCTCAACTTTCTCCACACTCAGGTGAAGTTCATACATTAAAATGGCTTTTCTAGGATGATAATTAACCATTTGTAACAGGGTTCTGGCTGTTTCATGTGAAATTCCACACACCTCGCTGACAATACCTTCAGCACGACGTTGCAATTTCTCATTACTCGCAATCACATCCACCATAAGGTTTTTATGCACTTTTCCAAGTTTAGTCATCACGCTAGTACTTAACATACCCAAAATCATTTTTTGAGCTGTGCCACTTTTCATTCTTGTGGAACCTGTTAACACTTCTGCGCCCACATCTGGTGCAATAGATAAGTCGGCAATTTCACTCATCATACTTTTGCCACGCGTAGTAATAGATACTGTCAATGCTTTTAGCTTCTTGCCATATTGCAAAGCTGCGACAGTGAAAGGCGTACGACCACTTGCGGCAATGCCAATAACGACATCTTTATCACTGACATGACGACGTTGGAGCTCTTCAATTGCCGCCTCTTGACTATCTTCAATATTTTCAACCGCTTTTAGCATTGCATCATGACCGCCAGCAATAATCGCCTGTACTAATGTAGGAGATACACCAAAAGTAGGTGGACATTCCGCACTGTCTAGTACCGCTAATCGTCCACTTGTTCCTGCACCAACATAAAAAATACGTCCACCTTTTTGCAGACGTTCAGTAATTCTTTCTACTGCTTTAGCAATAGCGGGTAATTCTTTTTTAACTGCATTTGCAACAGTCATATCTGCACTATTGATAAGCGTAACCAACTCTAAAGCGCTTAATTCAGAAAACTGTGTTGTTTCTTGATTGCTTTCATTTTTAAGACATTCGCTTAATGCATCTTCTTTCATCATAACAACCTTAATGAAATTAAATTTCAATTAAAATTACATCTTATGAAATAATATTTCAATAATAATTGTCACCACTCTGTGAAATCAGTCACATTAAGTTAAACCGTTTTTCTTTGTAAGAAATCCAACAGTGACTATAAAAACACAGCAAACTATTAATTTTAAAGAAATTCCACTTGCTTTCTAAATAAGATAGCAAGTGGAATACAAAGATGTGATAGTGCAGAAGTGTACTACTTGGCTTGCGCTAAAAACTGCCCAAACTCTTCAATGCTAGGATAAGAAGATTGTGTGCCTTTTCCTGCAACACTTAAACCAGAAAACATCACGGCTTTATTTAACGCTTCTTCAATATTATTGGTGTGAACATAATAATGGGAGAAACAACCAATAAAGGCATCCCCCGCCCCACTAGTATCAATTGCATCAACTTTAATGGCAGGAATATATTTTTCAATTTCACCATTCATCCATAATGCGCCTTTTTCACCTAATGTAACGATGACATTCTTAAAGCCTTTTTGTAGTAAAGAGCAAGCGGCTTCACGGATTTCATCCATTGTAGTGATTGGCATACCAGTCAAAATTTCAAGTTCTGTTTCATTCGGAACAAAAAAGTCACAACGAGCTGCAATATCAAGATCTAATGCTTTTGAAGCAGGCGCTGGGTTAAATAACACAGGAATATGATGTTTGTTACCAAACTCAATGGCGTGATACACCGTTTCAAGCGGGATTTCTAATTGCAATACGATTATTTTGCATTTTTTCAGGCTATCTGTGGCTCTATCAATATCCTCTGGCGATAAATGCTGATTAGCACCTTTAACAATTAAAATGCTATTTGATGATTGAGAAGTCACAAAAATGGGCGCAACACCACTTGTTGTACCAGGCACTTTTTCAACATAGCGCGTGTTAATACCATAAGACTCTAAATTCATGATGGTGTTATCCGCGAAAATATCATCGCCAACCTTTGTTAACATCATCACTTTTGAATTTAATTTAGCAGCAGCAACAGCTTGATTTGCCCCTTTACCACCACAGCCAATCTTAAATGCTGGCGCCTCAAGGGTTTCTCCCTCTTTTGGCATCCTGTCTATATAGGTGATCAAATCCACCATATTTGAACCAATCACTGCGATATCCATAGCGCCTCTTACTCTTATGTGAAATTTTTAAATGTGAAAATAGTGACATTTTGATAGATGTATAACAGTATCATGTTATTTAAATATCATTTGTGATTGTTATCCCGTTAAAACGGCACTAATATGTTGCCAAAATCACATGGGTGATGAATAACAATCTTCTTATTAAGGAATATACTATGCGTCCATTAGCTAATTATATCGATCATACCCTTCTTGCTGCAGATACAACTGAAGCGCAAATCAAAAAATTGTGTGCTGAAGCAGTTGAACACGGTTTCTTCTCTGTTTGTATTAACACTTCTTACATCCCTTTAGCAAGAACTTGCCTTGAAGGAAGTGATGTAAAAGTATGTTGTGTTATCGACTTCCCATTTGGTGCGGGTTTAACAGCAACAAAAGCCTTTGAAGCGGCTGAAGCTATTCGCCAAGGCGCACAAGAAGTCGATATGGTTATCAATATTGGTATGTTAAAAAGCGGCCGTTTAGACTTCGTAAAACAAGATATCGAAGCAGTAAAAGCCGCTTGTGGTAATACAACTCTGAAAGTTATTTTAGAAACTTGCTTATTAACTGACGACGAAGTACGTTTAGTTTGTGAAATGTGTCGTGAGATCCGCGTTGATTTTGTGAAAACATCAACAGGATACAGTACAATGGGCGCAACAGAACATCATGTTGCTTTAATGCGCAAAACAGTGGGTGATGAAGTTGGTGTGAAAGCATCAGGTGGTGTTCGCGATCGCCAAACAGCATTAAACATGATCAAAGCAGGTGCAACACGTATCGGCGCTAGCGCAAGTGTCGCTATCGCAACAGATTCAGATGCACCTGAATCAAACTACTAATTATTTAGCGTATATTTTCTTGGAGTACGCTATTCGATAACACAAGGATCCTTCGGTGATAGAGACCAAACAGCACGAACGTTTGCGCCGCCTCAGTGAATGTATAAAACGCTCAGGTCGCATACATCTTAAAGACGCCGCAAGGATCCTTGAAGTTTCTGAAATGACAATTAGGCGCGACCTTAGTTCTGACGCCGAAAACCCTTTTCCGATGTCATTATTAGGTGGCTACATTGTTGCATTAGCCCAGCCCCATTCAGGGTTAATCTCAACATCCTCTAATATCATTACGCCAGATCAAACTGAAGAACTTCATATTCCTAATCTTGCTGCTGGCATGGTATCTGACGGCGATGTTCTTTTTTTCGATAACGGGCAGTTTATTCCCACACTGATTGAGCTTATTCCTGATAATCTGCATTTCACGGGGATCTGTTATTCTCATCGAGTATTTTTGGCATTAAGCCAGAAAAAAAATGCCACCGTATTACTCTGCGGAGGTGAATATCGTCCTAAAAGTGACTCTTTCTACAATCCTACCCAACCTTCTTATCTTGATAGCATTAATCCCAAAAAAGCCTTTATTTCAGCCGAAGGCGTTCATCTCGATTTTGGCGTTACCTGTTATAACATCGACGATCTTTATATGAAGAAAAAAGCGATGGATAAATCTATTCGTAAGATCTTACTCACCAAATATCACTATTTTGATGAAACAGCGACAGCCAATATGGGCGATTTAGCTCAGTTTGATGTTGTTATCACAGATAGAAAATTAACGGATGATTACGAAGATTATTGCCGAAAAAGCTCAGTAAAAGTAATTTATTAATTAAAAATAGAGAACTAACTGAAATAGCAAATAAAAGGAAGTTAGCCTTAAATTAAATAAAATCTATTAATTCTTTTTTTAAAAAATAAAGAAAAACCACACCACTTTTTGATTGCCAATGCAAAAAAAAGTGGTTAATATGCCCGCGATTTATTATTTTTCATCCATTTCAATTAACTGCAAGGAGGTATCCCATGACAACTACAAATATGAATACTCTTTGCGGACAATCTCAGAAGTAATCCTTTTTTCCTTCTTTTTGCTGTCCGCCAATCAATTTATTTTTTTATCCTTTACATTATATGGATTGGTATATGGACAAGTGTGTTCATTATTTATCTGATAGCGTTTGTTATATCGCATCGGATAATACTTGGATTGAAAGCAAAGCAATCCAACAATTAGAAACAACCGCTCAACTTCCTGATATGGCTTATGTCGCAGGTATGCCTGATTTACATCCGGGGCGTGGTTATCCCATTGGCGCTGCCTTTTTTTCTGTTAATCGTTTTTACCCTGCTTTGGTCGGAAATGATATTGGCTGTGGCATGACGCTCTTTCAAACGGAATTTAAAAACAGCAAACTCAACTTAGATAAAGCAGAGAAACAGTTGAGTGAAATGAGTGATATCGCACCTTCAGAATGGCTAGAAACGCATCTACCGACTGAAATGCAAAATCATCCTTTTGCTGGCTCTTTAGGCTCTATTGGTGGTGGTAATCACTTTGCTGAATTCCAACAAATTGACCAAGTGATTAATGAAACGCTTTTCGCTGCAAGTGGTATCAATAAAAAACAGTTATTGCTATTAGTTCACAGCGGAGCGAGAGGTTTAGGACAATCTATCTTACGTGCTCATACAGAACAGTTTGGTCATAAAGGGCTTGTTGCTAACACCGAAGAGGCAAATGAATATTTGCAAGCCCACAATAATGCACTTGATTACGCAAAGATTAATCGTCGCCTTATTGGTGAAAGAATGATGCGCCAAATTCGCACTCAAGGTGCAGTTATTTCTGATGTAAATCATAACCTTGTAGAGCCTTGTGAATTACATGGTCAACAAGGTTGGTTACATCGTAAAGGTGCAACACCAGCACATCACGATATGGTGGTTATTCCGGGTTCACGCGGTGATTACAGCTATATTGTTAAGCCAATTGTGTCTGAATTAAGCCTTCATTCCTTACCCCATGGTGCAGGTAGAAAATGGATGCGTACAGAGTGCAAAGGCCGATTATCACACCGTTTTACACCACTACAACTTTCACGAACTGCATTAGGTAGCCGTATTATTTGTGCCAATAAACAACTAATTTATGAAGAAGCACCGCAATCTTATAAATCGATTGAAACAGTGATTGAAAGCATGGTGAGTATCGGGCTAATCGAAGTCATCGCACGTTTAAAACCCGTGATCACCTATAAAACAAGTGGGGAGATAGCGTAATGTTATTACAATTCACCTCCGCACAAGGCCCTGAAGAGTGCTGTTTAGCGGTTGAAAAAGCCTTAAATTACTTTTTGAAATCAACAACAAAACAGCAAGTGAACGTCACGGTTCTTGAAAAAGAGCCTTCACGTTATGGCTTAAAATCGGCGTTAGTGTCTCTTGAAGGTGCTGATGCACAGGCTATCGCGCAACAGTGGGCAGGCTCTGTGCAATGGCAATGTGCAAGCACATTACGACCACGGCATAAACGTAAAAATTGGTTTATTGGTGTTGCTTGTTTTGAACAACCTGATGAAATTAATGACAAAGAAATTGTCTTTGAAACCATGCGTTCAAATGGCCCTGGCGGTCAGCATGTTAATAAAACAGAATCTGCGGTCAGAGCAACACATATTGCCACAGGTATTAGTGTCAAAGTGCAATCAGAACGTAGCCAGCACGCGAATAAAAAGCTCGCTAAACAACTTATTGCATGGCATTTAGAGGCTTATATGATGAAACAGCACGCTTCATTAAATAGTCAACGCCATATTGCCCATCACCGCGTTATTCGTGGCGATGCCACACTCTGTTTTAGTGGCAACGACTTTATACTTATAAGCAAATAATGTTATTAATCTAACAAAAGCAAAGCCACGATTTTTAATCGTGGCTTTTTTAAGACAAAAATACCCTGCAATAAGATTTTTTAAATTAAAAAATCAATAAAGCGTATAGTGAGTTTTAATAAATAAATCTTACAGTTAATACATTTATTTTATTTAATTAATCTTATTTCTTTTAATAACATCACACTTATTAAAATATAACTATTATTAATATTAATTAAATGGCTGCAGGTGTATTTCGCATTTTAACCGTGAACGTTACAACAGCAGAGGCAACTAATGCAATTATCATAAACATAAATGCGCTGTCGTAACTACCACCACTCGCTTTAATTAAGAAGCCCATAACAGGTGCGGAAACAACACCCGCCATTTGACCACCGAAGTTAACAATCCCTGAAGCACGCCCCATGATTTTATTTGGGATAGTATCCATTAAAATACCCCAGAACATTGCCATGGCAAAGAACATAAATAATGCTGAAATACACTGATATACAACCGCCATATCAGCACTTTCAACAGTATATGTCATATATAAGAAGCCAGCTGCAATCACTGCGGTAACCATATATAACCATTTACGCTGTGATTTACATTTATCAGAAACATAACCACCTAATAATGTACCACCAGCACCAAATAAGAATGGAATAGCCGCCATTACCCCTGTTTTAGCCAAAGAGAATTCACGAACAGTAATTAAATAACTTGGTAACCATGTTGAGAATCCCCAAAAGGTAATATCAAACAGAAACCAAATTGCTGCCATTTGCCACAACACTGGCATCTTTAAAACATCTTTAAAGGGTACAGCTTCAACAGGTTTATCCGTTAATGTGCCATCTGCTGCTAGCTCATCGAGATCTTGCTGGGTAATACTTGGGTGATCTTTTGGATTATCACGAGTGAAAAAATAAATACCAGCTGCAATTAATAGGCCAGGAATACCTAAAACAATAAACACCATATGCCAGCCAAAAGCACCGATAATACTCGCCGCAACAATTACAGCTAATGCTGGCCCCAAGGTATTTACTGTTGATTGAATTGCCGTTGCACGACCACGCTCTTTAGATGGGAAATAAGTTGAGATCATTTTCCAAGAAGCCGATGGAAAACAGCCTTCACCAATACCAAATAAGAATCGCACCGCTAACATTAACGGCAATGTAAACACCATCCCCGTTAAACTGGTGAAAACTGACCACCATGCAATGCCGATTGCCATAATTTTACGTGCGCCAAAGCGGTCAGCTAAGAAACCACCCGGTATTTGGAATGCCGCATAACCGACAAAGAACGCACTGATTATTAAGCCTTGTTGTGTGGTATCAAGATTCAGATCACGTCCAATAAAGGGTAATGAAACACTCATTACCATTCTATCTAAGAACGAAAGTAACCATGCTAACCAAATTAAGGATAAAACGGTGTAACGAGCTTTCCATGTTTTCTTCTGTTGAAGGTTTGGAATAATATTTGAACTCATTTTCCTGTTCCTCAGGTAAGGGGAAACCATCACGGTTGAAGAACAACCGTGGTAAACAGAGATAAGGTTTAACGTTTAAGAGCGCTATTGTGCGGTTATGCTCTTAAAACATGGCCACTACAGGCGTAACTTTCGACCCCATTAATTAATGCGATACGACCATTGACCATCACTAAATCGATCCCTTCTGGGTATTGGTTTGGTTCAACAAACGTGCCTTTATCAATAATGGTTTCAGGGTCGAACATCACAATATCTGCAGCATACCCTTCTTTAATTAAGCCTCTGTCGGTTAATCGAAGGACTTCAGCTGGTTTACCTGTCATTTTGCGGATAGCTTGTTCCCAAGTGAGGCATTTTTCTTCTCTGACGTATTTCCCTAAAACACGAGGGAATGCACCAAATACACGAGGATGAGGCTTACCTGCTCCCATTAACCCATCAGTACAGACGTTTTGTTCAGGACGACATAAGAATTTGATAACGTGTTCTTCTGTACCGTAAAAATCCACCATTCCTACTGCATTTTCTTCTTCATATAGCAGATCGAAGGTTGCGTTATATGGATCTTTACCTCTCAATTTGCCTAGTTCTACAAGGCTAAGTCCAACGGCATCTTGGTTTTTTTCTGTTTTAGAGCTAGTCACATAAATATTTTCTAACCCTGCGAAATCAATAAAGTTATCCCAACCTGGAATGCCTTTTTCGATATCTTCAATCATCTTTTTACGCAGTTCTGGAGAAGCTAAACGTTCTAATAATTTCTCTGTGCCTCCTGCGTGAACCCAAGGTGGTAAAATCACCCCAAGCATGGTACTGCCTGCCACATACGGATATTGGTCAAAAGAGATACGAATACCCTCTTTTTGTGCTTGCTCTAACATGCCAAGCATTTCGTCGATTAATCCCCAGTTTTTCTTACCGCAAACCTTCATATGGGAAATATGCAACCAAACACCCGATGCTTTGGCGATATCAATAAGCTCTTGAGTCGACTGAATAATATCGTCAGCTTCACTACGCTGGTGAACAACAAAAATACCATTATGCTTTGCTGTAACCTTACAAAGTTCGATCATTTCAGCAGTATCACCAAAGGCGCAAGGCATATAAATCAGCCCTGTTGATAAACCAAACGCCCCTGCTTTTAATTCACGCTCTAAGATTTCACACATCTTGGCGACATCTTCACGAGTAGAAGGATTACCTTCTAATCCCATGGCTTCCATTCGAATGTTGCCATGAGGAACAAGGTAAGCAAGATTCGTTGCAGAGCCTCTCGCTTCCAACATACCTAAGTAACCTTCAGTATTTTTAAAATGCCAATCAATACTGTCAGAATCACCATCTAAACCCGCAATATTCTTACGCCATGCTGAAATATATTGTTCTGGTAATGGTGCTAACGCGACACCATCTTGCCCTAACAATTCAGTAGTGATCCCTTGGCGGATTTTGGCAGATAAAGCGGGATTAAGCAGAGCAGAAAGATCAGAGTGAGTGTGAGTATCAATAAAACCGGGACAGACTATCTTCCCTGTTGCATCAATAATCTGATCATTTGTTTTTGCATCAAACTGACCGATTTTTATTATTTTCCCTTCATTAACCACAACATCAGCTTGAAATGCACTTGCCCCTGTTCCATCAATAACAGTGGCGTTTTTAAATATTGTTTTCATTCTGTTATTTCTCCAAAGAGCATCTGACTGTTTCGCCAGATACTCTTCTAGTAAGGATTTATTTCGTAAGAATTAAAGGTGATAAAGGCTGTTCATAATGCTGTAATAACCACTCGCAGCACCTTTTAACTGTTCAACTTCAATATATTCATCAATGGTGTGCGCTAAATTTTCGCGAGATGGGCCAAAACCAATGGTTTTAATACCTGCTTCACCCGCATAATGGCTACCATTAGTACAGAAAGAGTATTGTGTGACGGTAGGTTTAAAACCAGACTCATGCAGCCCTTTTAAAACGCTTTGTACATAAGGATCACTCTCTTCTAATACCCAACCAGGGAAGAAACGTTCACCTTCAATGATGGCGCCGGTATAACATTTTTCCGTACCGTAGGCATAAGAGACTTTAGCTTTAAAATCAGCATCTTGAGAAGCAAGTTCATCAATGGCTTGTTGTAATGGTGCAAGCACTTCTTCTTTAGTTTCACCCACTAATAAACGGCGATCGTAAGTGGCACGACAATATTCAGGTACAACTGAAGCGCCCGGATAAGGTGATGATTTAATATCCGTAAGTTCTAAGATCCCTTTTCCTAATACAGGATGAACGGAAGGCGTTAACGTTCTGATCTTCTCGATCAGTTTTGCCATTTTATAAACAGAGTTGATCCCTGCATCTGGATTGGCGGAGTGAGCAGGTTTGCCAAAGGTTTCAACAACAATTTCAGCACGACCACGTTGCCCAATTTTGAGGTTTAATTCGGAGGCTTCACCAATTACCACATAGTCTGGTTTATAACGTTCAGAAACGAGTCTTGCGGCAACGCCTTCAAAACACTCTTCATGCACAATGCAAGAAACATAAATACGACCAGCAAAATTGCGCTGATTATCTTGGCCATAAAAACCTATCGCTGAAATCATGGCAGCGACGGCACCTTTCATATCACTGGTGCCACGACCATAAATCTTGCCGTCTTTGATTTCTGCACCATAAGGCTTTTCTTTCCAATCACGCTCACTAACCGGTACAGTGTCGATATGACCATCAAAAACAAGGGTTTTCCCTGGGTGTTGACCTATAATTCCGCCAATGATATTGCCGTATTTATCAATATGAATGTCGTCAAAATCATAGTTTTTCATCATCTCTTCTATGACTTTAACAACGTTACCTTCTTCACCTGAATAGCTTTTTTGTTGGATTAATAATTGGCAATTCTTAATAACTTCATCAAATCGGTTTGCTGATAACATACTGTTCACTCCAAAAGACTTATTTGTTTTTTTAAAATTGTTTGAAGCTAGGCAACTCGCCATCCCACACGATATCGCGATAACGCTCAGGATCGGTGTCACCTTCAGTGCTTATCACAAGCACTCTTGCATTTTCATCTAATCCCAGCGCTTCTTTTGCACTCTGATAAACAGGTGATTGCATCAAAATAGAGAGCAAGCCTGTTGTCACGGCACCAGATTCACCAGAAATGATGTGCGGATCACCGGGTAAAGGGTTTCCTAAAATCCGCATTCCCCTCGTCGCAACAGCATCAGGGCAAGAGAAAAATGCCGCTGAATAATCGCGTAATAAATTCCAACCAATACTATTCGCTTCACCACAAGCAAGCCCTGCCATGACTGTTTGTAAATCCCCACCAACAGGAATAGCATCCGCTTTCCCTGATACCGCAGATTGATATAAACAGTCGGCAATACGTGCTTCAGCCACAATCACTTTCGGTGCTTGTTTGCCATAAGCAGCTGTTACCATACCTTGCACCATACCCGCAAAAGAGCCCACACCAGCTTGCACAAAAATATGCGTTGGGGGGACTTCATGTAATTGAGCAAGAGATTCCAGCATTAAAGTGCCATAGCCTTGCATGATCCAAAGTGGGATCTCTTCATAGCCATCCCATGCAGTGTCTTGAATCACTATCCAGCCATATTTTTCAGCCATTTCAGCCGTCATTCTCACTGCATCGTCATAGTTCATATCAACGATTTCAGCGACTGCACCTTCACGCAAAATGGCATCTAAACGTTCTTGTGATGATCCTTTTGGCATATAGACCACCGCTTTTTGCTTTAACTGTCTTGCCATCCAAGCAACACCACGTCCATGATTCCCGTCAGTGGTTGTCGCAAAAGTCACGCCATTTAACTTTTTCCTGATCTCATCACTGATCATTACCTCATAAGGTAATTCACTTATGTCCATTTCAAGGAAATCAGCAATATGGCGTGCCATCGCATAAGCACCACCCAACGCTTTAAATGCTTTTAAACCAAAACGAAAAGACTCATCTTTAAGATATAACTCACCAATCCCTAAGGTTTTGGCTAACTGGGGTAAATGAAATAACGGTGTAGGTGCGTATCCTGGAATAGTTCTATGAAAATCTAACGCTTTGACTAACTCTTCATAACGAAAAGGGGCAAGCTCAGCGGTTGGTTTTCGCGTAAATGAACTTTGGTTAATCAGGTACTGCAATTGCTCCTGCATGGAATTACCTCTTAATCACACTTTAAAATTCGCGATAACCCAATATCGCGATTAATCGGAATACATAGGGTTATCTCCTATATCGCAATATGTATGCCAACTCATTCAAAAAGCATTTAACAAAGACATAACCATTTGATTTAAAATACATTTATTGTTTTAACAATTAAGAAGTGAAATTAATGATGCAGAAAAGCTGTGATCTAGGCGGTTTTATTTAGGTGATAAATTATCAATAATAAGAAACTGTGTGAGCTTTATACAAAAAACACATAACTAACTAATAAATAATAATTAAATTTAATACTCTAAATGCGAAGTGATAATTTATTATCAATATTGATAATTTTAAGGTGAGAATGTGATGCACTCATTACTAAGTACTCTACAAGATGAAATCAGCAAGTACACCGATGCCATTGCAGGTATCACTGGTACCGATGTTGAAATTATTGATAACAACTTGATTCGCATTGCAGGTACAGGACGTTATCGCTATATGCTCAATCAAGATGTCTCTAGTAATGGGCATATTTATCGCCATGTACTGCAAGTACAAAAAACCATTTTGATTGAAGATCCCAAAGAAAATAGCCTATGCCAACTGTGTCAAAACCGATTAACTTGCACTGAAGAACTTGATCTCAATGCTCCTATTTTCCTGAATAATCAAGTTATTGGCGTAATAGGGATTATTTGTTCTAATCGAGAACAAAAAATGTTTTTGATGAAACAAAAACAAGCCTTTATCACCTTTATCGAACAGTTTTCGGAGATGATTTCAAGTCGTATTTTTGAATGTCTTGAAAGGCTTAGAGAGCAAGAGCGATTTGGGACTTTTAGAAACTTGATTGATGTGATGGATAGAGGTGTGATTGCAATCGATAGCCAAAATAAAATTTGGCATGCCAATCTTTCTGCTCTACGTTTTTTTGATTGTGAATTAATTGGGCAATCTCTTGATATCGATATGACTGGCGATATTCTTTATGGTGATGAAGAAGCATGGCTAATATTAAATCAACAACGCTATCATGTTCTGTGTAAAAAAATCACCTTTTCATCTGTTGATAATGACCAACTCACAATGGTTATCTTCCATGATGCCCGCGATTATATGACACAGGTGAATACCTTATCGGTTGATGAAAATCCTCACTCCCCTTTAATTGGCAACTCACAAAATATGCTCCAATTAAAAAGCATGTTAAGTAAAGTTGCTGTTAGCCACGCCAGTGTACTTATCACCGGAGAAAGCGGTTCAGGTAAAGAAGTGGTTGCTTACACTATTCACCAACAAAGCCTACGCACGAAGCAACCTTTTATTACTATTAACTGTGCAGCAATCCCAGAACAACTACTAGAAAGTGAGCTTTTTGGTTATGTACGCGGTGCATTTAGTGGTGCTGATCCTAAAGGACGTATTGGTAAATTTGAATTGGCACATGGTGGAAACCTCTTCCTAGATGAAATTGGAGATATGCCTTTACATCTACAAGCCAAGCTTTTACGTGTTCTTCAAGAAAAAAGCATCACTCGTGTTGGCTCTAATAATATGATCAATATTGATGTAAGGATCATTGCTGCCACCAACAAAGATCTACGTGAAATGGTAAATAAAGGACAATTTCGTGAAGATCTATTTTATCGCCTCAATGTTGTTCCGATCCATACACCTGCATTACGTGATCACCGAGAAGATATTGCAGAACTTGCACAATTCTTTGCTGATGATCTGGCTTCAACCTATCAACGGCCTGCTGCAAAGATCCCCAACGTTGTTATTAACTACTTATATTCCTATGATTGGCCGGGCAATATCAGAGAGCTACGTAATGTGATTGAATATATGTATGTTATGCAAGGCGATACAGTGGATTTAAACCTCAGCCACCTTCCACCTTATTTGTTAGAAACACCTCATTCTGATCCTTTAGAAAAAGAAAAAACCAGTGGTATCTATACAGCAGCTAAAACAGATAATAAAAATCAACCGTTAAACGCACAAGAATTTCTCAAAACTCAAAACCAGACATCAGAGTATCAAACCATTATGAACATATTAGAAAAAACAGGGACAACATTAGAAGGAAAGAAGAAAGCGGCAGAAATTTTAGGGATAAGCATTGCTACTCTATATAGGAAAATAAAAATACGATAAAAGATATTTAAGATGATTTTTTGAATATTAATAATTTAATCAATAGATTTAATTTAATATAAGGTACTTAATAAGAATTATTTTCATTAATTACTCTATATATATTATTAGAAACCATTCTTTTAATGACTAGCTTTTATAAAGTATTGTCATCATAATATTTTAAACTTAATAGAATTTGTAACTAAATATATTTTCCATAAAGTAAATTTAAACTATCACGTTTTATCCATAACTCCCCACAAAAGCATAACCAATTGAAAATAAATAATAAAAAAAATTAAATCTATTATCTTATTAATGATTTTTTCATATTACATAAGCAAATTTTGTAACACTGTGCATGAGACACCAAAAAATAAACTACATATAATCCGTTTACACAAAAACTGAAGTGAATTTTCATATTAAATTTTAATATTAATGATAAAAAGCAAAATAATGAAAATGCTTTGCAAATTTTATGATTAATACTAAAAACCTATTTTATTAAGATTATATTTACTATTAAGTTAATCTGTTCAACGTGCTTATATTGCAGTATACCTTTAATTGATTAAGAAATAGTAATAACAGACTAATTGTAAAAAAATAGCGATTAATATGATTTATTAAATACTTTTTATATCAATCACTAGGGGTTAAAAATGCCTATTTTAACAAAAAAACTGCTTCCAATGGCTTTTCTTATTTCAGCAATAACGGCAAGTGCAACAGTTTTCGCTGATGAGCAAACAGGACAAATTTCTTTTTCAGGTTTAATTTATTCATCTACTTGCACCATTGATATTAATGGCTCTGGTTCTGACGGTAACGTTAATATGGGACGTTATGCAACAAGTGAATTTGATCGCACCGGTAGTGAAGTTGGCGGAGCTAATGGTAATGGTAAATTAGATATCTCTTTAATTAATTGCCCACCACAAGGTACTGTAAAATTAAAGCTAGAAGGTAAAACAGATAGTAGCTCAGATCAAATCTTAGCCTTAGATGATCCTAATGGTTCGAATACAGCAAAAAATGTTGGTATCCATATTTATGATAGAGATGATTTGAGCACACCTTTCGATCTCAATATAACGAGAGAATATAAAATTAAAGATACGGGTGATCTTAAATCTAAAACACTTTATTTTGTTGCTAAATACGTTAGTACAAGTAATAACGTAGAAGCTGGCCGTGCTGATGCAACATTGAATTATACATTGACTTATCAATAATAAAAAATCGCAGGTTAATAATCCTGTTAACCTGCTTTTATTAAAAAGGTATTTATCGATGAAATTTAAAAAAACACTTTTAGGACTGGGGTTAATATTCAGCTCAATAACATCAAGCTTTGCTGGATTTGGTTTAGAAACAACTCGCGTTGTTTATAATGAAACAAATAAAAATGAAGGTTTCGTTGCATTTAACAGTGATAAAAACACTAATTATTTATTACAATCCTGGGTTGAAGATCTCAATGGCAAACTCACTCAAGATTTTGTGATCACTCCACCATTAATTAAATTAATGTCGCAACAAAAAAACACACTACAAGTCACTAAAAATACAACACTGCCTAATGATATTGAATCCATGTATTGGATCAATGTTAAGTTTGTCGCACCAAGCAATGAAAATTTAGAAAATGTTCTGCGTTATTCAATGACAAATAGAATTAAGTTAATTTACAGACCACAATCTCTAAAAAATGACAATATTGAAAAAGAAATCAAAGAGTTAAAATGGTCACCAAAGAATAACGATCTTGTAGTATCAAATAGCTCACCTTATTTTATTAATATTAGCAAACTCTTTATTGATGGAAGAGAGATTGAACAATTACCTAGTTTTCTTCCGCCAAAATCAGAAACCACTATTAGCGTTAACAAAACATTATCGGGTAAAGAAAAAATAAAATTATTTTATATCGACGATTTTGGAAAAAGCCTTCCAATGGAATTCGCATTATAATAAGAGATATTATTCAATATGAAAAAGATAAAGGATAATTATTTTAATAAATCGCCACTCTATTTATTTATTGCTGGCGCTTTATTCACTTCTTTTAATACATCAGCAAATGACTATTATCCTGCTAATCTATTAAATATTGAAGGAAGCGCTCAACAAGTGACAAATGAAGATCTAAATGTCTTTAGAGAGAATAATATCGCCCCAGGTCACTATAAAGTTACTCTTTTTATCAATGATAATCGCGTATTAACACGCGACTTTGATTTTATTTTGATGGAAGATAAAGAGGGTAACCCAATATTAGCGCCACGTCTTTCAGCAGAAGAGTGGTATAAAGCTGGTGTTGATCTTCCTTATGATGTGATTAATAAAAACAAAAATAATGATTTTATTAATCTCAACGAGATCAATAATGCGAACGGCTATTTAGATTTAAATAAAAAACAATATGTTCTAACATTACCACAATTATATGTTAATGAAGATAGATTAAAAGAAAATGAAATAAAAAACTGGGATTCAGGTATTCCTGCATTATTAGTTAATTACGCATTATCTTCATTTAATAGTCGTAGTCAGGGTAATACGACGGATAGCTATTATGGCAACATTCAAACCCAAGTTAATTTAGGTCCTTGGCGTTTTAATAACTATTCAACCTGGACAAAGAATGAAAATGGCGAGAAAAAATGGAATACATTGAGTAATGTTCTTTCCAGAGCGATCACCAGTATTAATAGTGAATTAATGATGGGTGATCTCTATACCTCTTCACAACTCTTTGATTCAGTAAAATTTAGAGGAATTAAATTAGTCACCGATAGACTAATGACACCGACACAAAATAGAACCTATGCACCTAGCGTTTCGGGTATTGCTAATACAGAATCTATCGTCACTATCACCCAAAATGGCCAAGTTATTTATAAACGCAGTGTACCCGCTGGGCCTTTTAATATTACTGATTATTATCCGATGAACAGCGGCGGAGATTTACATGTCAGCGTTACTGAAGCGGATGGCTCTGAAAAGAATTTTATTGTGCCTTTCTCCTCTATTGCCAATCTAGAAAGAAAAGGTGAATTAAAATATAGCTTCTCAACGGGTAAATACGACGGTAATAATAGCGGGGATGGCGCTTATGTTGTTCAGACCGAAGCTTTCTATGGTTTAACTGACTATGTCACCCTTTATGGCGGCGTACTTATTGGTGAAAAATATCAATCTGTTGGTGTGGGTACTGGGATAAATTTAGGTAGCTACGGCGCGATCACCACTGATTTATTGTATGCGAAATCTTCCACTAACAATGGCAATGATTCATTACATGGCAATGCTTTTAGAGTTAATTATTCTAAAAATATATCAGTCACAAATACGACTCTTTCGTTAGTCGGTTATCGTCACTTCGATGCCAATTTTCTCAATTTTACTCAAGCGATGGAATACAAAGACAGCAAATACCATCCAAGCAATGGGTTAAAAAATGAATATACGCTCTCGATTAATCAACCTTTATTTTCTAATAACGCTTCGATTAATTTAAATTCAGTTATTTATAAGTACGTTAGTGGTAAAACCATTCATTCTTATAATATGGGTTTTAATAGCGCTATTAATAAAGTTAACTATAGCGTTTATTACACTTATTACGATAGTAGTCGTTATAACGAGAGTAATAAAAAAAATAGCCATGATTTGAGTATGAATGTCAGTATTCCTTTTTCATGGAATGAAAACTACATTTGGGCTAATTACGGTATATCAACGAACAATGATAACCAAGTATTACAGACCGCACGTTTAAGTGGAACCTATGGTGATAAAAACCAAGCAAACTGGGATGTTTATCAAGGCTATGGTAATAAAGGTGTTAATTATAGCGGTGGTTTAAATGGCTCTTACAAAACACAAAGCGCTGTTTTTAATGCGGGTTATTCGTATACTCAAGATAAGCAAAATATTAACTACGGTATTAGTGGTGCATTAGTTGCAACACAATATGGCGCAGTATTTGCCCCTTCATTGCAACAGACGAATGCATTAATACTGACTAAAAATACCTCTGGTGTAGAAGTCATTAATGGTCAGTCTATTAAAACGAATAATAGTGGATTAGCAGTTATTTCTGGAATGTCACCTTACCAAAAAAATAGCATTAGTGTTAATACCAATTCTATTCCGAGTGATACTGAAATTTCGAATAATATTATTAGTAATATTGTTCCAACAAAAGGTGCTTTAGTACTGGCTGATTTCGATGCTAAAAAAGGCTTTAAATTCCTACTGACATTACAAACACCAGATAAAAGTACCATCCCTATGGGTGCTAAAGCTGAAATTGATAACGATGATACGCAATTAGTCGCAAGCTTCCATCAACTCTATTTTGTTGCCAATAAACCACAAGGCAATATTCAAGTTTCGTGGACAATTAATGGTGAGCAAAAAACCTGCCATGCAATTTATGACATTAATAATAAAGCGCCAGTTAATGGTTTATATATTTTAGATACTGAGTGTAAATAAGGAAATAAAATGACTAACTTAAAAAATAAAATGAATAAATTATTATTTCTAATTTTTATTCTTAGTTTATCTACCCTCTCTTTTTACAGTCATGCCGCGCCTGATTGTGTCAATAATGGCGGTATTAAACATGGCACGATGGATGCGAGAGGTGGCACCATTGAACTAAAAGGAATGATTAAAAAGAATCAAGAGATCGCACGTTTTACATTTAAGCGTGATGGCTCTGATGTCGCCGTTGCTGATTGCCCAGATGGCGCTGAGTTCTATGCTTATGCAACATATAGCGAAGCCAGTGGCGTAATGCCAACCTATTATATGGATATCGATGGCAGACCTGCTTATTATGTTGTACGTAACGGTCATATTACAGGCTTAGATGATTATGCTTATGTTTTAATTGAAAATGAGTCAGGTTTGTCATTTAGAAGTCAGCCAGGACAAGAAGTTCCTGTTAACAGCCCTAAACTTAATACAAGGGATGCTACCGTTATTGTTTACTCCACCAAAGATAACCCTAAATCCCAGCGTTTTACGACTCAATATATTGGCTCTATATTAATTAATCGCTTTAATTCAGGTGGCGGTACAACGGCTGTTGGTTTTAGTTATCGCCTATCCGTGAATATTATTAGCGCGCCAACATCTTGTAGTGCAGAAAATACGAACCTTGAAATGAATTTGCCTAAAATGCCTATTACTGCATTTTCTAGCATTGGGTTTCCTCGTGATAATCAATATGCTGAAGATAATCTGAGAATAAATTGCACAGGTAATGCTTCCGCTAAAATTAAACTAATGGCGCATAACACCACAAGTTACGACGGGCAAAAAACCATTATCAAACCTGATAATGAAGGCGACAGTAATAATGCCAAAGGTGTAGGGTTTGTTGTTTCATCCCCTTCAAGTGGTGATACTGTGTTAATTAATAACCAGTTTGTTCCACTGGCTGATTTAACCAGTGGCAGCAATAGCGTATCACTAAAAGCAGAATATTATCGTTATGGTGATGATATTAAACCCGGCAAACTTAATGCCACTGCAAATTTTGTATTGGAGTTTAATTAGTTATTACTGCGCATTGTATGCTATTAATCAAAAAAGGGAATTTTCCTGTTATTTCGAATCAAGTGGACAAACAAAACCAGTTAATGAAGATGATAACACCATAAAATTACAATTCACTGTACCTGAGAGGCAATTTATTGCAAAAGAGTATCTAGTGGGAAGCATTAAAGTTCCCTTTTAAAAAAGCCTATTTTAGATGGAATTAAAAATGCGTTTAGACCATTTCGATTATCCCAATCAAGGTGGAACGAGTTTATGTGGCTCTGCTGTATTTTTTTATTATCTACTCAAAAATAGACCTTATGTATATGAATAAACAGCAAAAGTACTGTGGCAATATGGAAAAAAATTGGCGAGCTAGAAATAGCACTTAACAAAGGCTGTCGTAATCCTAATGGCTATTTCTATAATACTTTTGACTCAGTTATTTCAGGACTTGATTGGGTAATCCAGACTCAATCAACGAGCTACACGCCATTGTTCTAAATCCATGTCCGCAAACTTCGTTTTAGTTTCATAGCCCATCACACGTAACGCATTGTTTACCGTGTTTTCACTCATAGGCTTTCTAGGATTATGGTCACCGATAAAGATCAATTTATGATTACCACTGAATTGATAGATCTGTTTTAAGATCTCAATGGCTTGTCTGCTTAAAGGCACTCAGTGAGGAGTATGCATTTTTGAATCGTGATGTAAGTATTTATCTCCTCACATTCAGCAGAAGGATGCTTTGAAAAACTGAAAGGTAGGTAACGCCCTATAAATCATAAACTTTAGGCATAAAAAAAGACGCTTTTAGAGTCTGATTTTTGGTGCCGAAGGCCGGACTCGAACCGGCACACCCGAAGGCGGTTGATTTTGAATCAACTGCGTCTACCAATTTCGCCACTCCGGCACTGAAGTGTGTCTGGAAAACCTGCCCATTATACTTGCGTGAAGAACCCTCGCAACAATTATTGTTAGTTTTCAGTTTGATTGGCGAAAAAAAGTGCATTTGGGGTTTGTTGCTATCATAAAACACGACTTATAAGTTGCATCTAGATATCTATCGTTAATGATTTAATCATGTTGTATCGATAAATCAATTATCTTGTTATTCTTGTATCTAAGTTTATTCGTCATCTTATTTCTACTTTTTTCTTATCTTATCTTTTTCTCTTTTAAGATTATATCGTCATTATATAAATTCATTAAAACTAACTTATTTAAACGATATATTTTAATTTATATACCGATAAATAAAAAAAGGATCAAAACTTGGGTTAGTGTTTTGATCCGACAGTACTGCTAAACGAGGGCTTAATTTTATTTTAATGACTATAAATTATTTTTGTAGCGTCACTGCCCTTTTCTTCCCTGGTGTGAGGAAGAAGGTAGTTATGTTTTATTAATATAATGTACTTCTTTATCTATACTGCATATTATTGATATAAAGGATTTACTACTTTAATAAGATACTTCTTACTACTACATAGGAAATTACTATTTAACACAAAGGTACTTATTTACTACTATAACAAAGGTACTACTATCTAATATAAAGGCATTTATTACATCTAAAACGAAAGCACTACTATTTAATATAATGGTGTTGAAATATTACGACTAATATATAACTTATTTATTATTGAAGAGGCTATTTTATAATATGCCTTCTTATTACTTCACTCTATTATTGCTGTGTTATCTTTGCTCTGTAACTCTTATATTCTCAGTCTCTCGACTTGATGAAGCTATAATAAGTTTAATTTCACAATCTCACAATCAATAAATTATTACAAAATATGTCACACTCTTATATTATCTTTACATAATACCGTAATTTCATCAAAATAAGATAAATTAAAGATGAATACGTTATCTAAAAGTGATTTATTGAATAAAAAAACCATTCATTAACATTTTCTTGATATACATATCCTAACTTAATAATAAAGAAAAGCTAATAATAGGGTTAAAAACTAGGGTAACTGAGGAAGATTGTAACTTAACGGTAATACTTACCTCACTTTTAGAGGAGAAACATGAGAAAAATGTCTTTTTATGATGCAGTTTTTCTCCACTATCCTTTTCTTAGAGACAATTTGACACATTTAATGCCAACTTTTTGATAACTGACTCTTGCACTGATAGACATTCTTATTTCTGATAATATAATCAAAATTTGGTTTAAATCTGATTAGAAGGCGGTGTTATGGGCATTGTTGGCTGGATTATAACGGGCATATTTGTTGGTATTATCTTAGGTGCCGTATTAAAAATGATAAAGAAAAAATAACGCGATAAGAAAGGCACCAAATTAAAACATAAACCATTTTATGTTGATCGCATTCCTTTCACCTCACTGACTTCTGTTGAAAGTAAAAATGAAAAAACATTTTCTAAAATATCTTATGATCCCAATCGCTTTACTGACATTGAATGCGTGTAGCCAACGTTCGTCATTACCACCAGCGACACAACCTTCTATGTTAAATCAACAGAACAGTGTGCCTGAGTTAACGCAATGGCCTACGGCATTAAGCCCTAATGTAAGCAATGCAAGCGCGCTGTTTGATAAATATGCCTCACAGATTTATCAAAAGACTAATCCTCAAGGCATGGTTATTGTCATGATCAATAACTCTCAAACCTTGAATCGTTCTTTTGGGACGACAACACCTGAAAGCCGCAATGCACCATCAATGAACTCGCTTATTCGTATCGCTTCAATTACTAAGTTGATGACAAGTGAAGTGCTATTAAAGTTACAAGATGATGGAAAATTATTAGTCACCGATCCACTACAAAAATACAGTTACTATGGTGTAGACATTCCATTAGTCAGCGCTCAATCCCCTATCCGTCTTTATCATTTAGCGAGTCACACCAGTGGTTTTCCACGAGAACAACCGGGTGGGAAATGGGGAAGACCTGTTTTTATATGGCCAACGCATGGCGACCGCTGGAACTGGTTGAAAAAGGCGACATTGACATCTACCGCTGGGGAACAAGCAGCTTATTCAAACCTCGCTTACGATCTATTAGCGGATGCCTTGGTGAAAGCATCAGGTAAAAGTTATCCTCAACTTTTACAACAATATGTCACTCAGCCCGCAGGCATGACGAATACCACATTGACGCCGACTCCAGCACAATGCCAACGACTATTAGTAGGATATAAACCAAGCCCATGCTCTGACACCATTGCAGCAGCTGGAAGTGGCGGTGTGTACTCGACGCCTGCCGATATGCAACGTTGGATGCAAGGCTTTTTGACTTCTCATAATGCCATGCGAAAGGCAACAGCAAGTAAAGAGCAGTCTGTTTACTTTCCTCGTAATCGACTCTCTTCAATAGAAGGAATGGATGTTGCGGGTCGTGCTGATGGCGTGGGTCTAGGCTGGGTTTATATGGCTCCTGCTAATGGTATTCCAGCGATTTACCAAAAAACAGGGGGTGGCGGTGGATTTAATACTTATATGGCAACCATTCCCGAATTAAATATTGGTGTATTTGTGGTGATCACTCGTAAACCTAACGGCACTAAATTTAGCGAAGTGACTCAGGGTACTAATGCTCTTGTTCGTGCGCTAGCAAAAGATTTTTATCAGTGATCGCATACTCAATAGCAATAAAAAAGCGCCTAATAAGGCGCTTTTTATTTTTCAGTCTGATGTTATCTAGCGATTACGCTTCATCAATAACCATAAACTCAACGTTAAGAAGAGTATTCCCGGTACTAATGCGGCAATCACTGCGGGTATGCCATAAACCAAACTTAATCGTCCTGAAACTTCATTGACGATATAGAATAAGAAACCAAAAGAGATACCCGTTAAAACTCTTAATCCCATTGGTACAGTACGTAATGGGCCAAAAATAAATGACAATGCCATTAACATCATTACAGCAACAGAGATTGGAGCAAAGATTTTTTTCCAGAAATTCAGCTCATAGTTTGCTGACTCTTGCCCACTCTGTTTTAGATATTTAACGTACTGATAAAGCCCGCTGATCGATAATGCATCTGGATCTAACGCCACAACGCTTAATTTTTCTGGCGTTAATCGTGTTGGCCATTCAAGTGATACCTGTTTTTTACCTGTGATTTTTTGTGGATCAGTTAAATCTGACTGTTCAACTTGTTTCAACATCCACGTTTTTTTATTCACATCGTAGGTTGCACTTGATGCATAACGTACCGTTTCTAGTTTTCTATCATTATTAAAATCATAGAGTGTGATGCCTTGCATCTCATTTTGGCTCTTTATTCGGTTGATATGAATAAATTGATTGCCATCTTTAGCCCACATACCGCGGTTAGTCGAAACTAAAGAGTTACCCATGATTTTTTCGGCACGGTAGTTACGTGCGTACTGTTCACCTTGTGGTGCGCCCCATTCGCCAATCAGTACAGTTAATAGTACCAAGGGAATAGCGGTTTTCATTACCGAGCCTGCAATTTGCAAACGGGTAAATCCCGATGCTTGCATCACCACCAACTCACTACGCGTTGCTAATGCGCCTAATCCTAATAACGCACCAAGTAATGCCGCCATAGGAAAGAAAATCTGCACATCTTTAAGGATATTTAAAATGGCGTAAATACCCGCATCCAGTGTGGTGAAATCCCCTTGCCCTACTTTACGGAGTTGATCGACAAATTTGATAATGCCAGATAGTGAAACTAGCAAAAACAGTGTCATCAAAATCGACTGTAAAATAGTACGCCCGATATATCTATCTAGTACACCAAACATCAGGCAACTCCTTTCTTAAAGCGAGCGCGGAATTTACGCATAGGCAAGGTATCCCAAATATTCAATAAGATAGCCAAGGCAAGATAAGCGCCATTAACACTCCACATTGCAATTAGAGGGTCCAGTTTTCCTTTTTCACCGTTAGAGTGCAATGAACTTTGTAGTAAGAAGAACACCAGATAAAGCAACATGGCAGGTAGCATACTTAATACGCGACCTTGACGTGGGTTTACCTCACTTAAAGGCACGACCATCACCGCCATAATGATAACAGAGAAAATCAAAGTTAAACGCCAATGGAATTCAGCGATAGACTCTGTTTCATTTGAATGCCAAAGTTCAGTCATCGTTTTTTGTTCTACACGATTACTACTAATGGTAGATTCACGGTGCCCGATAACAGCTTGGTAATCATTAAAATCGGTAATACGAAAATCACGTAGCACAGCCGTACCTTCATAGCGAGTACCCTCACTTAATACAACTATCTGATTCCCGTTAGGTAATTCTTTGGTATAGCCTTTATCTGCCACCACGACAGAAGGACGCTGATCTTGTGTTGGACGCAACTGTGCAAGGAATACATCTTGGAATTGATTCCCTTTTACACTGCCAAGATAGAGCACCATATTGCGGTCACTGGACATTTTAAATTGCCCTTCCATCAATGCAGCTAAACTTGGGTTTGCTTTAGCATCCTCAAGAACTTGCTCTTGATGCACCGAAGACCAAGGAATAAGCCAAATGACATTTCCTGCGGCTAATGCGCTGGTGAGTAATGAAAGCAACAGTGCAGCTTGCACTAATGCTTTTTTACCTATTCCGCACGCATTCATGACGGTTATCTCACTTTCAACATAAAGTTTGCTGTAAGTCATCAGAAGCCCAAGAAAAAGGCTTAATGGAAGAATAAGCTGTGCCATCTCAGGAATTCCCAGCCACAGCAGAGAAATCACGAGGTTTGTAGGAATGTTACCTTCAACAGCAGCCCCTAAAATTTCAACCAGTTTCTGGCTAAAAAAGATAAGCATCAAAATAAATAAGATGGCTATCTGACTTTTAAGGGTTTCCCGAGCTAAATATCGAATTATAATCACGCTAGTTATGCCTGTGAAAACTTGTCTTTTTGCAGGAAAATCGCTAACTTCGTTGTATATCTATCATTTGTGCATCTCAGTTAGACATTCTTGCAGCCCAAATGATATCAAAACATGCTATAAACAGGTTCCCAATAAGAACAAGCTTATAAGTTAGCTAAATTAGTTGTGTTCAATTAATGCATTTAGCTTAACATAAAAAGTAAACTTTCTATGGGGTAGATTAATGCGGATCACTATTCTAAACGATACTTTCCGTTTTTGTCTTTAATATTCAGGAGAACGCATGGAGTTTAATGTAAAAAGCGGCAGCCCAGAGAAACAACGCAGCGCTTGTATTATCGTGGGGGTGTTTGAGCCTCGTCGTTTATCTCCGATCGCGGAGCAACTTGATAAAATCAGTGATGGCTATATCAGCGCCTTGTTACGCAGAGGTGAACTGGAAGGCAAAGTCGGACAATCATTGCTGTTACATCATGTACCAAATGTTCTCTCTGAGCGCGTTTTACTAATTGGTTGCGGTAAAGAGCGTGAATTGGATGAACGCCAGTATAAACAGATCATTCAAAAAACCATTAACACACTCAATGAAACTGGATCTATGGAAGCCGTATGCTTTCTGACTGAGTTACATGTTAAAGGTCGTAATAATTACTGGAAAGTGCGTCAAGCGGTTGAGACTGCAAAAGACTGCCTCTATACCTTTGATCAACTGAAAAGCAATAAGACAGAATTACGTCGCCCATTACGTAAGATGGTCTTTAATGTACCTACTCGTCGTGAACTACCAAGTGGTGAACGTGCAATTGCACACGGTTTAGCCATCGCTTCAGGTATTAAAGCATGTAAAGATTTAGCTAACATGCCACCAAATATCTGTAATGCCGCTTATTTGGCGTCTCAAGCTCGTCAACTAGCAGACTCATCTTCAAATGTTTCTACGCGTGTTATTGGCGAAGAACAAATGAAAGAGCTAAATATGAATGCTTACCTCGCAGTAGGACAAGGCTCTCAAAATGAATCTTTAATGTCGATTATCGAATATAAAGGCAATAAAGATCCTGAAGCTCGCCCAATTGTGTTAGTAGGTAAAGGGCTGACATTTGACTCGGGTGGTATTTCCATCAAGCCTGCTGATGGCATGGATGAAATGAAATACGACATGTGTGGTGCGGCAACGGTTTACGGTGTGATGCGTGTTGTTGCTGAACTCCAGTTACCAATCAATGTCATTGGTGTACTTGCGGGTTGCGAAAATATGCCGGGTGGAAAAGCGTATCGCCCAGGTGATATTTTAACAACCATGTCAGGACAAACCGTAGAAGTATTAAACACCGATGCTGAAGGTCGTTTAGTGCTGTGTGATACGTTAACTTATGTTGAGCGCTTTGAGCCTGAATTAGTTGTCGATATCGCTACATTAACAGGTGCTTGTATGGTGGCTTTAGGACATCACTACAGCGGATTAATGTCTAATCATAATCCATTAGCACATGAATTAATGAATGCATCAGAACAAGCAGGTGACCGCGCTTGGCGTTTACCATTAGGCGATGAGTTCTATGAACAAATCGAATCTAATTTTGCTGATTTAGCTAATACTGGTGGCCGTTTAGGTGGCGCAATTACTGCGGGTTGTTTCTTAGCGCGCTTTGCGACTAAATATAACTGGGCTCACTTGGATATTGCAGGCACAGCATGGCGTTCTGGTAAAGCAAAAGGCGCGACAGGCCGCCCTGTTTCTTTATTGTCTCAGTTCTTACTTAATCGCGCGGGTTTGAATAGCGACGAGTAATACCGCATAATTATCAGGGTTAAGGTATTACCCTATTATTATGGTAAATAGAGCAGACTCCAAGAAGGGTATTGCAACGCAATACCCTTCTGTTATCGGGATATCATGAAAAACGCCACGTTTTATTTAATGGAACACCCATCAATACACGATGATTTACAGGCTCATGAGTGGCTTGCCTGTCAACTTACCGCTGAACATTGGCGATTAGGCAAACGTATTTTGTTGGTTTGTGAGTCTCAAGCTCAAGCTGAATTGCTTGATGAGGCATTATGGGCAAGAGAACCTCATCAGTTTGTTCCTCATAATCTTGCAGGTGAAGGTCCTCGTTATGGCTCTCCTGTTGAATTATGTTGGCCTGGAAAACGTGGTAATGCACCTCGTGATCTCTTGATTAATTTGCAATCGCAATTCGTAGACTTTGCCACAGCTTTCCATGAAGTGATAGACTTTGTACCTATTGATGAACAATTGAAACAGTTGGCGCGTGAACGATATAAAATTTATCGTAGCGTCGGCTTTACTTTGACAATGGCTACGCCGCCAACCTATTGAATACGTAAAGAATATGGAAAATAAATCCGCACCGAAAGAGCCATCGCTCGACACAACATATAATCCAGCAGAGATTGAACAACCTCTGTATCAGCATTGGGAAAAAAATGGCTATTTCAAAGCCAATGGCGATACAACGAAAGAAAGCTTCTGTATCGTGATCCCACCGCCAAACGTCACAGGTAGTCTACATATGGGTCACGCTTTCCAGCAGACTATTATGGATACCATGATCCGTTATCAGCGTATGCAAGGTAAAAATACCTTATGGCAGTCAGGTACTGACCATGCGGGTATCGCAACGCAAATGGTTGTTGAGCGAAAAATTGCCGCTGAAGAAGGTAAAAATCGTCATGACTATGGTCGTGATGCATTTATCGACAAAATTTGGGAATGGAAAGCAGAATCAGGTGGTAACATTTCTAACCAAATGCGTCGTTTAGGTAACTCTGTTGATTGGGAACGTGAACGTTTCACAATGGATGAAGGGTTATCTAAAGCGGTTAAAGAAGCTTTTGTTCGCTTACATAAAGAAGATCTAATCTACCGTGGTAAACGCCTTGTAAACTGGGATCCTAAATTACACACAGCGATTTCTGATCTTGAAGTCGAAAACCGTGAAGTTAAAGGATCTATGTGGCATCTGCGTTATCCTTTAGCGGATGGGGCGAAAACAGCCGAAGGTAAAGACTACCTCATTGTTGCAACAACACGTCCTGAAACCATGTTAGGTGATACAGGTGTTGCTGTTAACCCAGAAGATCCTCGCTATAAAGATTTAATTGGTAAAGAAATTATTCTACCAATCGTTAACCGTCGTATCCCTATTTTAGCGGATGAACACGCTGATATGGAAAAAGGTACAGGTTGCGTAAAAATCACCCCTGCTCACGACTTTAATGACTATGAAGTTGGACGTCGTCATCAATTACCAATGATTAATATCATGGATTTTGACGGCAATATCCGTGTAAGCGCAGAAGTCTTAGACACCAATGGTGTTGAATCTGATGTTTATAGCACTGAAATTCCAGCAGCCTACCAAGGTATGGAACGCTTTGCTGCACGTAAAGCAATGGTCGCTGAATTTGAACGTCTAGGTTTATTAGAAGAGATCAAGCCTCACGATTTAACCGTACCTTACGGCGACCGTGGTGGTGTCGTTATCGAGCCTTTATTAACAGACCAATGGTATGTTCGCGCAGCACCTTTAGCGAAACCAGCAGTTGAAGCTGTTAAAAATGGCGATATCCAATTTGTACCAAAGCAGTACGAAAATATGTACTTCTCATGGATGAATGATATCCAAGATTGGTGTATTTCTCGTCAACTGTGGTGGGGTCACCGTATCCCAGCTTGGTATGATAATGAAGGCAACGTTTATGTTGGTCGTGACGAAGAAGAAGTTCGTCGTGAAAACAATATCGCAGCTGATGTTGCATTACGCCAAGATGATGACGTACTGGATACGTGGTTCTCATCTGCACTATGGACATTCTCAACATTAGGCTGGCCTGAAAATACTGAAGCACTGAAGACATTCCATCCAACAAATGTTTTAGTCAGTGGATTCGATATTATATTCTTCTGGATCGCTCGCATGATCATGATGACCATGCACTTTATCAAAGACGAAGACGGTAAACCGCAAGTGCCATTTAATACGGTTTACATGACAGGTCTTATTCGTGATGAAGAAGGCCAGAAGATGTCAAAATCTAAAGGTAACGTACTTGATCCTCTGGATATGATCGACGGTATTTCATTAGAGAACCTGTTAGAAAAACGTACTGGTAATATGATGCAGCCACAAATGGCTGAAAAAATTGCTAAACGTACTAGCAAAGAGTTCCCAGAAGGTATTGAAGCACACGGTACAGATGCCCTGCGCTTTACCTTAGCCGCGTTAGCCTCAACGGGTCGCGATATTAACTGGGATATGAAACGTCTATCTGGTTACCGTAACTTCTGTAACAAGCTGTGGAATGCAAGCCGCTTTGTGCTAATGAATACAGAAGATCAAGATTGTGGCTACCAAGGTGGTGAGATGACATTCTCACTGGCTGACCGTTGGATCTTAGCTGAATTTAACAATACCGTTAAAGCCTATCGTGAAGCGTTAGACAACTATCGTTTCGATATCGCTGCTGGTATTTTATATGAGTTCACTTGGAACCAATTCTGTGACTGGTATCTTGAGCTATCAAAACCTGCGGTACACAAAGGTAATGATGCACAAAAACGCGCAGCGCGTCATACACTGATTGAAGTGTTAGAAGGCTTACTGCGCCTTGCTCATCCAATTATTCCATTTATCACAGAGACAATCTGGCAACGTGTGAAGGAAGTGAAAGGCATCGACGGTGAAACCATCATGCTACAAGCTTTCCCTGAATTCGATGCATCACTTGTTGATGAAGCTGCACTTAACGATCTTGAGTGGATCAAAGAAGTTATCGTTGCTGTACGTAATATCCGTGCTGAAATGAATATTGCCCCAGGTAAACCACTTGAAGTTATCTTACGTGGTGCCGACGACAATGCTAAACGTCGCGTTAGTGACAATATTGGTTTCTTAAAAGCAATGGGTCGTTTAGCGGATATTCGTCCATTAGCAGAAGGCGAAGAAGCGCCATTATCAGTTAATAAACTGGTTAACGGTGCAGAATTGCTGATCCCAATGGCGGGCTTTATCGATAAAGATGCGGAGCTTGCACGTTTAGATAAAGAGCTTGAAAAAGTAGAAAAAGATATCACAACTTTAGACAGCAAATTATCTAACGATGGCTTTGTTAGCCGTGCACCAGAAGCGGTTGTTGCTAAAGAGCGTGAACGCTTAGCAACATGCTTAAGTGCAAAAGAAAAACTAATCGCACAAAAAATCTCTATCGCCTCTTTATAAGCACAGTCGCTTTAAAGACACTGAGATTAATAATAAAAACCCGCGTTTATCGCGGGTTTTGACTTAATATCATTCAGCTAAAAAATAAAACCATTTTTCACTTCATTTCTTGTTATTCTCGGTTCTATTCTCGTCAATCCGCCTTTCTCCCCCTTATTTTCGCTTAAATTTAATCACTCGCTAAAATATAACGCTAGAAATAAAGGGGATAAGTAAGCAAAGAAAAAGGGTTAACGGTTTACAAACACGCTTAATCAATTAAGATAGTTTTTGTAGCCACCCGCGCTACTTTCAATGAAGAAGTTCCTTTCCGGTGCTCTCTCAATAAATAATCAAAAAGTATTCTACTAATAAGTGAAAACGATGAGTGCAACTATGACTGCAACCCAAGCTATAACCTCAAATATTGTTATCCGAGCAATTGAAGAAAAAGACAACGCAGGTATTGCACGCGTTATTCGTGAAGTCTCCGCAGAGCACGGTTTAACTGCCGATAAAGGCTTTGCGGTTGCCGACCCAATTTTAGATACCCTTTATGAAGTTTATCATCAGCCTCGCAGTGCTTACTGGATTGTTGAGATGGATGGAGAAGTTGTTGGCGGCGGCGGTGTCGCACCACTTGCTGGAGGTGATGGCAATACTTGTGAATTACAAAAAATATACCTTTCATCCAAACTACGAGGCAAAGGTATTGCGAAAAAAATCGTTCTACAATCTCTTGAATTTGGTAAAGAGCAAGGCTTTAGCCGTTGCTATTTAGAAACCACAGATATCTTAAAAGCGGCTGTTGGTTTATACGAAAAACTAGGATTCGAATTTATTGATGAAGCATTAGGCAACACTGGACATAGTGATTGTGAGATCCGGATGGTGAAGCCACTTTAAGCGTTCTTGCTGTTCCCTAAGTAATACAATAAATAAAATAAGTTTTACTTTACCCGTATTTCTGATACGGGTTTTTATTGTCAAAAATAGCACCCATTAACACAAATTCTGTTTATCAAAATGATATAAATACAGTATGTTTTATACTTATTCTCACAATTAATTTCTTAATTAATTATTATCAAAGTATTATTAATGAAATTCTTATCTTATATTTTATTAAAATATACAAGTTTAATTTATTATTCATTTCACTCTAGATAACTCTATTTAACTTCTTAAATTAAATATCTCTTAGCTTCTATTTTATTTTAATTCTCCTTCTTTTTTATATTGCTATTTATCGCTAATTTAATATCTTTATGCAGATAAAGTCATGTAATGGCTTTTATAACTCTAAAATTTAAAAGGAATTTTTCATGAAAAACTTTGTTAAAATTGCACTTATTGCTTCTGTAATTACCGTAATGACTGGTTGTACTGGTAGCGTATACAATAAAGAAAAAGACTGTAACTACGACTACTTACTGCACCCAGCAGTTTCTATTTCTAAAATTATTGGCGGCTGTGGCGACACAAGCAAATAAGAACTAAGAAATAAACATATTAATAAACTGCATTCTGACTTATTGTTGCTAAGAAAGAATGTAGTTTTTTATTTTTCATTTCTTGAAAAGAAATGAAAAAAAATTAAATCTATTACACTAAAAACTATTTATTCAATTATTTAAATATAGCCTATTTATTATTTCTATTTTCTTTATTACATCTCTTTTATTTCTATCTATTAAAATCATTCATTTTTTTTGAACACCATCAACAAATTCCCCCTATTTTGTTCATCTCGCGAACACTTTATGATCAGCTTCATTAAGAAATCGCGATAATCTGTATTACCTCCTTCTGTGTCTTGGTTATTGCGGTTTCTTTCCTTAACTCGGAGAACAATCATGACTATCAGACAGATTAATCATATTTATTCGGCGCCAAATTCACACTGGGTAGGTAATGGCTTTCCAGTCAGCACCTTATTTTCCTATCAGGAAAATGGTGAAAAACATAGCCCGTTTCTGCTGATGGATTATGCCGAGCCAACACTATTTAAGCCTGTTACTAATGCCCGTGGTGTAGGAGCGCATCCTCATCGTGGATTTGAAACCGTGACAATCGCTTATCAAGGCGAAGTTTCTCATCATGACTCTAAAGGTCATGCTGGAACCATCGGCGCAGGTGATGTGCAATGGATGACTGCTGCTTCTGGCATTTTGCATAAAGAGTATCACTCTGAAAAAATGACCAAAGAAGGCGGTGTATTGGAAATGGTGCAACTTTGGGTGAATCTGCCGACAGCGTACAAAATGACACAGCCTCGTTATCAGGCGCTAAAAGCAGAGGATATCCCTCATGTTGAATTACCTGATGGTCAGGGTTATGTCAGAGTCATTGCGGGTAATTATGCCAATACCCAAGGTGCCGCAATGACCTATTCACCACTGAATGTGTGGGATCTGCATTTAAATCACGCAGGTGTTTCACATTACAGTATTCCCGAAGGCCATAATGCAATGCTGTTTGTAGTAAAAGGTGCTGTACATATCAATGACAGTGAAATAGCACGCCAACATGACATGGTCGTGTTAGATAATCATGGCGATACGCTGACATTAGAATCAATGGGTGACACCCTTGTTTTAATTCTAACAGGTGAGCCGATTAATGAGCCGATTGCTGGACAAGGACCTTTTGTGATGAATACGCAAGAAGAGTTACAACAAGCTTTTGATGATTATGACAATGGTAGATTTGGGGTGATGAACTAATCGCTCGATCTTAAAACCAATAACACCAGTCACAAAGTAACTATTTTGTGGCTGGTGCTATTATTTTGCACTGATAAATCAGGTACAAAAGGACAACATTTAGCAAAAATTAATGTAAGCGAGATGACTTATCAGACTCTTCTTCTTCGTCGTCTTCGTCTTCACCTTCTTCATCATCATACTCTGCGTCAGGATCTTCAAAATAAGTCCCCCAACCATCGTAATAGACACCCATTTTTTCAGCTAAATTCATTAATTGCTCAACTTGGGCATCAATAAGTTCAGCATTCAAACCACTTTCACTCACAGCATCAAAACAAACTAGGATCTCACCTGATTCGACTTCAATTTCCTCAGGCTCAGTCACTTCATAACCTAACTTAAAGACTTCAACTGCTGCTTTTTCTAGTGTTTCAAAGTTTTCACAAGAAATATGGTGCTCAATGGCATACAGTGCGTCAGGATCACTGCCATCTTCCAGTAACTCTTCAATAATAAGACGTGTTTCTTCACGTTGTTCTGCTAACTCTTTGCTGTCCGCCATAATCATGCTCCGCAATAGTCTGAAAAGGTATCTCGTTCATTCTCCCACAGGCAGGATCAACACTCCATACTTAATATGATGCCCTTATCGCAGACTGTTTAAATTAAAAGTTTTGCCTTAGGGGTTGATGATGAATATTTATTAATATAAATTGAATATAAATTCAATAACAGGATATCACTCTATGAACCCTTTTTATCAAAAATCATTCTTACGTTTGCTTGATTTTTCACCTGTGGAAATTCAGCAACTGCTTACACTGTCAACGCAATTGAAAAAAGCCAAAAAATCAGGTCAAGAAACTCAATATCTTACTGGAAAAAATATCGCACTGATTTTTGAAAAAGACTCAACACGTACCCGTTGTGCATTTGAAGTTGCTGCATTTGATCAAGGCGCAAGAGTGACTTATTTAGGAGGAGGAAGCCAAATTGGGCATAAAGAATCGATAAAAGATACCGCTCGAGTATTAGGTCGTATGTATGATGGTATTCAGTATCGGGGTTACGGGCAAAAAACGGTAGATGCACTTGCACAATATTCAGGTGTACCTGTTTGGAATGGTTTAACCAATGAATTTCACCCAACACAGCTACTAGCAGATTTACTCACTATCACTGAACATCAAACTAAACCGTTATCAGAAACTGTGTTTGCTTACCTTGGTGACGCTCGTAATAACATGGGAAATACCATGCTGGAAGCGGCAGCATTAACAGGTATGGATTTACGTTTAGTTGCCCCTAAAGCATGTTGGCCTGAAGCAGGTTTAGTTGCTCAATGTCAAGAAATTGCAACAAAAAATGGTGGAAAAATCACACTCACTGAAAATGTCGCTGAAGGCGTTAAAAATGCAGATTTTCTTTACACTGACGTGTGGGTTTCTATGGGTGAACCGAAAGAGGTTTGGAAAGAGCGTATTGCTTTACTCAAGCCTTATCAGGTCAATATGGATGTTATAAAATTAACTGGAAATACAGATGTTAAATTCCTTCACTGTTTACCCGCTTTCCATGATGAAGAAACAACGATGGGTAAAGCATTAGCTGAAGAATTTAACCTATATGGTGGTTTTGAAGTCACTGATGAGGTTTTTGAATCAAAACACAGCATTGTGTTTGATGAAGCAGAAAATCGTCTTCACACCATAAAAGCAGTGATGGTCGCTACCCTTGCAAATCCTTTCTAAAATACATAATCATGCAAAACACCTATTTTTTATTTATCAAAAAATAGGTGTTTTCTTTGTCTTATCCCAAGCTTATTGATTTTTAAATCAAAAAAAAATTTTTAGAAAAAAACAAAAGCAAACGCTTGCGTGCAAATCTAAGATGCGTATAATGCGCCACAATTTGTCAGGAGGAAAGATGAAACAGCGCCTATTCCAATTTGTTACTAAAACAAGCACCTTAACCGGTCGCAAGCGCATTCTCTTTTTTCCAATAGCCCAATTTTTTAAAACCCCTCTTATTGAGGGGTTTTTTTTGGCCTGTAAAAAACCACTTATCGCACAATTCATCGCTAAAGGAGAACTCAAATGACTAATCCGCTCTACCAAAAGCATATTATCTCCATCAATGATCTGGACAGGGAAGATTTGGAAGCTGTTCTTCACATTGCTAATAAATTAAAACAGCAACCTAATAACGAATTGTTAAAAGATAAAGTGATTGCGAGTTGCTTTTTTGAAGCATCAACACGTACTCGCCTATCATTTGAAACTGCGATTCATCGCCTAGGCGCATCTGTTGTCGGTTTTTCTGATGGAAGCAACACTTCACTGGGTAAAAAAGGTGAAACTTTAGCGGATACCATTTCGGTTCTTCGCACTTATGCTGATGCCATTGTTATTCGCCATCCTCAAGAAGGTGCAGCGCGTTTAGCTTCTGAGTTTGCTGGCGATATTCCAGTACTTAATGCGGGTGATGGCGCAAACCAACATCCAACACAAACTTTACTGGATTTGTTTACCATTCAAGAGACACAGGGTCGTTTAGATAATCTTAATATCGCGATGGTCGGTGACTTAAAATATGGCAGAACAGTTCACTCACTAGCACAAGCATTAGCGAAATTTAAAGGTAATCATCTCTATTTTATCGCCCCTAAAGTACTCGCTATGCCAGAACATATTCTTCACTTACTGGAAGAGAATGGTGTTGAATATAGCCAGCATGAAACAGTAGATGAAGTCATGCCTGAGCTGGATATTCTCTATATGACTCGTGTACAGAAAGAGCGTTTAGATCCATCTGAGTATGCGAATGTGAAAGCACAATTTATCTTAACCAGTGCAGATCTTGTGAATGTGAAAGATAACCTCAAGATCCTACACCCACTGCCACGTATTGATGAAATCACTACTGATGTAGATAAAACACCTTACGCTTACTACTTCCAACAAGCGGGCAATGGTATCTACGCACGCCAGGCATTACTTGCCTTAGTTCTGAATAAAAACTTAGTTCTTTAATAAGGAGCACACCATGACACATGATCACAAACTAAAAGTTGAAGCTATCAAACGTGGGACTGTTATTGATCATATTCCAGCGCAGGTGGGCTTTAAAATTCTTTCACTGTTTCGTTTAACTGAAACTGATGAAAGAATAACAGTGGGTTTTAATTTACCTTCAGAAAATTTAGGTAAAAAAGACTTAATTAAAATTGAGAATGTCTTTTTAACCCCAGAACAAGCAAACCGTTTAGCAATGTATGCACCGCAAGCAACGGTAAATATTATCGATGATTATCAAGTGATTAATAAGATGGCATTAAGCTTACCTGAATTACTTGAAGATGTGGTGCCTTGCCCGAACAGCAACTGTATTAGCCATAACGAGCCAGTACAAAGTAGTTTCCGTGTGAAAAAACTGGCCTCAGATGTTGTATTAACCTGCAAATACTGTGAAAAAGAGTTCGAACGCCATGCGGTAATTCGTTAATTCTTTTAACTATCTGCTCGAAAGGGCAGATAGTTTTTTTATAAAAAAGAATAATTATCTCTTAAAAGCCCCAAGACTATTTTTACTAAAAATAGAAATAGTTTATTTCCTCTTTTTTATAAAAAATATTACTACAATTTCACTATTTTTATGGACTAAAAGTAGCGTCAAGATGCAGTATAACTCTACATTCATTTTCTTTTTACACTGACAAACTTTATGATAAAGCCTGACATCTGTCATATTGCTAACCTAAAGCACTGGCTATAATAGCGCCACACTAATCGAATGTTAGCGTTAATCTTATAAAAACAGGAGTTCTACATGTCTTACGAAATTAATACCGATAAAGCCCCTGCAGCAATCGGCCCTTATGTACAAGGTGTTGATTTAGGTAACTTAGTGATCACTTCAGGTCAATTACCTGTTGATCCTGCAACCGGTGAATTTGTTTCTGATAATGCCGCAGAGCAAGCTCGTCAATCTTTAGAAAACGTAAAAGCAATCATTGAAAAAGCGGGTTTAACCGTTGCTAACATCATCAAGACTACTGTTTTCGTAAAAGATTTAAATGATTTTGGTACAATCAATGCGGCTTATGAAGCGTTCTTTAAAGAGCATAATGCTGCATTCCCAGCTCGCTCATGTGTTGAAGTTGCACGTTTACCAAAAGATGCAAAAGTAGAAATCGAAGTTATCGCTATCCGTTAATTTCGTCTCAATAATGAGTCATAAAAAAGCAAAGGTCTCTTAATGAGCACTTTGCTTTTTTTATGTTCTCACTTTTTGATGAATAATTTATCACTTCTGTTTTTGGCACATATTTACAATTCGGCTAATCCCTCTTGATACCTGACGTAGCAAAAATACCTTGATATAGATCAGTTTTAATGAAGATTATTTCCCTTCCAATAACTATATATTGTGCTTTAATACATACCGACCTACAACATATAGTAATTATACACATCTTATCCACAATAAGCCTGAATGCTGTGCCATCACCTGTTTTTATGGGATTTGAGCCTGTGGATAAATAGTTAAGGAGCAAGATTGTGAAAACCATAGTGATAAAACGAGACGGATGTAAAGTCTCTTTTGACCAAACCCGCATCAGCGATGCTATCAAAAGAGCCGCCGTAGCTTGTGAGATCACTGATGATGATTATTGCGATTCTGTCGCGCAATCCGTTTCACAATCTCTCGCAGGACGTTCGAATGTCGATATCCGTGAGATCCAAGACGCCGTAGAAAATCAGCTGATGGCTGGCGAACATAAAGATGTCGCCAGAGCCTACATTGAATACCGTCATGACCGAGATGTTGCTCGTGAGCAACGTGGAAGACTAACTCAGGAAATCCGAGGTCTTATCGAACAAAGTGATGTCTCTATTCTTCATGAAAATGCGAATAAAGACAGTAAGGTTATCCCTACCCAGCGTGATTTACTTGCGGGTATTGTGGCTAAACATTACGCAAAATTGCATATCCTGCCAAGAGATGTGGTACTCGCTCATGAGCGTGGTGAAATTCATTATCATGATCTCGATTATTCACCGTTTTTCCCTATGTTTAACTGTATGCTAATTGACCTTAAAGGCATGTTAAACAATGGCTTTAAAATGGGAAATGCAGAAATAGAACCCCCTAAATCTATTTCAACAGCAACAGCAGTAACTGCACAAATTATCGCACAAGTGGCAAGCCATATTTATGGCGGTACAACGATAAATCGTATCGATGAAGTATTAGCACCATTTGTAAAAGCAAGTTATGACAAACACTATAAAGTGGCAGAAGAATGGCAAATTGCTGACAAAGAAGCCTATGCCACTGCACGCACTGAAAAAGAGTGTTACGACGCATTCCAATCTTTAGAGTATGAAGTCAATACGCTGCATACGGCTAATGGACAAACCCCATTTGTCACTTTTGGCTTTGGTCTTGGTACATCAAAAGAAGCGCGTTTAATTCAACGCTCTATTCTTGAAAACCGTATGGCAGGTTTAGGTAAAAACCGTAAAACGGCTGTTTTCCCTAAACTCGTTTTTGCCATTAAAGATGGCTTAAACCATAAGTTTGGTGATCCTAATTACGATATCAAACAACTTGCTCTTGAATGCGCAAGTAAACGCATGTATCCCGATATCTTAAATTACGATCAAGTTGTGAAAGTGACGGGATCATTTAAAACTCCAATGGGTTGCCGTAGTTTCTTAGGTGTTTACGAAGAAAATGGCGAAATGATCCACGAGGGGCGTAATAACTTAGGCGTTATCAGCCTGAATCTACCGCGTATTGCTATTGAAGCTCAAGGTGATGAAGCGACATTCTGGTCACTACTTGATGACCGCCTTGAATTAGCGAAAAAAGCACTGATGACACGTATTGCTCGTTTAGAAAACGTCAAAGCGCGTGTTGCCCCTATCCTTTATATGGAAGGTGCTTGCGGTGTTCGCTTGAAAGCAGATGATAATGTGGCTGAAATCTTTAAAAATGGTAGAGCCTCAATTTCTCTTGGTTATATTGGTGTTCATGAAACCATTAATGCACTGTTTGGTACTCAAAAACACGTTTTTGACGACGAAACCTTAAGAGAAAAAGCGGTAGCGATTATTAATCGTCTACGTGAAGCCACAGATCAATGGAAAGCTGAAACAGGTTATGGCTTTAGCCTTTATAGCACACCAAGCGAAAACTTATGTGACCGTTTCTGTCGTTTAGATGCCGCAGAGTTCGGTATTCTTCCTGGTGTTACCGACAAAGGTTATTACACCAACAGCTTCCACTTAGATGTTGAGAAAAAAGTAAACCCATACGACAAACTGGATTTTGAAGCGCCTTATCCTCCATTAGCAAGTGGCGGTTTTATCTGCTATGGCGAATATCCAAACTTACAGCATAACCTTAAAGCGTTAGAGGATGTGTGGGACTATAGCTATACCCGAGTTCCTTACTATGGAACAAACACTCCAATAGACGAATGTTACGACTGTGGTTATACCGGTGAATTCTCTTGCACCAGTAAAGGGTTTACTTGCCCGCGTTGTGGTAATCACAACCCTGCTAGAGTCTCTGTTATTCGCCGTGTGTGTGGATATTTAGGCAGCCCCGATTCACGTCCATTTAATGCGGGTAAACAGGAAGAAGTTAAACGTCGAGTTAAACATCTGGCAAATGGTCAGTTAGGCTAACAGAGTGAATTATCATCAATACTATCCTGTTGATGTGGTAAATGGTCCTGGTACTCGTTGCACCCTGTTTGTTGCAGGGTGCATACACCAATGCCGCGGCTGTTATAACCAATCAACGTGGTCATTAACGTCGGGCAAGCCGTTTACACAAGAAGTGGAAGATCAGATCATTGCTGATCTCCAAGACAGTCGGATTAAACGACAAGGATTATCACTTTCAGGTGGAGATCCACTACACCCTCAAAATCTTTCTGCTATATTAAAATTGGTAAAACGCGTTAAAACGGAATGCCCTGAGAAAGATATTTGGGTTTGGACTGGCTACTTACTGGCTGACTTAACCCCAGAGCAGCAAGAAGTCGTTAACTTTATTAACGTACTGATTGATGGGAAGTTCGTACAAGAACTTTATGATCCCGCATTACTGTGGCGTGGTAGTAGTAATCAGGTGATCCATAAATTGAAGTAATACACATTGAATTAAATTAACTGGAGGATGTATGCCTTTAAGTGATAATAAATATGTAAGCTTTTCTGAAGATCATGAACTGAACTACCATTTAAAAAAATGGGGTAAAAAGCAGTCTAAAGCGAATCGAGAACAACTCGTGAAGCTAGGCACCGAATTGAAAAAGAAACTTGGTGCTAAACATCTCCAGCATACTGAAATAGATGCTGAGATAGAAAAAAATCTTTCATCATTCGAGTAATCCCTAAAAGCCCATTTATATAATGGGCTTTTTTCTTACCATTCTTACTTAATCACTCCTGTTATCAAATGCGAATCATTTTCAAAAAAGATGGTAAAAGTGATTAGTTTTGTTTTATTATTAACTCTCTTGACTATTCTTTTTATGATGATATTTGATATGAAATTAGCGCTCTTCCCTTTATTTTCAATGATTTTACTTTCGGGTTGCAGTAGTACTTGGGAACCCAAAGGTGCATCAGATTACACATTACAAGAAGCAAAATTAATTTGCGATCTCGATGCCAATACTCGTTACCCTATCCGCAAAGAAGTGCTACAACGTACTGTTTATCGTGATGTACAAAGAACGTGTCGTAAAGATGATAAAGACCATTGTGGTGATAAAAAAACCTACACTGAACGCGTACCAATGACAGAAAGTTATGTTGAGGACATTAATCAAGAAGACAGAAGAACTTTCTATACTTCATGTATGTCTTTAAAAGGGTGGGAACAGAAAAATCATTATTTTTGGGAATAAAAGAAATTTGAGAAAAAATAATCAGCTTAATCACGCTGCCAATACAGCTTAGTCCCAAAACCTAACTGATTATTGACCATCTTAATTTCTTGTAATTGTAATTCCCATAAAGGCACATGGATGGCGGCTAATGCGACAGGAAAGCGTAAACAGTAATGTTTTCTTGCGTGGATGTCGTCCTTACCTGCCAGTAAAGCAACAGAACCCGTGAATTGAATACCTTGTAGATCGGATACTGCAATTTCTTGCGTACTAATACTTCCTGCAACTAATAAATTTTCCTGCATCATTTGAGCATGACGCGTTTTCTTTTCAGAAAGAAAAACAAGCCTCATCTGGCTTTCATCGAACCAATAAAAACAATTTGCACACCAAACATCACCTAATGAACGAGTTGTACATAAGGTAAACACATGGTTATCTCGAATGTATTGTTTAATTATTTTGATCGAGTCTAAAGAAGACATAATACACCTGTATAGATACAAAAAGAGACGCTGTTTAGCTGATAATTATATCATCAAAACGAGCGTCTTACCGCGTGTCTCTTATTACAGGTTATTTATCGAAAATAATTAAAATTAACGATAAATTTCAGCATTTACAGTGAGGTAATCGTCACCTGTTGCGCCAACAACTTTAAAGCCTTTTGCACCTTCATCTTTTGCAATTTGAGCAATTTTAGTGGTTAAACCATCTAAAGTATCGCTACCTGTGATTGTGATATACTCACCATTAACAGAAGGGCTTTTTGATACGCTATCAGATGCGATTGAACCGAATGAAATAGCACTTAAAGCTAATGTTGTAGCGATTAATGTAGATTTTTTCATAATAAACTCCAATTAAATTCTAATTTTGTTAGGTATCGCGGAGTGTCTCTCTGTGATATGGATCATACTATGCGCTTTAATTTAACTTTAAAATTAGCAATAATTGCTGTTCATTTTCAAAAAAATTGAATGTCATTTTATAAATAACAAATTATTCTGTCACAAATATTTCACAACATATTGATATATCTAATAGATTTCATTTTGATAAAACGATAAATTACTCAATTCAAAAATTAAGAAATATTATTTATCAAAAAAAAGTAGCACGAAAAGGAAAAAATGATGGCTGATACAGTGTGGTCACTCTATATTGTCAGAAATCGTCTTGGCTATCTTTATACAGGGATAACGACAAACGTTGAGCGACGCTTTACTCAACACCAGAATGGAACCGGTGCTAAAGCACTGAAAGGAAAAGGACCTTTATTATTAGAGTTTCATTGCCAAATAGGCTCTCGGCAACGTGCTTCTCAACTTGAATACCAATTAAAACAATTGAAGAAAACGCAAAAAGAAAAGCTGATCAAAGACCAGCCTTCAGACATTGCGTTGTATTTAACACGATAGACAATCTGTTCGATTAAACCTCATCAAATAATGGCGAGAAATTCACTAAACCATGAATATTTTCAACATTACCATTATCGAGAGCATAGAACTGAAATGCCTCTTCGGTGTCAGGCCATTTGCAATGTAACCCTTGTGATTTTGCAGGAATAAAGCCTGATTTTTGATAGTACTCTGGCTCACCTAATACCACCACGGCGCCATAACCAAATTCATTTAGGCTATCTAACCCTTCATTAATCAGTTGGCGTCCAATACCTTGGTTCTGGAAATCAGGTGCAACAGCAAGAGGCGCAAGCCCTACCCATTGGCAATCGACACCATCAACATCAACGGGTGTAAAGCCAATGTAACCCATAACGTGGCCTTCATCATCGACTGCGACCATACCTAATGTCAGCAGTCCCTCTTCTCGTAAATGTCCCACTAAATCAGCTTCTGCACCTGTAGGAAACGCTTGACGTAAAAGGTTATCAATAGCTGGAATATCAACGGGAATTTCAACACGTATTAGCATGAAGTTGAGCTCAGTTCATGGCTGTGTAGAGTGTCTTCGGTTTCTTCTTGAAGCCCACTTTTTACAAACTCAGCCAGTTGTAATAAACCAAAACGCAACACAGATGGCATTGAGTCTAATTCAATTGCGTCCATCAGGTTCTTAACATATAACCCGAGTTCTGTATCACCCTCAATTTGTAGACGGCGTTGGAAAAATAAGGTGTCAGGATCTTCTTTGCGCGCAGCAATTAAAATAAGATCATTTGCATTTCCACTAAAGCTGACATCTTCTTTTTCTAAGCGACTGACCACTAATTTATCATCACAAACACTGATAAACCACTGTAAATGTAAGTCTCTTATCTCAACTTTTAGCCATTTATTTTCTAGAAAGTGCAAATCGCCTTCCGCTAAAGATTCACGAAATTGCCAGCTTAAAAACTGTTCTAAAATATCGCGTTGCAGAGCAAATGGGGTAACTTGTAAAGGGTAACGTAAAAAACGAGGTCCCTCTTTAACCAAATGGGTACGAATTTTGTTAAACACGTTCGGACTCCTATAAATAAAATTACGGGCTATTGTGCCAGATATAGACAGATATTCTGCGATCCTATATCAATATTCGGTTAATCCGTTGCTCACATTTTGTGTTCTTTGATTTTACTTAAGCAAAAAACGAAGTTCTCTGCCCTAAATCAAAACCTTTTTTTATCCTGCTCATTACAATTTCTGATCATTCTTAATTTCTAAAGGGAAGTGAAGATGGAATTGCTGTGCCCAGCGGGTAATTTACCTGCCTTAAAAGCGGCCATAGATAATGGTGCGGATGCCGTTTATATCGGCTTAAAAGATGATACTAATGCAAGACATTTTGCTGGTTTAAATTTCACAGAAAAGAAGTTACAAGAAGCGGTTAATTATGTTCATCGCCACCAGCGAAAATTGCATATTGCAATAAACACCTTTGCTCACCCTGATGGATTTGAACGCTGGCAAAAAGCCGTTGATATGGCGGCATCTTTAGGGGCTGATGCTCTTATCTTGGCGGATATCGCCATGTTAGAGTACGCTGCAGAGCGTTATCCTCATATTGAACGTCATGTTTCAGTACAAGCCTCAGCAACCAATACACAAGCTATTGAGTTTTATCAACGTAACTTCGATGTGGCTCGTATTGTTCTTCCTCGTGTTCTATCTATTCATCAAGTCAAACAATTAGCACAAACTAGCCCTGTACCTTTAGAAGTTTTTGCCTTTGGCAGTTTATGTATTATGGCTGAAGGTAGATGCTATCTCTCTTCTTATTTAACAGGTGAATCGCCAAATACGGTAGGTGCTTGCTCTCCTGCACGTTTTGTACGTTGGCAACAAACACCACAAGGGATGGAATCTCGCCTTAATGATGTCTTGATAGACCGCTATTCACCTGATGAAAATGCAGGCTACCCAACACTGTGTAAAGGTCGCTATTTTGTTGATGATCACTGTTATCACGCATTAGAAGAGCCTACGAGCCTCAATACTCTTTCACTCTTACCTGAATTAATGGCGATGAATATTGCGTCAGTTAAAATTGAAGGTCGTCAACGTAGCCCTGCCTATGTGACAGAAGTGGCGAGAGTTTGGCGTGCAGCCATTGATCAATGTAAGAAAGATCCTCAAGGTTTTAGTACTAATCCACGTTGGATGAACGCGCTAGGAAAGATTTCAGAAGGAACACAAACAACACTGGGTGCTTATCACCGTAAATGGCAATAATAAGGATACGAAAATGAAATATGCATTAGGATCTGTACTTTATTATTGGCAAAAAGAGACACTTGAAGCGTTCTACGAAAAAGCAAAACAATGCGACGCTGATATTATTTATTTAGGCGAAACAGTTTGCAGTAAACGCCGAGAAACCAAACCTCAAGATTGGATAAACCTCGCCAAAGAAGTCGCTAAAAGTGGCAAACAAGTGGTTCTTTCTACCTTAGCGTTATTACAAGCACCTTCTGAATTGAAAGAAATTGCTAAGCTGGTTGATAACGGTGAGTTTTTAGTTGAAGCACATGATTTTGGCGTGATTAATATGCTTTACGAGCGCAATCTTCCTTTTGTTGCAGGCCACGGGCTTAACTGCTACAACGCTTATGCACTACGTTTGTTGCATAAACAAGGCATGATGCGTTGGTGTATGCCTGTTGAGCTTTCTCGCGAGTGGTTAAATAATCTTTTAAATCAATGTGAAAAATTAGGCATTCGCAATAAGTTTGAAGTTGAAGTATTGGCTTATGGGCATCTTCCTCTCGCTTATTCAGCACGTTGTTTTACTGCGCGTTCTGAAAATCGCTCTAAAGATGATTGTGAAACCTGTTGTCAAAAATACCCTCAAGGCCGTGAAGTATTATCACAAGAAAATCAGCGAGTGTTTGTGCTTAATGGCATTCAAACACAAAGTGGTTATTGCTATAACTTGGGTAACGATCAAGCTTCAATGGCAGGTTTAGTGGATATTATTCGCCTTTCACCTGAATCTGACGCTATTTTTGATACCTTGCAACAATTTCGCCAAAATGAGCAAGGTCAACAGCCTCTTACAACGATTCATCATCATGACTGTAATGGTTATTGGCGTAAGTTGGCAGGATTAGAATTGGTGAATTAAAGATATATGATACACTTAACAAAACATTTATAGATCAATTAAATCATTATGGATGTGGTGTAAGCGGTATTATTCCTTGGAGTTACCACGGTCTTTCATTAATAGATATTTCAAAATGGGAACCAAGAAAATTATCAATGGATTGTTGCCACCACATAGTAAATATTATTAGTAAAGATAAGATCTACAATATTGATAAATAAAAGCCCTTAAGGGCTTTTTATTTTGACTCACCACGATGATGTAACCAATGCTTAAACTGATGCGTAATATGTCTTAACTCACCATTACGTAGCATACCCACCAGCACACCTAATACCGTATAAATCACACCTAAAACGAGCATCATCACGATATCACCCAATATACTTTGGAATGACAGCCCCATTTGGTTGATTCCCGCCATGGCGTTTACAGCCCATGTAGAAGGTAATGCAGATGAAATGGCAAATACCCAATCTGGCATTGCTTGTAATGGCCAGATTGTGCCAGAAATATAGAACACTGGTGTTGTCACAAAGGCTAGTGTCAGATAAATCATCTCAACACTGCGTAAGCATTCTGTAATTAACTTACCTAACCCTAAGACCGCCAATAAGAATGGGAAAGTCAGCATCCAAATCTGGTAAAGCGGCGCTTCCTGGCGGTAACCCAATACCCACGGCCACAAAGCAAAGAATACCGCAGATAAAAATAACCAAATCGGAATAAGTGCAGATAATGCCCCTAGATAAACCGCTAAAGGTGGCTTTCCTTTCGGGGTACTTCTCACCGCGATACTGACGCGGACACAAGCTATTAGAAGTGAGTGCTGTAATAGCATCACTAATAAGCCAGGGAAAATAATCGCAGCAAAACTTACCCCAGGGTTATACATCGCAATGGTTTCACCCTGAATAGGCTTTAATAGGATTTTTGATTGTTCAACACTAAAGCCTGCATTTCTCAAAATACGTCCATTGTAAGCATCTAATAACTGCTGATAAGCCAACATCAACTCTTGTTGAATTTGCCCGCTAGCCAGACGGTTTGTCGCATCACCAAATACAGGCACAGTAACATCTTTACCATTGAGTAGTTTTTTCTCAAAATCGGTTGGAACAATAATAATGGCAAATAACTCTCGCATAATCATATCGTGGCGGGCTTCATCTAAATTATCGTAATTCTTGATGCTTAATTTTGGTGTGGAGTTTAATGCGCGGATCAGTGAATAACTTGCGGGACTGTGATCTTGATTGATAACAGCCACAGGAAGATCCCACAGTACAGGCTTGGCATAAACCAAACTCATAATGCACAGAGAAACAATAAGTAACATCCACATGGGTTTTTCTAACATACCCAATAGAACACGCTTGAAGGTTTGGAAATACATTTGCATCATGCAACACCTACCTGTAATTCCAATCGTTTAAAAATACGTTTACGAACTAAAAAGGCGATAGCAAAAGGATAAATCAGCAAAAGTGAACACACATATAAAATGCCTTGTAGTGATACTTCTCTTAAGAAGATATCAAACATCGCATTTAAGGCGTGCGTTAATGGTTCTAAGTTAGAGATGATCCTTGCAGGCAATATCATCGAAAGCTCGGGCACAGCCATGCCTGAAAATGCCAATGCGATACTCACCAACATACCTATCATACTGTATGCCGTTATCGCACTATTGGTAAACGCAAAGAGCAGCAACCCCACACTTTGAGCTGCAATAATATAGAAGAATCCCACTAACACCATGTATAGTGGATTACCGTTCACCTTTGCCCCTGAAAAATGCACTAATGCCGCGAGTTCGACAATTAATAAGGTTAAGAAAAACAGCGTATAAGGTGTAAGCTTCCCAATAAGCGCAAAAGTAAAAGGCTTAATATTCAGGAGCATATTTCCTCGTGACAAAGAATAAATAGTACAAGTCACGACGAACAGTTGGAGCATATGGATCGTAGCTGCAAATTGCTGGTAATAAATATAACTCCCGCTGGCATTAAACAAACTGTCATAAGAGAGCGTAACTTTTGCCAATGGTGGAACGGGCTTATTCATCTCTTGCGCTAAAACAGTGCGATATTGCGCATTAAGCTCTACAATGAGTCCGCTAAAGTCCTGAATCGCATAACTCCCCGCCGCATAATACAATCCGTTGTAATACATCCGTGTGGTAGGTTGCTTTCCTGCTAATACCTTACTTTCAAAGTGTCGAGGGATGGTCAGTATCGCGTAATCTTTTGCGCTACCTAATCGCTCCATTGCTGTGCGAGGATTACCGTCTAGCGTATTTAATTGTGCATGAGAGCCTGCATTTAGGTCTCTAATCAGGGTCCTTGATAATGGACTATTGTCATTATTAATCACGGAAACAGGCAAGTTCAGCAATGTGCCTTCAGAAAAGTTAGCACTAATTAACGTAAACAACATCAATGGAAACAGCCAGCTTAGCCAGTGAAAAACGGGGCTACGAACTGCCATATGAGTTTCTCGTGAAAATGCGCTACTAAAGCCACGCCAAGCTGCCTTTACTCTCATTATTCGTCCTTATTTATCCCAGCGCCATAATGCGCTCATACCAGGACGTAGCCCTTCAATTGGCGTAACAGGATACAGTCGGATTTCAAATGTTTTTAAATCGAAATCACCTGTTGCTCTTGTTGCTCTTTTTGTTGCGTAGTCGCCCATTGGGGCGATATAGCGAATTTCAGCTTCTACTTCTTTATTGCCTAATGCGGGAACCGTGATAGTAATGCGATCACCTTTACGTATATCCGCTAAGATATCTTCGCGGAGGTTATAAACAAAATAAGCATCAGGAATTCGGATCAGTGTAGCAAGTGGGCTATTCGCATTAAAAAGCTCACCAATTTCCGCAGGAATAGGACCAACTTCTCCATCCACTGGCGCTTTAACTTGTAGATCGTTTTGTTGGATCTTCAACTCAATAAGTTGTTGTTCTGCTTGTTGCACCGCCGCCGTATATTTGTGGCGTAATTCAATACGATCACCATTTTGGGCTTCATCAAGCTCAGCTTGCGCGGCTCTTACACGTTGTGAAGCAACATCACGGCTACGGCGTGCATTATCAAGTTCTGTCGCTGATACATAGCCTTTATTCGCCACAGCACTGATACGTTGATAATCTCTTGCTGAATTTGCAGCTTCCACTTTTGCTTGAGATAACACGGCTTCTAGGTTACGAATACTCTCTTCTCTTGTGCCATGTAATGACAAATCTAATTGAGCTTGTGCTTGTGCTTTAGCGGCTTCAAGTGCAGCAACTTGCGCATTGAGTTCGGGGCTTTCTAATGTGATCATCAATTGCCCCGCTTTTACATCATCACCTCGCTCTATATGACGCTCAATCACACGGCCTTTGGCTTTAGAGGCGACAATCACTTCCGGTGCATCCACTTCGCCTTGCAGTAATAAATATTGATTATGCGCGCGGAAAAGTATGGCTAATGCAATTAGTATTAGCATTAATAAAATAAGATAGATGGCTCTTTTTTTCATATAACGATTAGACCTTAATAGTGAAGTAGAACACTCACTGACGGAGTTATATTACACAATAACTCAGAATTTCTTTAAGAATTTTGTGCGCCAGATCACTGACGCAAAGGAATATTTTCTTTGAAAGTGCGATTAAGTTATTCTTATATCAAACTTTATCGCCTCATTAATAGCCCTGTTTTATCTGGTATTTTTATATTTATCAGATAAAGAAGAGAACGGTACTCGATACTTATGTACGAATTTGATCTTATTTTGCTGTTATTACAGCAAATGTGCGTTTATTTAATCATTGCTTGGTTTTTAAGCAAAACACCTTTATTTACGCCACTTCTACAGGTCACGATAAAGCTTCCGCATAAGTTGATGTGCTACGTCATTTTCTCTATTTTTTGTATTATGGGCACCTATTTTGGGCTACATATTAATGATTCTATTGCCAATACGCGTGCCATTGGTTCGGTATTAGGCGGATTACTAGGTGGCCCTTATGTCGGCTTCCTTGTCGGTTTTACGGGAGGCTTACACCGTTATTCTCTGGGCGGTATGACCGCATTTAGCTGTATGGTGTCTACTATTGTAGAGGGATTAATTGGCGGATTAGTTCACCGTTATTACGTCAAACGCGGGCAAATGCACCGCATATTTAATCCATGGACCGCAGCAGCCGTGACTTTCTTTGCCGAAATAATACAGATGAGCATTATCTTATTATTAGCTCGCCCATTTAATGAAGCGCTTGCCTTAGTGAAAGATATTGCTGCCCCAATGATTGTCGCAAATACCGTTGGTGCGGCGATGTTTATTCGAATATTACAAGATAGACGGGCAATATTTGAAAAATATACCAGTGCATTTTCAGCTCAAGCATTAAAAATTGCCGTTTGCACCGAAGGTATTTTGCGTAAAGGGTTTAATCAAGATAATAGCACTCGAGTGGCAAAAGTCATTTATCAAGAACTAAGAGTCAGTGCCGTTGCGATTACAGATAGAGAAAAACTCCTCGCCTTTATTGGTATTGGCGCTGATCATCATTTACCGGGTACACCTATTTCATCAGAACAATCCAAACAAGCCATCAATAATAATGAAGTTGTTTATGCAGATGGTAATGAAACACCTTACCGTTGTACGCTTTCACCCCATTGCAAACTTGGCTCAACCTTAGTTATTCCATTAAGAGGCGAAAATAACCAAGTCATTGGCACAATAAAACTTTATGAAGCTAAAAATCGCCTATTTAGTTCTATTAACCGAACCCTAGGTGAAGGGATTGCAAGTCTATTATCTGCACAAATTCTGGCTGGACAATATGAGCGAAATAAGCAATCTCTTTTAGAGTCAGAGATTAAACTTCTCCATGCGCAAGTGAATCCCCACTTTCTTTTTAACGCATTAAATACACTACAAGCAGTTATTCGACGTGATAGCGAACAAGCAAAGCAATTAGTGCAATTTCTCTCTGCTTTCTTTCGTAAAAATTTAAAAAGACCTGAAGCAGTTGTGACATTAAGTGATGAAATTGAACATGTGAATGCATATTTGCAAATCGAAAAAGCCCGTTTTCAGGAACGATTACAGATTGATATTCAAATTCCTGAAAGCCTAGCTAATGCCCGTTTGCCTGCTTTTTCGCTTCAACCAATGGTCGAAAATGCAATTAAACATGGAACATCACAGTTATTAGATACAGGAAAGATTACAATTAGAGCACACCAAGAGCACCATTTAATCATTATTGAAATCTGTGATAATGCGGGGCTTTACCAACCCCAATGCCCTTCTCATGAATTAGGGTTAGGAATGAGGCTGGTGGATAAGCGATTAAAATTACGCTATGGCGAACTTTATGGTGTTTTAGTGGAATGCCAAGCTGATGAATATACAAAGGTGAAAATTTGCTTACCTCTAGAAAAAAGCATGGATAACGTTGCATAACAATGAATATATTAATCGTTGACGATGAGCCGTTAGCTCGTGAAAATTTACGTTGTTTACTTGAAGTCGAAAAGGATATTCATATTGTTGGTGAATGCAGTAATGCAATTGAAGCCATAGGAGAGATACACCGTAAGAAACCCGATGTCGTCTTTCTTGATATTCAAATGCCACGCATTACAGGGCTTGAAATGGTCACAATGCTTGATCCTGAACATCGCCCGTATATCGTCTTTTTAACCGCATTTGAAGAGTATGCAATCCAAGCCTTTGAAGAGCACGCCTTTGATTATCTACTCAAACCTTTAGAGCAAGAGCGCCTAACAAAAACATTAAACCGTTTACGCCAAGGTAATAAGCAGAATATTGATCTCTTAACGCCTCCTGAAGAACGTTTAAAGTGTATTCCTTGTACAGGTCATAGCCGTATTTGGTTAATGCCCATTGATGAAGCGGTATTTGCAACATCAAGGCTCAGTGGGGTTTATGTAACCAATAATCAAGGTCAAGAAGGCTTTACAGAATTAACATTACGCACGTTAGAAACACGGACACAGCTGGTCCGTTGCCATCGCCAATATTTAGTGAATATGGATTATGTTAATGAGATTGTTTTTGGCGATAATGGGCAAGCGGAGTTGATATTACACAATAACAGCCAAATTCCTGTCAGCCGTCGATATTTAAAGCCATTAAAAGAAGCGATTGGCTTAAGCTAATTTGTTATAAATTAAAATCTGCACGTAAATCTAACCGATTTACTTGAATAAGCTTTCCTATTGTTTATATTGACAGAAATGTGTCGTAATAAATTTTATATTACTAATCAAATGATAAAAAAACCAGTCAACTTTCATTGACTGGTTTTATTTTTTGTCATCAACTCAATTAAAAATTAAGTTAATTACCAACTATTATTGGTTATGAGAGCTGCTACGGCGGCGTGGTGTACCTTCGTTGTTACGACTGCGGAAGTTACCGCGCTCGCCACCACGATCGTTGCTACGCTCACCACCACGGTCGTTATTACCACGACGTTGTGGTTGATCACCATTGTTAAAACGACGACCACCTTGTGGCTGACCATCACGACGGCTGTTATTACGACGCTCACGGAAAGGCTGAGATTGAGCATCACCCACTAATTGCATATTCAGTGGTTTGTTCATAATACGCGTACGTGTGAAATGGCTTAATAAATCTGTTGGCATACCTTTTGGTAATTCGATGGTTGAGTGAGAACCATACAGTTTGATATTACCAATGTAACGGCTGCTGATATCGCCTTCGTTAGCAATCGCACCAACGATATGACGCACTTCAACACCATCATCACGACCCACTTCGATACGGTATAAATCCATCTCGCCAGCATCACGACGTTCACGACGAGGAGAACGCTCGCGATCGTTATCACCGCGACGGCGATCATCACCACGACGATCGTCACGATCGTTAAATTCACGACGAGGACGACGAACTGGATCTGGTGGCAGAATAAGTGCACGCTCACCTTGAGCCATTTTCAGTAATACCGCAGCCAGTGTTTCCATATCCAGCGCTTCTTCACCTTGTGGAGCTAATTTAGGTAACAGAGCACGGTATTGGTCAAGGTTGCTAGTTTCTAATTGTTGTGCGATTTGCTGTGCAAATTTTTCCTGACGACGTTGGCTGATAAGCTCTGCATTTGGCAGTTCTACTTCAGGAATAGTCATCTTCATTGTACGTTCGATATTGCGCAGTAAACGACGCTCACGATTATCAACGAATAAAATTGCACGGCCAGCACGACCCGCACGACCAGTACGACCAATACGGTGAACATAAGATTCTGAATCCATTGGGATATCATAGTTCACAACAAGGCTGATACGGTCAACGTCAAGACCACGAGCAGCAACGTCAGTTGCAATTAAAATATCTAAACGACCATTTTTCAGACGCTCTAATGTTTGCTCACGCAGTGATTGGTTCATATCACCATTTAACGCTGCGCTGTTATAGCCGTTACGCTCTAAAGCTTCAGCAACTTCTAATGTTGCGTTTTTAGTACGAACGAAAATAATTGCCGCATCAAAATCTTCAGCTTCTAAGAAACGAATTAACGCTTCATTTTTACGTGCGCCGAATGTCATCCAATAGCTTTGACTAATGTCTGGACGTGTCGTTACGCTACTTTGAATGCGCACTTCTTTAGGATCATTCATAAAGCGACGTGTAATACGACGAATTGCTTCTGGCATTGTTGCAGAGAACAGTGCAGTTTGGTGTTCTGCTGGGATCTTACTTAAAATGTTTTCAACATCTTCAATAAAGCCCATACGTAACATTTCATCAGCTTCATCTAATACTAAGCCCTTCAGTTTAGATAAATCTAATGTGCCACGGTTTAAATGGTCTAATAAACGACCTGGTGTACCCACAACAACTTGTGGACCTTGACGTAACGCGCGTAATTGCACGTCGTAACGCTGACCACCATACAGTGCAACAACATTTACTTTTGGTAAGTGTTTAGAAAAATCTTCAATTGCTTCAGCAACCTGAACCGCAAGTTCACGAGTAGGTGCTAAAACTAAAATTTGTGGTGCTTTTAATGATTCATCAAGATTGTGTAATAAAGGCAGGCTAAATGCGGCAGTTTTACCACTACCTGTCTGTGCCATACCTAAAACATCATTGCCGTTTAAAAGGAAAGGAATACATTGTTGCTGAATTGGAGAAGGCTTCTCGTAGCCTAAGTCATTCAGTGCAGTCAAAATAGGTGCTGATAAACCTAGATCAGCAAAAGTCATATCGGTTTCAGTAGTCATGTCACTGTGCCTCATTCATTATGGCAGCCAGTTGACATAACATACCGCATGGTTTGTCGGTCTTTATCATCTAAAATGTGAACTGGCTCAAATTATATTATTAAACGAACAAACAAGCCCTCATCCTATGTAGATGATGGCTTTCAAACTGATCAGAGAAATGTTCGTCAGCTATTGCTGGTCCGATTCCGCTAGGTCTTCTTGTTGGCCTAACAGTGCTAATTCCAACAATGCGTAGCGGTGCTCAACAAAGTTATGTGCGTTGTTGGCAACCGTCAGCTTGAATAACGCTTCTGCGCTATCCATGTCCCCCAGACTTAGGTAATACTTACCTAAATAGAAGTTAGTTTCACTAAGATGCTCAGCGAGCGAAGTGTTATCGGTTGAAGCCTCATTTAGTTTCAACATTAATGTTTTCTCATTAATATCGCCTAAATAAAACTCAACTATATTCCATCCCCATTGCCCCGTTTTATCCGCCTGCTGGTATCGCTGTTTTAGCTGTTGTTTAGCCAAATCAGTGTTTATCTCTTTTTCTACAAGATATAACCAAAGCGAACGAATGGGATCATTTGGATCGACCTGATAAAACGCCTGCAGATCATCCTGCGCCAATTTCAATCGGCCACCGTAGTACGAAGCGATACCACGATTAAAACGCGCATTATTGTAAGTTGGATCAAGCTCTAAAACAGAATCAAACGCTTCATAAGCAGCATCGTAATTCGCTGCCTGCGTAAAATAGATACCTAGAAAATTAAAAATTTCTAGCATATCTGGTCGTATTGATAGCGCCATTGAAAAATCATTGCGCGCTAAAGCTCGTAAACCGAGACTATCATACAGCACACCACGCTCATATAAAAGCTGTGCGTATTCATCTTCAGTTAATGAGCGGCTCGCTAAGATTTGTTCTATACGAGCCAATATCACTTCTTGTTGTAAAGAAGGCTGCAATGGTGTGGCAAAAATCGCATTCTGACGCCACTCTGGACTAGTGCTGCATCCGGAAATAAAGATGAAAACAGCAATAGAACAACTGCGCAGAAATGTTTTCATTTCTCACTCCCAAAGTCAGACCTTTCAACAAAAAGCGTTCTAGACGTCCTACTTGTCAATCATAATAAGTCTCTACCGATACCTATGTCTAGATATCGGTAGTAGAATATCATTAATTCGCAGAATCTTCAGAAGAAGTTTCTGTTGCTTCCTGCTGATTAGCTTGAGCTTCTTTCATGCTTAAGCGAATACGGCCTTGACGGTCAATTTCCAGTACTTTAACTGGAACTTCTTGACCCATTTCCAAGTAGTCACTCACTTTCTCAACGCGTTTGTCTGCGATTTGAGAAATATGAACCAGACCTTCTTTGCCGCCACCGATAGCAACGAATGCACCGAAATCTACAATACGAGTTACTTTACCGTTGTAGATACGACCCACTTCAACTTCAGCAGTAATTTCTTCGATACGAGCGATAGCTTGTTTTGCTTGATCGCCACTTGTTGCAGCAATCTTCACTGTACCATCATCTTCGATTTCGATAGTTGTGCCAGTTTCTTCCGTTAATGCACGGATAACAGAGCCGCCTTTACCGATAACGTCTTTGATCTTGTCTGGATTAATTTTGATAGTGTGAATGCGCGGTGCGAATTCAGAAATATCAGCACGAGGTTGGCTAATTGCATCTTCCATTACGCCTAAAATATGTAGACGTGCGCTTTTCGCTTGGTTTAATGCAACTTGCATGATTTCACGAGTGATACCTTCGATTTTGATATCCATCTGTAATGCGCTGACACCGTTACGGCTACCCGCAACTTTAAAGTCCATATCGCCTAAATGGTCTTCATCACCCAGAATATCGGAAAGAACAACAAAGTTGTCGCCTTCTTTTACTAGACCCATTGCAATACCTGCAACAGATTCTTTAATTGGTACACCTGCATCCATCAGTGCTAAAGAAGCACCGCAAACAGATGCCATTGAAGATGAACCATTTGATTCAGTGATTTCAGAAACCACACGAACGGTATATGGGAATTCTTCAATTGTTGGCATTACTGCTAACACACCACGTTTTGCTAAACGGCCATGACCGATTTCGCGACGTTTTGGTGAACCCATCATGCCTGTTTCACCAACAGAGTATGGAGGGAAGTTATAGTGCAGCAAGAATGTATCAGTGTGCTCACCCATGATGTCATCAATAGTTTGAGCATCACGCGCAGTACCTAATGTTGCAGTTACCAGAGCCTGAGTTTCACCACGAGTAAACAGTGCTGAACCGTGAGTACGTGGTAATAAGCCAGTGCGAATGTCTAATGCACGTACCATGTCTTTTTCACGGCCATCAATACGTGGTTCGCCAGCTAATACGCGAGCACGAACGATGTTTTTCTCAAGACCTGAGAAGATTTCGCTGATTTCAGCTTCATCTAAAGTTTCATCTTCAGCTACTAACGTCGCAATAACTTCATCACGGATAGCTTCGATTTGTTCATAACGCTCTTGTTTCTCAGTGATACGGTAAGCATCACCAATGCGAGCTTGTGCTAATTGTGCAATACGGTCATGTAAAGTTTGGTTGATGGCTTCTGGCGCCCAATCCCATTTCTCTTTACCAACTTCTGCAACTAATGCATTGATGTTTTCGATCACGACTTGTTGTTGATCATGACCAAATACTACTGCACCTAACATTTCTTCTTCTGATAATAAATCAGCTTCTGATTCTACCATCAGTACCGCACCCGCAGTACCTGCAACCACTAAGTCTAATTTGCTAACTTTCAGCTCATCAACAGTTGGGTTTAGAACATATTGTCCATCGATAAAACCAACACGCGCACCACCGATAGGACCATTAAATGGAACACCTGACAGCGCTAATGCCGCAGAAGCACCAATCATTGCAACGATATCTGGGTTAACTTGTGGGTTAACTGAAACAACGGTAGCAACGATTTGAATTTCGTTTAAGAAACCTTCTGGGAATAATGGGCGTAAAGGGCGGTCAATTAAACGTGCAATCAACGTTTCGCCTTCACCAGGACGACCTTCACGACGGAAGAAGCTACCTGGGATACGGCCAGCAGCGTATGAACGCTCTTGGTAGTTAACAGTTAATGGGAAGAAATCTTGTCCAGCTTTAACTTTTTTCTTTGCAACAACGGTAACAAAAACAGCAGTGCCGTCCATGTCAACCATAACAGCGGCTGTTGCTTGACGAGCCATCATGCCTGTTTCTAACGAAACAGTATGTTGACCGTATTGAAATTTACGAACTGTAGGATTCAGCAAAATAATATCCTTTATCTTATTGTCGCCAGATGTTTAGCGACGATGAATGATCTTTTCTCCGCTACGTCCCCTCGCGACTAATGAAAATATTAACCATTTAATGATAAATACTTTCATTAGCCGCGCGAATTGTCGTAACTAGAGAGATTAAATAACAATCACCACATTAAAACATAACGACTAATATTAAAAATAGCACTTTTTAGTAGAAAAGGGGCCAACAGGCCCCTTTCCACTGAAACTCGCTTGATTAGCGACGCAGACCTAAACGTTCAATCAGTGCAGAGTAACGAGCAACATCTTTACGTTTCAGGTAGTCCAGCAGATTACGACGGCTGGAAACTTTACGCAGCAGACCACGACGGCTGTGGTGATCTTTTTTGTGCTCTGAAAAGTGACCTTGCAGGTGGTTGATTTCTGCAGTCAGCAGTGCAATCTGAACTTCGCTTGAGCCAGTATCGTTAGCATCACGACCAAATTCAGCAACGATTTGTGCTTTCGCTTCAGTACTTAGAGACATAATAAACTCCAAATTAAGTAAAATTTTCAGATAGCCAATCTCTAATTCAGCTATCCAACTCAGCCACCTAAACAGATAGCCGCATTATTCTACGCTTCAAACACTTTTAGCGCAAGATTGCTATTAAGTGTTATCTTGTGCGCTATAGTCTACAACCACTCTTTTCGGAGCAACTAGGCCATCTTTAATGATAGCAAGACCAATGAATTTTTTTTCATCGCCTTCAGTTACTCTTACCCATTCGCCTTCATTGATGTCATGATTAACACGAACAGGTTGCCCCAGCTTGAGATAACCCGCAATAATCGTGGTCAAATTCACAACAGGAAAATGTGCAACAGCGGTATCCATAGGTAATAACAGTGCATCAAGTGCTAAGAAAGGATCTTCTTGAGCAGCTTGTGCATTCTCTATCATCGCTCTTAATTGCTCTAATGTGACCATTCGCTCTTTAGGATAATCTGCGACTTCTAATCGACGTAAGAAAATAACGTGAGCACCACATTGTAATTTCTCACCAAGATCATCAATAATTGTTCGAATGTAAGTACCTTTAGAACAATGAATTTCTAGCTCTAGCTCATCACCTTCCCAGCGAATAAACTGAAGTTCATAAACCGTGATGGGTCTTGCTTCACGCTCAACCTCAATACCTTGTCGAGCGTATTCGTAAAGCGGTTTACCTTGATGTTTTAAAGCGGAGTACATTGAAGGGATTTGCAATGTTTCACCGCGAAAACTCTCTAAGGCATCATCTAAAGCCTGCTGTGTAAATTGTACTGGGCGTTCTTGAATAACCTCACCATGTGCATCGGAGGTATCTGTTCGTTGCCCTAAACGTGCAATAACACGATAACGCTTATCAGAATCCAATAGAAACTGTGAAAATTTTGTTGCTTCACCTAAACAAATAGGGAGCATACCTGTTGCTAAAGGATCCAATGCCCCTGTATGCCCAGCCTTACTGGCATTAAACATACGGCGGACTTTTTGGAGTGCATCGTTAGAGGAAATATCTTGGGGTTTATCGAGTAGCAATACGCCGTTAATCTCACGCCCCTTACGACGACGCCCCATTATTTATCCTCTTTATGACGACGCTCTTCATCGCTTTTAACGACGTTAGAAACTAAGTTAGACATACGCATACCTTCAACTAATGAGTTGTCATAAGCAAATGTCAGTTCAGGCACAATACGTAAACGCATCGCTTTACCTAATAAAGAACGAATAAAACCAGCGGCTTCATTAAGTGCAGTTAACCCCTCTGCAACCATCTCTTCTTCGCTTTGTTCACCACCTGATAAGTTTAAAAAGGTGACAAATACTTTGGCATAAGCCAAATCACGAGAAATTTCAACGCCAGAAACCGTTGCCATTCCAATACGTGGATCTTTGACTTCACGTTGTAAAATGATGGCGATTTCTTTTTGCATTTCCTGAGAAACACGCTGACTACGGCTAAAATCTCTTGCCATTTTATCTCTCCCTGACAATAGGGTATCGCCCTGATTGTCATTGTTAATTCAAATCTAAAATCAATGATATCTAAAGAGTATACATGAAGTGATATTTAACAACCGCTTTCTCTGATTTCTTTCTTTAGAAATAAAATGTTTCTTTGGTGCTATTTTACCCTGTTATTTCACTTTCATAAATTACTGAAAGGCAATCTATTTCGGTTATGTTGAAAAATGGAGAGGAAATAAAAGGAGAATACAGCAAAGAAAGGAATAAGAAGGGAGCCCTTGAGCTCCCTTTTAAAACAAAACGGACTAAATTAATCAATAGAACGTTTGATTTCGATAACTTGGAAGACTTCAATCATGTCGCCAACACGAACATCGTTGTAGTTTTTCACACCGATACCACATTCCATGCCGTTACGTACTTCGTTGACATCATCTTTAAAGCGACGCAGTGACTCAAGTTCGCCTTCATAGATAACCACGTTATCACGTAGAACACGAATTGGGTTATTACGTTTGATGTTACCTTCAACCACCATACAGCCCGCAATCGCGCCGAATTTAGGTGATTTAAACACATCACGGACTTCTGCAAGACCCATGATTTCTTGTTTATATTCAGGTGCCAACATACCGCTCATTGCCAGTTTGATTTCGTCAATCAGGCTATAGATAACAGAGTAGTAACGTAAATCAACGCTTTCTTGTTCAATGATACGGCGAGCAGATGCATCAGCACGAACGTTAAAGCCAAGAATGATTGCGTTAGAAGCCGCTGCTAATGTTGCGTCAGTTTCGGTGATACCACCTACGCCTGAACCGATGATTTTCAGTTTAACTTCATTAGTAGACAGTTTAACTAAGGCATCAGTAATCGCTTCACAAGTACCTTGAACGTCTGTTTTCAGAACGATGTTCAGTTCAGAAGTTTTACCTTCTTCCATGTTAGCGAACATGTTTTCCAGTTTAGATTTCTGCTGACGAGCCAGTTTAACATCGCGGAATTTACCTTGACGGTATAATGCAACTTCACGCGCTTTCTTCTCGTCACGAACAACCGTTGCTTCATCACCCGCAGAAGGAACGTTAGACAGACCTAAGATCTCAACTGGCATTGATGGACCAGCAGATTGAACGTCTTGACCTAATTCGTTACGCATCGCACGAATACGACCGTATTCGAAACCACACAGAACGATGTCACCTTTATTCAGTGTACCTTCACGGACAAGAATAGTAGCAACTGGGCCACGGCCTTTATCAAGGTAAGATTCGATAACAACACCGCTTGCCATACCTTCTTTAACTGCTTTCAGTTCAAGAACTTCAGCTTGTAAAAGAATAGCATCCAGCAGTTCGTCAATACCTAAACCTTGTTTTGCAGATACGTGCATAAACTGAGTTTCGCCGCCCCACTCTTCTGGCAAGATGCCATATTGAGACAATTCAGTTTTAACGCGATCTGGATCAGCTTCGTGTTTATCAATTTTGTTCACTGCAACAACAACGGGTACGTTTGCCGCTTTTGCGTGTTGGATTGCTTCGATAGTTTGTGGCATTACACCATCATCTGCCGCAACAACCAGAACAACGATATCCGTTACCTGAGCACCACGAGCACGCATTGAAGTAAACGCGGCGTGACCTGGAGTATCTAGGAAGGTGATTTCACCTTTGTCAGTCTTAACGTGGTAAGCACCGATATGCTGGGTGATACCACCCGCTTCGCCTGATGCTACTTTCGTTGAACGAATGTAGTCCAGTAATGATGTTTTACCGTGGTCAACGTGACCCATGATAGTTACAACTGGTGCACGAGATACTGCGCTTTCTTCGCCAGTATCACGATCGCTCATGACTTGTTCTTCTAACTCGTTTTCACGACGTAAGATAACTTTATGGCCCATTTCTTCAGCAACAAGCTGTGCAGTTTCTTGGTCTAAAACCTGATTAATGGTCGCCATAGCACCCATTTTCATCATAGTTTTGATAACTTCAGACCCTTTTACTGCCATTTTGTTAGCAAGCTCGGCAACAGAAATAGTCTCACCGATGATAACATCACGGTTTACAACAGCAGCTGGCTTATTGAAGCCTTGCTGTAATGAGCTACCTTTACGTTTACCTTTCTTGTTAGTACGGCCAGCAGCACGTGCTTCTTCACGATCTGCTTTTTCAGAATGGCGGTTGTTTTTCTTAGGACGAGGAGCCTTAGCGTTGCGACCACGACCGCGGCCACCTTCAACCTCAGCATCACTTTCATCTTCTGCATCACGAGCATAACGTGATGTTGTTACATGATAGTCTGAGCCTTCAGTTTCTGGCGCTTTAGGTTCAGCAGTCCATTTTTCAGCATTTTCTTCAGCTAAACGACGTGCTTTTTCTGCTGCAACTCGTGCTTCTTCTTCCGCTTTACGGCGCTGTGTTTCTTCCGTTTTACGCTTCAGTTCAGCCTGTTCAGCATTGCGACGTGCTTTTTCCTGATCTGCTGCTTTATCAGCTTTTGGTTTATCGTTTTGTTTCACTTTATCTTTTTCCGCTGCTTCGCGCTTAGCTAATTCCGCTGCTTCACGTTTTGCTTCTTCAGCTTCACGTTTCGCTTTTTCTTCGGCGTCTTTCTTCGCCTTTTCAGCTTCACGTTTTGCTTTTTCTTCAGCTTCGCGCTGTGCTTTCTCTTGTGCTTCGCGCTGGGCTTTTTCTTCGGCTTCGCGATGCGCCTTTTCTTCCGCTTCACGCTGAGCTTGCTCATCCGCTTGCGCTTTTTCAACGGCGTCACGGTTCACATAAGTGCGTTTTTTGCGGACTTCGATGGCTACTGATTTACTTTTGCCACCTGTACCAGGAACACTTAACGTACTACGCACTTTGCGTTGTAACGTTAATTTTTCTGGTTGGTTGGTTGATACGTCTTTATCACGATTCAACCAAGCCAGTAAGGTTTCTTTCTCTTTTTGGGAGACAGAATCAGAGACGGTCTTCTTAATACCGGCATCAGCAAACTGCTGTACCAAACGTTCAACCGGTGTCTGAATCTCTTCTGCCAGTGATTTTACTGTTTCATCTGTCATTCTGTTCCTTCCTGCTCAGTTGTTACGCATCATTCCCAAACCAGCAGATATTACGTGCGGCCATAATGAGTTCGCCTGCGCGCTCACTATTTAAACCTTCAATATCAGTTAGGTCGTCGATACCCTGTTCGGCAAGATCTTCCAGTGTGCAGATACCACGGGCAGCTAGATCAAATGCTAAAGAGCGCTCCAATCCTTCGAGAGCTAATAAGTCCTCGGCTGGCTGGTTATCGCCTAGGCTTTCTTTTTGAGCCAACTCAATCGTTGTTAGTGCAGCTTTTGCTCTTTCACGTAGAGCTTCAACGGTATCTTCATCTAATCCGTCAATAGCCAGCAGTTCACTGATTGGCACATAAACTAACTCTTCAAGGGTAGAGAAACCTTCTTCAACTAAAACAGTTGCGAAGTCTTCATCAATGTCGAGATGCTTAGTAAATATTTCAATGGCTGCGTTTGCTTCTGCCTGATGTTTTGCATTCAGTTCATCAGCAGTCATGACGTTTAATTCCCACTTGTCATCACCACGATGTTTTTTCAGTAACTGTGCTGCCAGACGAACGTTTTGACCATTACGGCCGATTGCCTGTGCAAGGTTACTGCTTTCAACTGCAACATCCATTGTACATTTGTCTTCATCGACAACAATAGAAGCAACATCTGCCGGAGCCATTGCATTAATGACGAATTGTGCAGGATTATCATCCCACAGAACAATATCAATTCGCTCGCCGCCCAATTCACTGGAAACGGCTTGTACACGCGCACCACGCATACCAACACAAGCACCCACAGGGTCAATACGCTTGTCGTTAGTTTTTACTGCGATTTTGGCACGAGAACCTGGATCACGCGCTGCAGCTTTAATTTCAATGATTTCTTCGCCAATTTCTGGTACTTCAATACGGAAAAGTTCAACCAGCATTTCAGGGCGAGAGCGTGTCACGAAAAGTTGTGCACCACGGGTTTCTGTACGTACGTCGTATAAAACACCACGTAAACGGTCACCTGGACGGAAGTTTTCACGCGGTAACATATCTTCACGTAAAATAACCGCTTCAGCGTTGTTGCCTAAGTCTAAAGTGATATTTTCACGGTTCACTTTCTTCACAACACCCGTGATAATTTCGCCGAGTTGTTCGCGGAATTGATCAACAACCATTGCTCTTTCAGCTTCACGTACTTTTTGTACGATAACTTGTTTAGCGGTTTGTGTTGTAATACGGTCGAAAGTGACAGATTCAATCTGATCTTCAATATAACCACCTAGTTCAATACTAGGATCTTCATATTGAGCAGCTTCAAGTGTGATTTCACGAGTAGGTTGAGTGACTTCATCAACGGCAACCCAACGACGGAATGTATCAAAGTCACCCGTTTTACGGTCGATACATACACGAACGTCAATTTCTTGCTCGTACTTTTTCTTAGTTGCTGTCGCTAGTGCGGTTTCCAGTGCTTCAAAAATCTTTTCACGAGGAAGAGATTTTTCGTTAGAGACCGCTTCCACAACAGCCAGAATCTCTTTGTTCATCCTAGTTGCCTCTTCAAAACTTAAAAGTGGGGTACCAGGTTAGCTTTCTGGATGTTGCTCAGTGCGAACACTTCGTCTTTACCATCCACAGTAACCGTGATCATTTCGCCAGCGACAGACTTAATAATGCCCTGCCATTTACGGCGGTTTTGCATTGCAATTCGTAATACGATAGCGGCTTCTTCGCCGATAAATTGCTCATAATGCGTTGCAGTGAATAAAGGTCGTTCTAAACCAGGAGAAGAAATCTCAAGGTTATAAACTGTTTGAATTGGATCTTCAACATCCAGCACAGCACTGACCTGGTGGCTAACATCAGCACAATCATCAACAGTGATACCGTCTTCACTATCAATATAGATGCGCAATGTTGATTCTCGGCCACGAATAAACTCAAGACCGACAAATTCAAAGCCTAATGCTTCTACTGGTGCTGAAACCATCGCTGTTAATTTTTGCTCTAATGTGGACAAACCCACCCCCAAGGCATAAAAAAAGGGCCTATAGCCCAGTATTCTATTCTCTGATAACAAAAAACCCCGAAATTCGGGGCTTTATGCAACTGGACCCTGTAACTTGCCATTCGAGAATAACCTCTTCTTACGGCACATTCCACTCAGGATCATAATCGGTTCAACAAGATGATTAATGAGAAAAGTGCTGTATTGTTAGAAGTGGTTGCGGGGGCCGGATTTGAACCGACGACCTTCGGGTTATGAGCCCGACGAGCTACCAAGCTGCTCCACCCCGCGTTCGAAAAACGTGGCAAATTTTACGCTGATAACAAGCAAAACGCAAGCTATCTGGAATAATGGTGCCGAGAACGGGACTTGAACCCGTACGCCCGTTTTATAGGCACTACCACCTCAAGGTAGCGTGTATACCAATTTCACCACCTCGGCACTTAATGAGACTGTTACTGCGTAAAAATTAACAATCTCATTTAAATCTTTACTTAGTTTACTGCGGAATATCTGTATTTGCTGGCGCTACAGGCGCTGCTAATTGCTCAGCTTTTTTAGCTTCTTCTGTAGTCTGCTCGATAGACATCCATTTGCTGTCTTCACGCACAGTTTTATTGGCACTTAGATTACCTAAAATAAGGGCAAGTACAATAAAAGCTGTCGCTAAAACAGCGGTCATACGGGTCATAAAGTTAGCTGAACCGCTTGAACCAAATACTGTACCAGAAGCACCTGCACCAAAAGAAGCGCCCATATCAGCACCTTTACCCTGCTGTAACAGGATCAGACCAACTAGCCCTGTTGCTACAATGATAAGAATAACAATGAGTGCCGTATACATTTGCGTTACCTTTTCTATGGAACTTATCGTCTTAACGATAACCTTCGATTGCTTCACCCGCTTTAGTTCAAGACCTTACTAAGCGGGTGTGAATACTAACCAAAGCTGAACTGACAAGCAAGGTTATTTTTCTACAAAGTGATTGATTGAAGAAAAAAGCATCAATTAACCAACGTGCTTCACAGCGTCAGCAATACGATTTGCCATCGCAGTGACTTGCTCTTCATTTTCACCTTCAACCATGACACGAATTAAAGGTTCTGTTCCTGATTTACGCAGTAATACACGACCTTTACCAGCCAGTTCTTCTTCAACCGCTTTAGCGACTTTCTGAACTTCAGGTGTTTGTAGCGGATCGTGGCTACCGGTAAAGCGAACATTCACTAAAATTTGTGGTAATAGTTTCATACCACTACATAGATCATGCAGACTCATATGGTTACGCACCATTGCACTTAAAACTTGTAAACCTGCAACAATACCATCACCTGTAGTCGTTTTATCTAATAAAATAATGTGGCCTGAGTTTTCAGCACCTAAACGCCAGCCTTTCTCTTGTAATTTTTCAAGCACATAGCGGTCGCCCACTTTTGCTCTTACAAAAGGAATACCCAGTTGTTTAAGTGCAATCTCTAATCCCATATTGCTCATTAGAGTACCAACTGCGCCACCGCGTAATTGACCTTGGCGTAACGCTTCTCTCGCAATAATGTAGAGAATTTGGTCACCATCAACTTTTAGGCCTTGATGGTCAACCATGATGATACGGTCGCCGTCACCATCAAAAGCTAAACCAACATCAGCGCCTTCTTCTAAAACGCGTTTTTGCAACATACGAACATCTGTTGCGCCACACTCTTCGTTGATATTGATACCCGTTGGATCACAGCCAATAGTGATCACTTCAGCACCTAATTCACGAAATACGTTTGGTGCAATATGGTATGTTGCACCATGAGCACAATCGACAACCACTTTTAGACCATTAAGATTGTTTTCATTTGGGAAAGTCCCTTTACAGAATTCAATATAACGACCTGCCGCATCCACGATACGATTTGCACGACCAAGCTCTGCTGATTCAACACAGGTAATTGGCTTTTCCATTTCAGCTTCAATGGCTTCTTCTACTTCATCTGGTAATTTTGTACCATCAATAGAGAAGAATTTGATCCCGTTATCGTAATAAGGGTTATGAGAAGCTGAAATAACAATCCCTGCTTCAGCACGGAATGTACGCGTTAAATAAGCAACAGCAGGTGTTGGCATTGGCCCTGTAAATGAGGCGGATAAACCTGCCGCTGCTAAACCCGCTTCTAATGCAGATTCCAGCATATAGCCTGAGATACGTGTATCTTTACCAATAATGATTTTACGAGAGCCATGACGTGCTAATACTTTGCCCGCAGCCCAACCCAGTTTTAATACAAAATCAGGTGTAATTGGACTATCACCTACTTTTCCACGGATACCATCTGTTCCAAAGTATTTACGTTCGCTCATTCATTATTTTCCTTTGCAGAAAGAGTCGCTTGTACGATTTTCATCGCATCAACCGTCTCTTTAACATCGTGTACACGAATAATTTGTGCGCCTTGCATCGCTGCAATGACTGCGCATGCCACGCTACCAGCAACACGCTCTTGTGGTGGTACATTCAATAGTTGTCCAACCATTGATTTGCGTGACATTCCGGCAAGTATGGGTAAACCAAAGTGATGAAGTTCACTTAGGTGTGCTAATAGTTGGTAATTATGCGCTAAATTTTTACCAAAGCCGAATCCTGGATCAAGAATAATTTGATTTTTTTCGATACCTGCATCAACACAACGTTGAATATTTTCTTGTAAAAAACGATCAACATCCATCATCACATTCTCATAATGTGGTGACTGTTGCATGGTTTTAGGGTCACCCTGCATATGCATAATACACACTGGCAAACCTGTTTTAGCGGCTGCTTCAAGTGCTCCCGGCTCTTGTAATGAGCGAATATCATTGATAATTGAAGCACCTACATTTGCGGATTCAGTAATGACTTGAGCTTTAGATGTATCAACAGAGATCCAAACATCAAAACGCTGACGAATAGCCTCAACAACAGGAACAACACGCTGTAACTCTTCATCAATAGAGACGTCACTTGCACCAGGTCTGGTAGACTCACCACCAATATCGATGATAGAAGCCCCTTCAGCGATCAATTTTGCTGCATGATCAACTGCATCATTAAGTGAATTATGAGTGCCACCATCAGAGAAAGAGTCTGGAGTGACATTCAAAATCCCCATAACTTGAGGTGTTGATAAGTTAAGTTCGGTTCCTCTAGCCATTAATTTCATTTCATTGATACCTTCATAAAAAAACCCCAGAAGCCTGGGGTTTGTATTTATAGCTTACTCAATATGCGTAACCCAATAAGGATTAGTGAGTATTGTTATCAGAAGGCGTATCACTTTCTGACTCAGGCTTGTCTTTTGGCTCACTCGCTACATGCGTTTGTGCTGGCTGGGCAGTAGTCGTTGCACCACTATTGCCATTATTGCCTTCCCAACCCGCAGGTGGACGAACATCACGACGATTCATTAAATCATCAATTTGAGGCGCATCGATAGTTTCATAAGTCATCAGTGCATCTTTCATTGAGTGTAGAATATCAAGGTTGTCCATTAAGATCTGACGAGCACGAACATAGTTACGATCAACGATAGCTTTAATTTCTTCGTCAATTGTACGAGCTGTTTCATCAGACATATGTTGCGCTTTAGCAACAGAACGACCTAAGAACACTTCACCTTCTTCTTCTGCGTACAGCAATGGCCCTAATTTTTCAGAGAAACCCCACTGTGTCACCATGTTACGTGCAATATTGGTTGCAACTTTGATGTCATTAGAAGCACCCGTAGAAACATGCTCTACACCATAGATAATTTCTTCAGCTAAACGGCCACCGTAAAGTGTTGAAATTTGGCTCTCTAACTTCTGACGGCTCGCACTAATTTGGTCGCCTTCAGGTAAGAAGAAAGTCACACCTAATGCACGTCCACGAGGAATAATCGTCACTTTATGCACAGGATCATGTTCAGGTACTAAACGACCAATAATTGCATGACCAGCTTCATGATAAGCGGTTGATGCTTTTTGTTCTTCAGTCATCACCATTGAACGGCGCTCTGCACCCATCATTATCTTATCTTTCGCTTTCTCAAACTCGACCATTGAGACAACACGTTTATTACCACGAGCAGCAAATAAAGCCGCTTCGTTAACTAAGTTAGCTAAGTCAGCACCAGAGAAACCTGGAGTACCACGCGCTAAAATTGCTGGATCAACATCTGGTGATAAAGGTACGCGACGCATATGGACTTTAAGTATTTGCTCACGTCCACGCACATCAGGTAAACCAACAACCACTTGACGGTCAAAACGACCTGGACGAAGTAATGCTGGGTCTAACACATCTGGACGGTTAGTTGCCGCGATAACGATAATTCCTTCATTACCTTCAAAACCATCCATTTCAACTAGCATTTGGTTCAGTGTTTGTTCACGTTCATCATGACCACCGCCTAAACCAGCACCACGTTGACGACCAACCGCATCGATTTCATCGATAAAGATGATACAAGGTGCTGCTTTTTTAGCTTGTTCAAACATATCACGAACACGAGAAGCACCCACACCCACGAACATTTCAACGAAATCAGAACCTGAAATGGTAAAGAATGGGACTTTAGCTTCACCCGCGATGGCTTTTGCTAATAATGTTTTACCTGTACCTGGAGGCCCTACCATCAGAATACCTTTAGGGATTTTACCCCCTAACTTCTGGAAACGACCTGGATCACGTAAATACTCAACTAATTCGCTTACTTCTTCTTTCGCTTCATCACAACCCGCTACATCAGCAAAGGTTGTTTTGATTTGGTCTTCTGTCAACATGCGCGCCTTACTTTTACCAAAAGACATCGCACCTTTACCGCCACCACCTTGCATTTGGCGCATAAAGAAAATCCAAAGACCAATCAGTAATAGCATTGGGAACCAAGACACAAAAATTTGAGTCAGAAGGCTTTGGCCTTCAAGTGGTTCACCCGTTACTTTTACATTACGGTTCATTAAAGTGGTCAGCAGGTTATCATCACGCATAGGCATATACGTGCTGTACTTTGAGTTATCTGTTTTAGTTACATTAATATCATAACCACTTATGCTGACCTCGCGTAATTGGTTATTAGTTAACTCATTGATAAAGGTAGAGTAATCCACCTTACGACTATTCGAATCGCTGGGTCCGAAGCTCTGGAATAATGACATCAAAACGACTGCAATAACTAGCCAGAGGATCAGGTTTTTCGCCATGTCACTCAAGGGATTAACCTCATATTACAACTGTGTTAACAAATAGCTTTAGGGTACTAAAGTTTACGCCCTGTGGCTACAATATATACCTCACGAGAACGAGACCGCGAAGCGTCTGGTTTACGAACTTTCACTTTCGTAAACAGGGAGCGTATTTGCCCCAGGTATTCATCAAAGCCTTCTCCCTGAAACACTTTGACAATAAAACTTCCCCCGGGAGCCAGTACATCACGACACATATCAAGCGCTAACTCTACTAAATACATGGATCGAGGGATATCGACCGCGGGTGTACCGCTCATGTTTGGAGCCATGTCAGACATGACAACCTGGACTTTGTTTTCACCTACTCTATCAAGCAACGCCTTCAACACAAGTTCATCACGAAAATCGCCTTGAAGGAAATCGACTCCGACAATAGGATCCATAGGTAAAAGGTCACATGCGATAATTCGACCTTTGCTTCCTAACTGCTGTACAACATATTGAGACCACCCACCTGGGGCTGCTCCTAAATCGACAACGGTCATACCTGGTTTAAAGATATTGTCGCTTTGCTGAATTTCTTCCAGTTTAAACCAAGCACGAGAGCGAAACCCTTTTTTCTTTGCTTGCTGAACATATTTATCACTAAAATGTTCTTGTAACCAGCGGCTAGAGCTTGCCGAACGTTTCTTATTGGCCATTGCGTTTTCCAACTATCATACACTTAGCTATCAAAATTTTTACTCTTTCACTCATTTAACCTCGTCTTAACGACATTTTATGGTGATAAGTGAGAGATGGCGTTAGAATAGATCGTTTTCAATCCCAACAAAGCAAAAATTAATGATGACTCTTAACAAAAAACAAATTCAACACCTGAAAGGGCTCGCTCATCACCTGAATCCAGTCGTTATGATTGGTAACAACGGGCTGACTGAAGGCGTTCTTGCAGAAATTGAACTCGCTCTGGCACACCATGAGCTTATCAAAGTCAAAATCGCAGGCGAAGACCGAGATGTTAAAAACTTGATCGTAGCAGCGATTGTACGCGAAAGCGGTGCACAGAATGTACAAGTTATCGGAAAAATTCTTGTTCTTTATCGTCCTTCAGAAGCACGTAAGATCATTTTACCGAAATAAAACTTGTATCTTTATATAAAAATGCCATAAGTAACTCTATGGCAAAAAAGGCCTTTTAAGGCCTTTTTTATATTACCACAGGATAACAGTCTAGTTTTCTATAGAAACGTAAATTACAAATTAAATATATTCTACGTTTAAAACTTCATACTCGACTTGTCCACCAGGTGTTGTGATAACCACGACATCATCTAACTCTTTACCAATTAACCCACGCGCAATCGGTGAGTTAACAGAGATTAAGTTTTCTTTAATGTTCGCTTCATCATCACCCACAATGCGGTAAGTTTGCTCTTCTTCAGTCTCAACATTCAATAGTGTCACTGTTGAACCAAAAATAATACGACCATTGTTATTCATCTTTGTAATATCAATGACTTGAGCATTTGATAATTTTGCTTCAATTTCTTGTATGCGGCCTTCACAGAAACCTTGTTGCTCTCTTGCAGCATGATATTCCGCGTTTTCTTTTAAGTCTCCATGTTCACGAGCTTCAGCGATAGCAGCAATAATCTCGGGACGACGAACACCTTTTAAATATTCCAGCTCTTCGCGTAATTTTTCTGCACCTAGAACTGTCATAGGGATCTGATTCATGTGTTAATACCTCAATACTATTCCTAATAAAAAATAGGTATCATCCTGATTTTTTATACTAACAACACAGAGAAAAGGATCTATTTACTCTTCTCAAGACAAAAAAAGACACAGGCAACCTTAAATTGGGCCTGTCTCTACATATATTCGGTAAATGAGGGGACGCTATTATATTCCCAACTCATGCTATTGGGACGTAAACTAAACCTCCCATACTTAAAACTAAATCTAACACAACAGACGCATTGCTTCACGCCTTATCTCTCTTTATAAAGAGATAAACAGACTTTTTCCGATAATGAGCTAATCCTGCTTGTTACCGTTTACTTTTGCCCTCATTGCCCTTTAGTATTAGCCTCTGGCAATCAATACTGTAACGTTACACGCTATAGTCACGGATAGAGAAATTATGCACTTACTATCAACATTTCGACGGATACTTTACACATTAAGTATCATTAGTTTTTCAACCCAAGCAATACCTGTTGAAAACTACACATCCCTTCTTCCTGAAGGAACACAAGTAGGTTTAATAACTCAACCCGTTGGCGCGGCTTCTCCTAATCTTAACTATCATGCCGAGCAATTAGCACTTCCAGCAAGTACTCAGAAAGTGGTGACTGCACTTACTGCATTACTTCAATTAGGTGGAAATTATCAATTCACCACAACAATGGAAACAGAAGGCAAGATAAAAGACAATCAGCTTAATGGTGATTTGATCTTTCGTTTTACTGGCGATCCTACATTAACCCGTCAGCAATTAAGAGCAATGGTTGCCATATTAAAGCAATCAGGTGTTACAAAAGTGCATGGTGATTTGCTTATTGATACTTCTGCTTTTTCAAGCCACGACAAGGCCCCAGGTTGGGTTTGGAATGATCTGACACAATGCTTTAGTGCCCCTCCTAGTGCTGCAATTGTTGATAAGAACTGCTTTTCCGTCTTACTGCAAAGTGGCAAAAAAGAAGGTGATATTGCCACAATACGTAAAGCTTCTTTCTATCCTGTCACTGTTTTAAGTGAAGTTGAAACTTATGAGAAAGGATCAACTCGTACCCGTTTTTGTGAATTAGATGTCACGGTTCGTGACTTAAATACCTATGTAATCACAGGTTGTATTCCTAAACGTGATGATGCAGTACCTTTAATGTTTTCTATTCAAGATGGTGCTCATTGGGCGGGTACAATTTTAAAAGAAGAGTTACAACGCGCCAATATTGAACTTGATGGATATATCAAACGTCGATCTCAACTAAAAGCGCCTGTTACTGTACTGGCACAGACACAATCAAAACCGTTACATAGCTTACTGACGACCATGCTAAAAGAGTCTGACAATATGATTGCAGATACCGTATTTAGAACTATTGGTCGTGAGTATTATGGCGTTGCAGGTACTTGGCGCTCTGGCGCAGAAGCAACCCGCGCGATTTTAAAACAAAAAGCCGGAATTGATTTAGCAAATACCGTTATAGTTGATGGCTCTGGTCTTTCTCGCCATAACCTCATTTCACCTGCAACCATGATGCAAATCCTTCAATATATTGGAGTACATGAAAGTGAATTAAACTTTATCACTATGCTTCCCCTTGCAGGACATGACGGTACATTACAATATCGAGGCGGTTTTCATGAAGCGGGTGTGGATGGCAAGGTTTCTGCCAAAACGGGATCATTAAAAGGGGTTTACAATCTAGCGGGCTTTATGACCACGGCAAATGGGCAAAAAGTTGCGTTTGTACAATACGTTTCGGCGTATTCACCTCCTACACAGAATCGCAATGCTGGACGTGCTTATTTAGTGCGTTTTGAAACTAATCTGTATAAAGATATGTACAACAACCGCTAGATTTACACTCAGTAAATGTAGTCAATGTATATGAAAAACGCCTGATTAATCAGGCGTTTTTATTTTATCATGATGAAAATAATGATTAACGTTGGTAGATAAACTCGATACCGTCGTCATCCTCTTCATCCCAATCATCATCGTCATCTTCTTCGAAATCAGGATTTTCTAGTTGTTCTTTATGGTAATCATCCCACATAAAGTCAACTTTTCCTGGCTCTGCTTTTGTTGCAACAATATCTTGCTCACGCGGAGTAACATTCAGGAATTCCATGATATTCCAGCAAAGTTTTTTCACACCTTCTTGGTTGATTGCCGCTATCATGTAATAGTTTTCATCCCAACCTAGCGCTTCAACAATTGCTTTTGCCTTCTCTTTTGCTTCTTCAGCATCAAGAAGATCAACTTTATTGAACACTAACCAACGTGGTTTTTGTGCTAATTTTTCGCTGTATTTCTCTAATTCAGAGATAATAATTTTTGCATTTTCCACAGGATCCGATCCATCAATAGGATCAATGTCGATCAAGTGTAATAACACACGACAGCGTTCTAAGTGTTTTAAGAATTGGATCCCAAGACCTGCACCATCAGCAGCGCCTTCGATTAATCCGGGAATATCTGCAACCACAAAGCTTTGGTGATTATCCATACGCACCACACCTAGGCTTGGTACTAATGTTGTAAATGGATAATCAGCAACTTTAGGTTTTGCTGCTGATACTGCACGAATAAATGTAGATTTGCCCGCATTTGGCATACCAAGCATACCCACATCAGCTAATAACATTAGCTCTAATAGGACTTCGCGAGATTCACCTGGCGTTCCCATTGTACGTTGACGTGGAGCACGGTTCACCGACGATTTAAAACGCGTATTACCTAAACCGTGGAAGCCACCTTTAGCAACCATTTGCTTTTGACCGTGAACAGTCAAGTCAGCAATGACTTCATTTGTTGCTAAATCACGGACACGCGTTCCGACAGGAACACTGATAGTAATATCTTGACCACGCTTACCGGTGCAATCACGGCTGTGGCCATTTTCACCACGCTCTGCACGATAAGATTTAGTAAAACGGTAATCAATTAAGGTGTTAAGGTTTTCGTCTGCAATCATGTAGACATCACCACCATCACCACCATCACCACCGTCTGGTCCCCCGTTAGGGATATATTTTTCGCGACGAAAGCTTACACAGCCGTTACCACCATCGCCCGCGACGATTAGGATCTTGGCCTCATCAACAAATTTCATGATTTTACTCCGTATAGTAGCCATTAACGTGCTGGATGGCCGAAATTACCCAGAGATGGCCTTTTTTAAATATAAAAAGCCCCGCAACAGATTTGCAGGGCTTTTGACTCGGTGCTTAAAGGACCAGTAATTATTCAGCTTCGATGCTGATAAATTTACGGTTGTTTGGACCTTTAACTTCGAACTTAATTTTTCCGTCAGCTAATGCAAACAGGGTGTGGTCACGACCACAACCAACGTTAGTACCTGCATGGAACTTAGTACCACGTTGACGAACGATGATGCTACCTGCTAATACAGCTTCACCACCGAAACGTTTAACACCCAGACGTTTTGCTTCGGAATCACGACCGTTACGAGTCGAGCCGCCAGCCTTTTTATGTGCCATTGAACTACTCTCCTAAACCTTAAGCGATACCAGTGATTTTAACATCAGTAAACCACTGACGGTGGCCCTGTTGTTTACGGCTGTGTTTACGACGACGGAACTTAACAATCTTAACTTTATCGCCGCGACCGTGAGCAACCACTTCCGCTTTAACTTTAACGCCCGCAAGGATTGGAGCGCCAATTTGAATGTCATCGCCATTAGCGACCATCATTACAGTATCAAACTCGATTGTTTCGCCAGTAGCTACTTCCAGCTTCTCTAAACGAATAGTTTGACCTTCGCTGACTCGGTGTTGTTTACCACCACTTTGGAAAACCGCGTACATATAAACTCCGCTTTCCGCACACTCCCAATATGTATAATTTGAGTGCACAATTAAAATATTCACATAGGGCGCGAATTCTACGCAAATTTAGTGCCGATGACAAGTACAGATCGCAAACTAGCGTTAAAAAAAAGAGTTTTTTACACGATATTTATTTCAGCCATTTTTAAAGTACAATCTAAATTATAAGAGAGTAAAATCTATGGCATGATCATTTTTTATTAATAATAACGCGCTCATTGGCGAGCCAAAGTCGAAAAAACATGAATTTAGAATCTATTATAAAACTAACATCCGCTGATATGACTGCGGTAAATGAGGCAATCCTTTACCAGCTTAATTCAGATGTTTCTTTGATAAACCAACTTGGTTACTACATCATTAGTGGTGGTGGTAAAAGGATCCGACCAATGATCGCAGTGCTCACAGGACGAGCATTGGACTATCAAGGTGACAAACATATCTCGGTCGCAGCGCTTATCGAATTTATTCATACTGCAACGTTGTTACATGATGATGTTGTTGATGAATCTGATATGCGCAGAGGAAAACAAACGGCAAATGCCGTCTTTGGAAATGCTGCCAGTGTACTTGTTGGCGACTTTATTTATACACGATCCTTTCAGATGATGACGGATCTTGATTCGATGCGTGTATTAAAATTAATGTCTAACGCCACCAATGTGATCGCTGAAGGTGAAGTTTTACAATTAATGAATTGTAACGATCCCGACATTTCTGAAGATGACTATATGCAAGTTATCTACAGCAAAACAGCTCGTCTCTTTGAAGCTGCTTCTCATGCATCAGCGATCCTTTCAGGTGCGACACCTGAGCAAGAAAAAGCATTCCAAGATTATGGTCGTTATCTTGGGACTGCTTTCCAGCTCATTGACGATTTACTTGATTATGATGCAGATAACAACCAGTTGGGTAAAAACACTGGTGATGATCTTGATGAAGGTAAACCAACGTTGCCATTACTTCATGCTATGCATAACGGCAATGAAGAAGAATCCCAATTAATTCGCCAAGCCATTGAACAAGGTAATGGCCGCCATTTATTGGATACTGTTTTAAATACTATGAAACAGTGTGGCTCTTTGGAATATACCCGCCAAAAAGCAGAAGAAGAAGCAGACAAAGCGATTGAAGCTTTATCAATTATACCTGACTCACCGTATAAAGATGCGCTTATTGGGCTTGCTCACGTCGCTGTACAACGTCAATCATAACTTTGATATATAATCCCTATTAGTTATGTAAAGAAGCCCGCTAGAGCAACTACGTCGACTCTGGTGGGCTTTTTAATTTATTGAGAACTTCTTCGTTTTCTCGTTCAATAGCATCTTGATTATCTGCATCAATATAACTAATGAGCTTTGCTAATCCTTCACGGAGCACAAATTTTACAATTTTCTCTCGTTCTGATTTAGTCAGTTGATAATAGGCTTCAACCCAAATCAAAAAGGCATCCTGACGTTTCGATAAATACTCAGCCGGAGGTTCATGTGCAGCGAGCACACTGATCACCTCATCAGGCAGACTTTTTACAGAATACTCAACAGCTTTTCCCTGCACGCCACGTTTACGACGGTTTTCCCATCCTTCACGACGCGCCATCAAGTTAACTCCCTGCGGTGAGTTAGGTAACCCCGCAAGCCCCACTAATTCTTTCGCTGTATACCATTCTTTTTTCATGATCTCATCTCACATTCAACTAAGAGGTTAGTCAGATAGATATCTGTTGCGGATAACGCAATAATAGATTCTTTAAAATCGCTTAATCATTGACGACTTTTTCTAAAAAACTTCTAATACCATCCCGCAATATCAGCTCTGTTAAGGTTTTTTGTTCACCATCATTTAGTTGTTGGAATGCTTTCACCCAGATAACGAGTGGCTCCTCTTTTTTATTTAATTTGTAATGTGCTAATGGCTCATAAAGTTCTAGAGCAATTAAAGTTTCTTCTGGTAAACAAGAATAATGATATTCAACACCATTACCTTGCTTATTTTTTACATTCTGTTTTTGCCAAGATTCGCGTCTTGCTTTTGAATTTATACCTTGTGGTGATTTAGGTAATCCACCTATACCCGTCAATTCCTTTGCCGTATACCACTCTTTTTTCATTATGTTTCTCTAAAATTGTTATCAACTTCAAAAAAGAAATTATTAAGAAAAAAATCAGAAATCTTTTTAGAAAAATAATGTTATTTTATTTTCTAAATAATCAGTTTAAATGCTTTAGGACATTTCTAATAAACTGTTATTTATACCACTAACACAGCAATTAATTTTATAGAAAAAGGATTAAAAATGATTTCAAGGAAATCTGATTGGCATCCTGCCGATATTATTGCCGCACTTAGAAAACGAGGAACAACACTTGCTGCCATCTCTCGCCAAGCAGGGTTAAGCTCTTCAACACTCGCTAATGCGCTATCACGCCCTTGGCCTAAAGGAGAAAAAATCATTGCTGATTATCTTGGTATCTCCCCCTCTGAAATTTGGCCTAGCCGTTATTTTCACCCTGAAACAGGAGAATTACTTGAGCGAAAGATTCGTACCAAAACTAATAATTAACTAATAATTACAGACATTATAATTAATAAAAAAAACCGCTGATATAGTATCAGCGGTTTTTATTTAAATTTGCATTATTTTTATAGCAAAAAAAGTATTTCTTTATTTATTAATAAATTCTTCACCAAGAATTATATCTTTTTTCAATACATCTAACATGCCATTAAGAGATTGCTTTTCAAAATCACTTAATTTACCAATAGATAAATATTCCTCTACACCGTTTTTACCTAAAAGAATAGGTTGTGCAAAGAAACGGGCATATTCTCCGTCACCTTCTGTATAGGTACATTCAATAACATTTTTCTCGCCATTTAGAGCGCGAATTAATGAAAGACCAAAACGAGCCGCTGCTTGGCCCATTGATAATGTAGCTGATCCGCCACCAGCTTTTGCTTCTACTACCTCAGTACCTGCATTTTGAATGCGTTTAGTCAGTGCAGCAATTTCATCATCAGTAAATGAAACGCCATCAACTTGAGATAATAGAGGAAGGATAGTCACACCAGAGTGTCCACCGATTACAGGAACATTGGTTTTTTGTGGATCTTTACCTTTTAGTTCAGCGACAAAGGTATTGGCGCGAATAATGTCGAGTGTAGTAATTCCGAAGAGACGTTTTTTATCATAAACGCCTGCTTTTTTGAGTACTTCAGCGGCAATAGCAACCGTTGTATTCACTGGATTAGTAATGATACCGATAAGTGCTTTAGGGCAGTTTTGTGCAACCTTTTCAATTAAGTTACGCACAATACCCGCGTTAACATTGAAAAGATCTGAACGATCCATGCCTGGCTTACGGGCAACACCCGCAGAAATCAGAACAACATCAGCGCCTTTTAGTGCAGGAGAAGGATCTTCACCCGCAAAACCTTTTACAGTAACTTGAGTCGGGATATGGCTTAAGTCAGCTGCGACACCCGGCGTGACGGGAGCGATATCATATAAAGAGAGTTCACTACCAGCAGGAAGCTGGTTTTTAAGAAGAAGTGCCAGTGCTTGACCAATACCACCTGCTGCACCGAGAACTGCTACTTTCATTCTGATACTCCTTAGTTTACAAGATAGTGGAACGCCTTAGAGATATTCACTATTACGCAATTCACCTTGTAAAAAACAATTATTTAACAGCAATATTGCATAATAAGGCATTTACAGTGAAAAATAATACTTTGGTTATTCTAAACAAATTGCTTATCTGTTAATGAGATAGTGGACACTCTTTTGATAAATAATTTCAATAAACATGACAAAGTGTTAAGTACACCATCATCCTTATGATAATCATTTAACCTTATCATTTATTTAACAAATATTTTACCTTCCTTAAATTATCACATTCACGCGCCGTAAATAAATTTTTTTTGCAGTACATTCTACTTTACAATTTTGAGGAGGCTATCACGCGCCTTTCTTCGTCTTTTGTTGCATAAAAATTCACTTCTCTGCATAATACACAGGTTATTGATAACTCACTAAAGGTGAACTATGCGCGTTCCTTCTAAGCAAGAAGACTTGGTTAAAGCGTTTAAAGCCCTGCTGAAAGAAGAAAAATTCAGTTCACAAGGCGAGATTGTGACTGCATTACAAGAGGCTGGATTTGATAATATTAATCAGTCCAAAATCTCTCGTATGCTAACAAAATTTGGTGCAGTAAGAACCCGTAACGCCAAAATGGAAATGGTTTATTGTCTTCCTACTGAGCTTGGCGTACCAACAGCAAGCAGCCCACTAAAAAATCTGGTACTCGATATCGATCATAACCATTCTGTTGTGGTGATAAGAACAAGTCCGGGTGCGGCACAACTTATTGCACGTTTATTAGATTCATTAGGCAAAGCAGAAGGGATCCTTGGCAGTATTGCGGGTGATGACACCATTTTTTCAACACCGGCACCAGGATTTTCCACAGAAGAATTACGAGACGCTATTCTGAATCTTTTTGATCAGGAATTATAATTAGCCTTTCTACAGCTTCAAAAAATAAGCCACTGAATTTTCAGTGGCTTATTTATTTTTAATACTGGCTATCAAGATCTTTAGGCTGTGCTAATTTTGCGAGCAGTTTTTCGTGAATACCACCAAAACCGCCATTACTCATAATCAAAATATGATCGCCCGCTTGAGCTTCTTTCGCAATCATATCGACTAATGTATCAAGATCCGTACTCCAACGAGCAGGTTGTACACAATGCTCTGCAATGTCACTCACTAACCACTGAATATTAGGTGGCTGAAATAAAAAGACTTCATCAGCACGACCTAATGCAGGTGCGATATCATCCTTGCTAATTCCCATTTTCATGGTATTTGAACGAGGCTCTAACACCGCAATAATACGAGCAGTTCCACCGACTTTACTGCGTAACGCTTCAAGCGTTGCCAAAATCGCTGTGGGATGATGTGCAAAGTCATCATAAACACTTATTTGGTTAACCTCACCACGTAGCTCTAAGCGACGACGCGCATTAATAAACTTATCTAACGCTTCACAAGCATCAGCAGGTAAAACACCAACATGATGCGCTGCAACAATCGCCATTAAGCCATTTTGCATGTTGTGTTCACCAGAAAGTCCCCAACACACTTCACCAACTCGCTCACCTTTGTGAAATACCTCAAAATGACTACTGTCATTACTGAGTTTTTTAGCTTGCCAATCTCCTGTTTCACCTGTGAATTCTTGTTCACTCCAGCATCCCATACCAATGGTCTGTTTTAAATTCATATCGCTATCAGGCATGATGATTTTTCCTGTGCCTGGGACGATACGAACTAAATGATGGAATTGTTTTTGAATTGCCGCTAAATCATCAAAAATATCGGCGTGATCGAACTCAAGATTATTTAAAATCAGTGTGCGTGGAGAATAATGAACAAATTTAGAGCGTTTATCAAAGAAAGCACTATCATATTCATCAGCTTCAATCACAAAGAAAGGGCTTTCGCCTAACTGTGCAGATACTTGGAAATTACCCGGTACACCACCAATTAAAAAACCAGGTTTATAACCACAGTCTTCTAAAACCCAAGCCAGCATACCTGCTGTTGTGGTTTTACCGTGGGTTCCAGCAACGGCTAACACCCAACGTTCAGGTAAAATATAATCATGTAACCACTGAGGGCCTGAGGTATAAGGTAAACCTTTTTCAAGTACAGCTTCAACACAAGGATTTCCTCGTGTCATCGCATTACCAATAATCACCATGTCAGGGGCAGGTTCTAATTGTTTTGGGTCATATCCCTCAATCAGTTCGATTCCCTGATTTTCTAATAAAGTACTCATGGGTGGATAGACATTAGCATCTGAGCCTGTGACTTTATGTCCCTTCGCTCTAGCTAAAATGGCAAGACTTCCCATAAAGGTGCCACAAATACCAAGAATATGAATGTGCATGAATTTCTGTCCAATAGCATGAAGTTGGTCACTATTCTAACGATCAAAAAGCAGATAAGAAACGGATTAACCTTTGAATCGTGCGATTCTTTGGCTAAACTTGCCACCACCAAGGAGATTTTTCTCCTTTTTTACTTTACCCACTCACATTCAGGACCTGCGTCATGAAAACATTAGGCGAATTTATCGTCGAGAAACAACAAGATTTTCCCCATGCAACTGGCGAACTTACTGCATTACTTTCGGCGATTAAGCTTGGGGCTAAAATTATCCACCGTGATATTAACAAAGCAGGGTTAGTCGATATCCTTGGTACTAACGGTGTTTCTAATGTTCAAGGTGAAGCCCAGATGAAACTGGATCTTTACGCAAATGAGAAACTAAAAGCTGCATTAAAAGCGCGTGGTGAAGTTGCGGGTATCGGATCAGAAGAAGAAGATGATATTGTTATCTTTGAAGGTGATCGTGCTGAAAATGCTAAGTATGTTGTACTAATGGATCCTTTAGACGGTTCGTCGAATATTGATGTAAACGTTTCCGTCGGAACAATTTTCTCTATTTACCACCGTATTACGCCTATTGGCCAATCTGTCACTTTAGATGACTTCTTACAACCAGGTCATCGCCAAGTAGCCGCGGGCTATGTCGTTTATGGCTCATCAACCATGTTAGTTTATACAACAGGTTGTGGTGTTCATGCCTTTACTTACGATCCATCTTTAGGTGTATTCTGTTTATCTCATGAAAGCGTACATTTCCCACCAACAGGAAACATGTACTCAATCAACGAAGGTAACTACATCAAATTCCCATTAGGTGTAAAAAAATACATTAAGTATTGCCAAGAACAAGACGCAGCAACAAATCGCCCTTATACCACACGTTATATTGGCTCTTTAGTTGCTGATTTCCACCGCAACTTACTGAAGGGCGGTATTTATATTTACCCAAGTACTGCAAGCCACCCTACTGGTAAATTACGTTTACTCTATGAATGCAATCCAATGGCGTTCTTAGCCGAACAAGCTGGCGGTAAAGCAAGTAACGGTAAAGAGCGTATTCTTGATATCGAACCAAAAGAACTTCACCAACGTATGCCTTTCTTTGTAGGGACTAAATCGATGGTTGAACAAGCTGAAAGCTTTATGGCGCAATATCCAGACGAAGAATAATCCATTCGTTTAGCACTAACATAGATAAACCGGACTTCTTATTCGTCCGGTTTTTTCATCTTTGAAAATAACTCTTTCTTTTATTTGCTGCTTATTTTTACGTCAGAACGCAACATGTTCGGCAAAAAACGGGTATTGTTAAAAACTTTTCGCTATACTAAAGCCCACGTAAAATTAATTTTTTTATAGGAAATTTTTTATGAGCCTGAATCATGTTCCTGCTGGTAAAGAACTACCAGAAGATATCTATGTTGTTATTGAAATCCCAGCAAATGCTGATCCTATCAAATACGAAGTTGATAAAGAAAGTGGCGCACTGTTCGTTGACCGTTTTATGTCAACTGCAATGTTCTACCCATGCAACTACGGTTACATCAACAACACGTTATCTTTAGATGGTGACCCAGTAGACGTTCTGGTTCCAACTCCATATCCATTACAACCAGGTTCAGTTATTCGTTGCCGCCCTGTTGGCGTACTGAAAATGACTGACGAATCAGGTGAAGATGCGAAACTGGTTGCAGTTCCACACACTAAACTGAGCAAAGAATACGATCACATTAAAGATGTGACTGATCTGCCAGAGCTTTTAAAAGCACAGATCAAACATTTCTTTGAACACTACAAAGATTTAGAAGCAGGCAAATGGGTTAAAGTTGACGGTTGGGAAGGCGTAGAAGCAGCTAAAGCTGAAATTCTGTCTTCTTTCGAACGCGCTAAAAAATAATTCTGACCCACTCAGAATAAATAAGTGAATTATGACTTAATAATTTACTAATAAATAAGCTCTTCATTTTATTGAAGGGCTTTTTTTATGATAACGACGTCTCTTTTTTAAGCGTATTACAAGCAATCCACCACTTATCAATGTTATTCCTATAGAAATAATCATCAGTGTGTAAATAACGGTGACCTCCCCCATAGAGAAAAACAAAAGCCCACCAACAATGGGTAATATCATCTGATTTAATAAAATAATCAATGATGAAACGCTAGCGAGCTGATTTATGGGAATAATTTCTATTCTTAATATTCTCAGTATATTACCTGAAAAGACTTTTCCAATAATTGAAACCGCATAGCAAATAATAAATATAATTATTGAGCTTTGAAAAAACACAAGCAAAGAGGAGCTTATAGTAATAATGGCAATTGATATAATCGTTAACAACACTCTACTTATGTACTGATTTAAACAGCCATATAAATATGTTCCAAATACACCGAAGATCCCCGCAGCAATATCAATAAAACCATAGTATTTAATCGGTAAATTCATAACCTGATCAATTAACGCCGTTCCACTTGATTCAATTAAACCATCAAACATATTATTACCAATAGCAATAAAAACAGAAAATATCAGTATGGGTGAGGAAAAAATATAAATAAATTTTTTAGTAAAAAAGATTTTCTCTTCCGAGTTATTTATATTTTCAGTGTTAATCTCTTTTCTTGCATAAAAGAATAAAAAGAAGATAGCATTAATAAAATAGAATAGACACGGTATAACAAGTAAATACTTGTAGCCAAAATCAATAAGAACAATCCCCAATAATGGTCCAATGACCATACCTAAGAAATCCATTCTAGACATTAGATTAATATGATGCTCTTTATGATGACTTATCAACGCAATAATTTTTTCATAAGAAATCAATGTTTGTGAATTTCCAATAGAAATTAAACTACCAATCAAACCAAAACTTATCGCTATCATCAAATCAGATGTAAAATGAGTAATTAATAAAAATAAACACCCTACTATTTTACAACTATCAGAAATAACAGCGATAGGACGAATACCTAGACCATCAATATACTTACCAATAAGTGGTATTAAAAAAAGTCGAGGTAACCACCATAATGCGTATGTTAATCCTGAATATTCAATACTTGTTGTTAACTGATAAACAATAACGGGGGTAAGAAATACCATTAATCCATCAGCTGTTAAAACAAAAAAAAGCATATAAAAAAAGATAATACGCATAATAATAACTAAACCTTTTCTTTAATTAAGACTTTAATCGGTTTATTATTCTTGTCATATATAATAATTGACTTTGGTGTATGATGAGTAGGTTTCTGTTTAATTATCTCTTTTTGTTTAGAGACAATAAATTGATAATAACCTAAGTCGGCTTCTATTTTATTAGTGCAATATGCTTGATAATTTTTATTAGCGATTTCCCAGTCGATAACATCATGCCCTGGAATATACTCTTTTTCTTCATCTAAATAGATAACAGGCCGATTAACTGTAATAATATTAGCCATATTAAACAATGCATGAGCTACCCCACAGGGGATCACTAATTCCATATTAGGTAAAGGCTTGAACGTTATTTCATCTTCACAAAATAGAGTGGCAGAGCCTTCTCGCATGTCGACAAGTTTTAATGTTATCTCACTAGAAGCATCCCCTAAAAAAGTTAAATGGTCTTCTTGCCCTAGGTGTAAGCCATAAGAGTCAAAGTTGTAATCTTCATTACCATGTTCGACAAGATACATAGGCGATTTTCGTGTTAACGGAACGATGCCACTCTCTTTGCCTGTTTGCATGGTAGGTATGTCACGAAACGCCACACCTAAAATTTTTGATATAGGTAATTGCCGTTTCTGGTTTTCTGTTATTTTTTCTCTGAATCTTAAATTAACTTCATCGCCATCATCTAAACGAATTTTTCGTGTTTCTGAATGTAAAAAAGCATGTTGGCTTAAGATCTCATGTTGTATATCTGCTATTCGATGGTAGACCAGATCAGAGGCTTCCTCTGTCATAGGTTCATAACCATCAATATCATTAATATCAATATCTTCAGGAAGATTAATAACGTCATTATTTGGTGACCACATCAGTGCTTTACTCGCTAATTTATCTATCGGAGGTAAAAGTAAAGTGTAACTATTTAAAGTAAATATATTTTCTAAGTGATGAAAAGTATGAGCAACACCAGGAGGAATAATCAACGTTCTTGCCGATGAGGGCGTAATATAAAAGCTTAATCTTGATTTGAAAGTTGGTGAATTTTTACGACAATCGATAAACTTAGCGAGTATTTTTTTATTTTTATCGCCTAAAAAAGTTAATGTATCTTGTTGCCCTAGATGAATACCATATTGCCCATATTTAAATTCATTTTCACCATGATAAATAATATTAATCGGATAGGTCGTCGCGAAAGGAATAACATAAGAATCTTTTTTTCCATTATTAACTCGCCACCGAGAGATCCAATGTAATCCTACTATATTAATATTTTTATTTAACTCAATAATATCCTTATTCATTATTTTCTCCTTGAGTTAATAAAGCAGCCAGAAGGCTGCTTTATTTTAATTAAACACTGACTATTTCAATGTCATAACCTAATAAATTTGCGCTTTCTAGAAGTGAATCTAGATTAGATGTATTCAATTTTGAATATTTATCATCAGCGGGTGCATTTTTAATGCCAGCAAGATAAGCTAATTTATCAAATGCATCTTTTGCAGTTACTTTTGTTTGTAAAATCATATCAGTAAAGTGATGATTTTCTATATTTTGATTTTGCTTTACTTCTTTGGGAGGGGTTTTATAAAGGCGAGAAATCTCATTTAATTCATCCATAAAAGTACCTTATTAAAATTTATTTAATTATTCGCATACAATAAAATATTTTTCATTCTTTTACCCAAAAACTCAATTACTGTTTTAACATTAAGTTAATTTTATTGTCAATTAGCCACACCATTAATAAAATTCATATCTATATAGATAAATAAAAAAGTATTTATTTTAATTTCAATTTTTGAAAATAATTATTACTAATATTTTTTATAAACTTAATATAATTAAAAATATTATTGAATTAAAAAAATACTGACTATTCCATCAATAAAAACGGCTCGATATCACTATCGAGCCGTTTTCAGACATCTTTTCAGTAAAAGGTGAATCTGACCAATTACTCTTCTTCGTGACGTTTTAACCAGTCACCGCTTTTTATTTCACGTAAACCATCAACAGGCTTTTGATAAAGGTAGATCCAAGCACTGCCATAAGGCGTTGAAATCAGTTGGCGCTTGTAATCTTGATCGTTCTTTTTCAATTCATCAAGCTCTGTCAAAATAGAAGGCGTTATCCGATAAACTTCGCACTCTATTTCGCCATCACCTTCAACCACAGCAGGATAAAACCCTAAATCATAAAGTTTATACCCCACTAATTTATGCTCGCCTAATAGCTGCGCATAGGTCATCCAGTGATGGTTACCTTGGTTCTGACGTAAACTACCATAAACAATAATTCGCATATAATTTAAAACTCAAATTGATAAAGCAGATCTATTGCCTGATTCATACCAGACACTGCTTGTAAATACAACCTGGGCATCAAGCGATAACGTAAAGTTAACGTCGCTAGCGAATCAAATATACCCACTCCATATTTTACTTGTAGATCATTGGTTATCTTGCCACTGACCACAACTTGTGAGCTATCACCCACACCTTGCGTATCCAATGCTAAATCTGAAACACCGAAGGTTTCACCAATGCGCCCTACAAGCTGACCACTTTGACCAACACCTAATCCTATCAGCATTGCCGTCATTTGTGATGAGTCTGCATCACCACTTTTATCTAACCCTTCCCCTCTTAGCAAGTAAGATAACGCTTCTTGCTGGGTAAATGCAGGTTCAGAGAAAATTTCAACTTTAGGTTTATCTGCAAGCCCTGTCACTCGTACACCCGCAATAACATTATTTGCTGTGTTTTCAGGATTACGGATCGCTTCAATATTTAAGTAAGGCTGATCAACAGGCCCAGAGAACAAGATTTGTCCTTTACGCACTTGTAAGTCTTGTCCATAGGCTTTGAATTCCCCTTTAGGAATATCAATTTGACCATTTAAACCAAGCCCTTGTTTATTCTGATTGACTTTCAGCATGCCCGTCAATCTTGCTTTAAGCCCAAATGCGTCCAGTGTCACATCATTGCCAATATTAATCGCTAAATTACTTTGAATTGGAATGGATGTCTCTTTTGGCGCAATAGGTTGCAAGTTTTTATCCAGCATCACTTCATCAGAAGACGCTGATACCGCAGATTCTGGTAAATCTTGCACCACAATACGCGCCCAAGGAATATCAATGCGACCGTCTAATTTCAGTAAATGCGGGCTTGCTTCAAACACCAAATCAGGATTGACATCGATACGCACCATTGGCGGTAGTGCCACTCGTAACTTATTACCATTTGCAGCCACAACAGCGCGCCATTCATCTAATTTACGCCAATCTGCATTACCCGTAAGATTTAAATAACCTTCTGGTGTTTCGATTCTGCCACTTAAGTCAGAGGTTGCACCATTAAAGCTAATATCAACATTTCCTTTGGTGATATCAAATGGGATCCAATGTCCAACCACTTTTAATTGATTAATACCGAATTGACCAAATAGCAGTGGTGATTGCGCACTTCCTCCTAAACGTAATTGAGCACCCACGCTTCCTTGAGCTATTTCACCTTTCCCTAAGAACGGTTTGATTAAATCTAATGTCAGATTATCAATATCAACCGTACCAGACAGTTGGCGTTTTTTCTCAAGATCAGCAACATGCACATTACCTTTGAAGTCACCATTGCCCGCGATACTAATCAGCCATTGCAATGTGGCTTTGCCATTATTTACGCCAGCATTTAAAGTAATTGTATCAAAATCAATTGGTAAAACAGTTCCATCAATATTCTGTTTTACGCCAACACCTTGCCCTTTAAGGTTTACAGATGCTTTCGGTAATCCGCCTTTTGAATTCCACGTTGCAGTTGCATCACCCGTAAATACACCACTAACAGACGTTTCAGGCGGTAAGAAAGGTTTGATCATCGCTAAATCAAAACGCGTTAGCGTGATAGCTGCACTGCCACTTTCACCAACCGTTATCGCTTTTGGCACACAAACTTGTGCATTTGGATTTATCCAACAATGAGAGCCAATGGTAACTTCTTGCTTCTCAGCCAATAAATTCAATGCAATAGCTTTATTTAAACGCCACTCCCCTACAGGAGTATCAAATGCTGTATTATTTAGCGTTCCTTTCCATTGCTGTTTTTCTTTATCAAATGAACCCGCTAATGTCAGTCCACCAGAAACAGGCTCACCCTCCATTTTTAACGTCAGTTTATGCTGTTTTTCTGTACCAGCAGCATCCAGCGTTAAATTGCGAATAATTAAATCGGCTTGTTTTAACTGACGAGCAGTAATCGCTAGCTTGCCGCCAATTTCTTTGTCCGATTGAACATCACCTTTAATAGTGATGGATTCAACACTAACTTGATCTTGCCATTTAATACCATGAGCATTGATATCAGCGATAATCTTAGGTGTATTAATATCACCTCGAATATTCACTTTGCCCTTAATCACACCTGCTAATCCTGGTACTAAACCATTTAAACCAGGTGCATTGATATTGGCATCTAATGCCCACTTGTCGCCTAAATGTCCTTCAATATCGAGATTATTTTTACCTAGAATGAGCTTTAGTTGCGGGATATTCCATTGACCAGAATCGTTGCCATACGCGTTCCCTCTCGCCTTAATCAAATTATTTTTGAAATTACCATCTAAGGTGATTTCAGGAACACGTAATTGCCAACTGCCACCATATAAACTGCCCGTTGTAGCAATGCGCCCATCTAATTTCGCGGGCATATTTGGGTATTGTTTAACGGTATTAATACCTGAAATGGTTAATAACGCATTCCAGCTAATTGCTTTACTCCAATCGGCAATCCCCGTGATATCAGCATGACCTTGTAATGCAGCTAAACGCAGACGTGTTAATTCAATTTTTTCTTCATTACCTTTTGCATCCAGCATTAATTTCGCAGGTGGGATCTCTTGACCTTCAATATCTGAGCGTAATGAAAGATCGTAGTTATCTGTCTGACCATTTAAACGCAACCGAGTATCATTGAGTTGATACTGCACATCCCCCGTTAACGGCCAGCGGACTTTTTGACTCTCTAAGGTTAATTTTAATGGAAGGTGTGGTTTTGCCAGTTCAGCTTGAGCGTCTAAAGTTGCTGTAACCGTTCCTGTTAAAGAGAGTGCTAATTTAAGCTCTTCAAGTAATGCGCCTTGCAAAGAAAGCGTCGCTTTTTGATCTTTAAAATCTTCAAGCCCTGCAACATCACGAATAGTCGCATTCACATCTAAATTAACAGGCCATTGTTTATCTAAGGTAATTCCCCCATTTAAACTAACTTCACCTTCTGGTGCATCAACAGTTAATTTAGTGAGATTAACTTGCTTACCTTTCGTATTGGCTTCAAAAGATAATTGGTTAATCGTAACAGGTGTATCCCCTGTTATTTGTAACTGCTTACCTTCAATACCTTCAACATTCACATCAACAGGAATAATAATTTCGGGTAAATCAGCTAACAGAGGTTTAGCAAAAATCGCTTTAATCGTGTCGGCTAATGCCTGTTCTTTTTCTTCTGGTGTTGTGGGTTCAGCTTGAGGTTTTGCCGTAGCAACTTCTTTTACATCTTGAGCCGTTGCTTCAACACTTCCTTCTTCTGGTGTCTTTGGTAATGCCACCAGCAAATCATTAATGAGTGTTGGATTTAATGTAACTTGACGACCTTCCCACTGTGCGCCTGTTTTAAACTCACCAAGTGAGATCGCCATATCGTCAATCTTCACATGCGTATTTTCTAATGAAAGTGAATTTAAATAGATAGGTAATGGTGCATTAAGCTCAGTTAAAGGCTCTGAAGGTGGCGTTTCTTCAGAAGGAGGGAAAGCACTAGTATCAATATTAACAACAACATCTCGCGTGCCTAATGTATCGACACAAACTTGTTTATCAGTCAGGCACGCTAAACGTAATCCTAATGATAATTCACCCACATTAACGTCAACGCCAGGCATTTGATATTCAACACCGGTTAAACGTAGATCTTGCCAGCCTCCGTTAACCTCTTTAATGGCTAAACCGGGAACCCAACGCGCTGCGCTGTTAATGGCAAAGTGTAAGCCTGACTGTGTGCCTAAAACCCAAGCTACAGCACCGAAAGTAAGCAAAATAAGGATAAGGAGGGTAAGTGCAATCCATTTCAACCACTTCTTCATAACTCTGCTCCTAACCCGATATAAAACTGGAGTCTACGTTTATCTACATCACTAACAGGTAATGCTAAATCAAATTTAATGGGACCAACAGGTGATGCCCAACGAACACCCGCACCCGCACCTGTTTTAAAATCACTTCGAGTAAAATCATTGACTGCTTCACCGCTATCAATAAAGACTGCACCCCACCAGTTTCCTGTCACGTTATATTGGTATTCGGCTGAACCAACTAACATTCTTGAGGCACCCGTTAAGTTACCTTTGCTATCTTCAGGTGAAATGCTTTGGTATTTAAAACCACGAACACTTCTATCACCACCCGCAAAGAAACGAAGTTCAGGTGGCACTTGCCCAAAAGCATTGGTTTCAATCCAACCAAAATTGCCTCTGACAACAAAACGATGTCCTTCCCAAGGCGTGCGTATCCACACTTGTTGAGCATTGAAAGCTAAGAACTCAACATCAGAACCCCAAATTTTATTTGAGTAATTTATAGAGTAACGTTGGCTATCTCCCCAATAAGGCATCATGCCACCACGTTGACGAACCCGACTCGCATTAACCCCTGGGTATAACAGCATGGTAGTATAAGTGTCTTGCCCTTGAGTAAAGTGGCTAAGGCTCCAGCGGGTATTTACGCTATATTGCCAACCTGTAGACATATCCCAATTTCGAGAAAGGTTCAGCGTTGTAGTATCAGAACGCGTGTCATTATAGTCTGTTCTCTTAAAACCACCGTCTACCGCATAATATTGCTCTAATGGATTAATTTTTAATGGGATTTTGTATTTTGCACCAATAGATTGTTCGGGTTGAGAAATACTAAGATCTGACGTCAGGCTATGACCACGAGAATTCATCCAAGGTTTATTCCACTGCATATTCAACCTAGGCCCTACATCAGTTGCATAACCTCCCCCTAATTCAACGTAGTTACGAGAGCGAGGAGTGACAACCGCATCCATAGGTAGCAAATAAGAATGTTCACTGCGTGCTTTTGCGATATCAGGCGTCACAAGTGCTGAGTTAAACCAACCTGTTGCCGCTAAACGTCGATTAAATTCGGCAAGCTCTTCTGAGGAGTAATATTGCCCTTCTTTAAAAGGAACAATATTTTGTAGATAGTCTTCACGGATTTGAGAGCCAGTATAATTCACCTTACCAAAACGGTAACGTTCACCGCTATTAAAGACAAAATCCCAATAAGAGGCGTGATTATCTAAAGAAACACCAAGCTGACTTTTTTCCATTTCAGCATCAAAGTAGCCACGGCGAACGGCAAGCCCTGTTAACGAACCTTTGAGTTTTTCATAATCACCATGATTTAACACGCTATCAAGTGGCGGGGTGTTCTCTTTAATGACCTTAGCATATTGCTCATCGGTTTTAGCGCCACCTTCAAGAACAATATCCACACCTTTGAGTAAAATAGGAATACCCGGCTCTACTTTTGCCGTTAATATCGAACGTGCTGGCGGTGTATTTTCTTGATAAGAGAATGTCACAGTAGGCTGATAATAGCCTAATGGGCGAAGTCCTTCTTGAATTGCCTTTTCAACACGCGCACGAAAACGCCCGTCAGGTGCAACTTCTTCTGTTGTAATGTTTGATAGCTGGACTCGCGCATTTTTTTCGAGTTGCCCTTCTAAACCTTCTACTTTTAAACGCAAATTTGCCCCATAGGCAACAGGTGCGATAAAAGACAGACAGAGAACGTAGATAACGGAGTATCTCGGCACGTTTTCTCCTCAATATGATTTAATCCATGTGATGAATTGACGACAAACTATTTTAAGCTTTATTGTAGATTTAGTTTATAACAATATTAAGCCTTTACCATAGTAAAGCGTTTACAAATATAAAAACTGGAGTCTACCTTGCAACATAAAGCTTACCAACCAGAGAATGCCTTAAGGGGTACTTCGATGCCATTAGAAATATCTGCTAATCATGCAGTAAATGGGCATTCTATTAATGATATTCCTGAAAAGATGAGTATCGCTTATTTTGCGATGGGCTGTTTTTGGGGAGTTGAACGTCTGTTTTGGCAACAACAGGGCGTTTACTCAACAAGTGCGGGTTATAGCGGTGGTGTAACAGAAAACCCAACCTATCAACAAGTTTGCCAAGGATTAACAGGTCATAGTGAAGTCGTGAGAGTGGTTTTTGATCCCTCAGTGATTAGCTATTCACAACTTTTGGCTCTTTTTTGGGAAAATCACAATCCATCACAAGGTATGCGTCAAGGTAACGATATTGGCAGCCAATATCGCTCGGCAATTTACACGGTTAATGCAGATCAATATGCGCAAGCTATTGAGTCCAAAAAACGCTATCAACAAGCTATGAATACTCAAGGTGCTACAGAAGTAATCACCACAGAAATTCAGCCAGCGGGCCCTTTTTATTTTGCTGAAGATTATCACCAACAATATCTCTATAAAAACCCACAAGGTTATTGTGGATTAGGTGGGATAGGTATCTGTTATCCTCCTGAAAAGTAAAACTAGCAGAAAATAGCAGGGCGATGATATAATTGCGCCCTCTTATCTTTCTTTGTGAATAATTTCATCACAATATATTGATTTATCTTCTATTTTAATACTCTAGTATTACCCTTTGGACTAAATACTTGGGGTGGTGTGAGCCTTATATGCTTAATAGTTTACTCATTGTGCTTTTGCTCTGTGCTATCAGCGCCTTTTTTTCGCTGTCTGAAATCTCTCTTGCTGCTTCTCGTCGAATTAAGCTCAAACAACTTGTTGATGAGGGCAATATTAACGCTGCTCGTGTATTAAAAATGCAAGAAATGCCGGGCATGTTTTTTACCGTTGTGCAAATTGGATTAAATGCTGTCGCTATCTTAGCGGGTATTGTGGGTGAATCTGCATTTTCGCCTTCATTAAAAAGCTTTTTCCTACAATTTTTTGATGAAGCACTCTCACAACAATTAGGATCGATTTGCTCTTTTATTATTGTCACATCAATGTTTATTTTACTGGCTGACTTAACGCCAAAACGCATTGGTATGATAAAACCAGAAGCTATCGCATTAAGAATTGTGAACCCAATGCGTTTCTGCCTTGCCTTCTTTCGCCCGCTGGTTTGGTTATTCAATGGCATGGCTGATCTTATCTTTAAATTATTTAAAATCCCGATGGTGAGAAATGAAGATATTACTTCTGATGATATTTTTGCCATTGTAGAAGCGGGGGCTGTTGCTGGTGTTTTACGTAAACAAGAACATGAACTGATTGAAAACGTCTTTGAGTTAGAGTCACGCACTGTCCCTTCGGCCATGACACCACGAGAAGATGTGGTCTATTTTGATCGTGAAGAAACAGAAAGTGATATCAAAGAAAAAATTGCCACACAGCCTCACTCTAAATTCTTGGTTTGTGAAGGCGATATCGACCATATTATTGGTTATGTTGATTCTAAAGAGCTTCTTAATCGCGTTATTAACGGACAAAGCTTAAACCTCAATGAAGGTGTTCATATCCGTAAAGCGCTGATTATTCCTGATACATTAACGCTTTCAGATATGCTGGAAAGCTTTAAAACATCTGGTGAAGACTTTGCCATCATCCTTAATGAATACGCGATGGTGATGGGTGTGATTACGTTAAACGATGTAATGACAACCTTGATGGGGGATTTAATTGGACCAGGGCAAGAAGAACAAATTGTGAGCCGTGATGAGCACTCATGGCTAGTTGAAGGCGGTACGCCAATTGATGATGTAATGCGCGTTCTTGATATTGATGATTTCCCTGATTCAAGTAACTACGAAACCATTGCGGGCTTTATGATGTACCGTTTACGTAAAATTCCAAAACGTACTGATTATGTGAAGTTCTCAGGGTATAAATTTGAAGTTGTCGATATTGATAATTACAAAATAGATCAATTACTCGTAACTAAAGTTGATGATATTCCACCGGTTAAACCTGTTTTGCAAGAACACGTTCCTGTTGTACAGACAACAACCGAAGTCGATATCAAAGTAGATGAAAATAAAACGACAAGTTAACTAGTAACAAATTGAAATTAATAACTGAGTCTTATCGAAAGTTTTCACGAGAAAGACTCAGTTATCTATCAGATAAAAGTTAGCCCAGTTCTGCTTTCAGTAAAACCACCTGCTGGTTCACTTCACTCATCACATTAAAATGTAGCTTATCTTTTATTTTAGGCAGTAATATTTTGCCATAATCGAATTCAAATGCACCCATTCCTTTGATGTAAAACCGTCCACGAAATAACGTCTTAACGTAGAGAGCAATTTTTTCAGGGTTATAGCGATTGAAGATTTTCATCTTTCAGTTAGTCTCCCATGCTCGTTGTTGAGTTTAATAAGTCATAAAGACTTATCTTTATATATCAAATTTAAAGACCTAATTATAAGTACTAGGTTCAACTTATTTGATTTTCTTATCTGTTTTTACATTTATTGACAGTAAAGAATATAAATAAAGATAGTGTGTGTGTTATTTTACCCACTCAATGTTAAATAAATGTATCAGTGATGAGGTATTATTCTTCACTAGCTTCTATGCTTAGATAGAATCTAACGTCGATTTCAATAATAGGACAATGGCTATGCACAAAATAACCTTAGCTGCTCTTTTACTCAGCACATCCACATGGGCGTTTGCACATAACATCACTGAAAATACAGTACTTCCTGCTGTCACAATCAATGACAAAGGTGAGCTACTTTATGACACAACCAAAGATAAGTTTAGCTACCAAAATTGGAATAGTGGTCTGCTCAGTGGAAAAGTACGTACTGTTCAGCATATAGCAGGACGTAGCAAGGCTAAGGGGATGAATGCACCGTTTATTGAAGCCGTAAAACTGGCTAAATTCCCACATACCAGTTATCAAACTACAACGATTATTAATACTGATGATGCAGTCTTTGGCACAGGTCCATTTGTTCGTAGCAGTGTTGAAGACAGTAAAAAAGAATTTCCTTGGTCACAGTTTATTGTTGATGCCGATGGCGTAGCATTAAAAGGCTGGGGATTAGAAAAAGAGAGTTCAACTATTGTTGTTTTAGATAAGCAAGGTAAGGTTCGTTTCGTCAAAGAAGGTGTATTAAGCGGTGCGGAGATTACGACGGCAATCAACCTTATCAACGATTTAATTAAAGAATAGCTTACCATGTCAGAGCCCTTTCACATCAAGGGCTCCAACTTCATCTGGTCTATTTAAAAAATAGAAACTCTAAATCCTGGGTTTATCAGCGATTCTTTAGGGGAATAATCTAACGTGATCCCTTTCCAATCAGTGACATGCGCACCAGCGGCAATCGCAATAGCATGACCTGCGGCAGTATCCCATGTGTGTGTAGGTCCAAAGCGAGGATAAAGTTGCGCTTTACCTTCCGCCACAAGACAAAATTTTAAAGAAGAGCCAACGGCAACCGTTTGATGTTCGCCAAGTTGAGATAAATACTCTTTTAATTCATCATCTTGATGAGAACGACTAATCACAATCACTGGTGGTTCAGCACGGCTCGCATGAATAGGTAATTTCCGACCACACATTTCTTTCCATGCTTGTTTATTGGCAGCCGCATATAACACATTTTGAACCGGTGCATAAACAACGCCTAAAACGGGAATACCTTTTTCAATTAAGGCGATATTCACCGTAAACTCACCATTTTTGCTAATAAATTCTTTAGTTCCATCTAAAGGATCAATCAACCAATAGCGATCCCAATGACGGCGAACTTCCCATTCAGGGGGATCTTCTTCAGATAATTGAGGTATATCTGGGGCAATAGAAGCAAGTCCTTGTTTAATAATTTGGTGAGCGGCCAAATCAGCCTCTGTGACAGGTGAATTATCACTTTTTTCCTGTACTTGGATAGGCTCTGATTGCTGGTAGATTTGCATTATCGCCATACCTGCTTGGCGGGCTAATTTGCTGACTTGTTCTAACATCATGCACCTCTCTTATTTTTATAAGCAGATAACGCCCCTTATAAAAATTAATTACCCGACTATCTCTTTATTTTAGTATAGAGACAAAAATAGCTGGCAAAAACCAGCTATTTTTTACTCTGATTTACCGCAGAATAAGAAATTATAAAATTTCTAATAATTCTACTTCAAATACTAATGTCGCGAATGGAGGAATAGCCGCACCAGCTCCACGTTCGCCATAAGCTAATTGGTAAGGAATATATAATTCCCATTTTGAGCCTACTGGCATTAATGTTAATGCTTCAATCCAGCCTGCGATAACGCCATTTACTGGGAATTCAGCAGGTTGGCCACGTTGAACTGAGCTATCAAACACAGTACCATCAATTAAACGACCCGTGTAGTGAACACGAACATGATCAGTACGCGCAGGGATTGCACCTTCACCCGCTGTCAGGACTTTGTACTGTAAACCTGATTCTGTAACCTGAACGCCTTCATTTTTCACATTTTCTTCTAAGAAAACTTTACCAGCATCAGCCAGCTCTGCTTGGCGTTCTTGACGAACAGCTTCAGCACGCTCGTGCATAGTACGTAAGGCATTGTGTAGTGTTTCAACAGGTACAGAAGGCGCATTACCTTCTAATGCATCGGTCAAGCCAGCTAACAGTGCTGCGGGCTCTAATCCTTGAAGACCTGATTCAGTCAGTTGTTGACCGACTTGCAGACCAATACCGTAACTTGCCTGTGATTCAATAGAATCAAATGATGGTTTTGACATGAAAAATACCTGTTTTTTATGAAAGTTAAACCCAAGAATAACAGTGGTAAGGTACAGCGTAAACCTTCAGTCTTGAGTAATGGGGATTATTCATTAAAAACATAAGCAATTGACCCTATTCACCTCAATTTGACATTTTTTTCTTGGCATTTGTCATACTTATTTTCACAACATCGCAACACAGGCATATAATTATAAGCAGGCACCGAACTGCCTAGCCTTATAAATATCAATATATAATATGTTCAGAGAGGTATTAAGTGAAGATAACGACAAATCCCTATTTCCGTGAACAAGGCTATATTGATGGTCTTTGGTGTAATGCTAAAAATAACGAAACCGTTGATGTTATCGATCCTGCCACAGGTGCTCTACTTGGTACTGTACCCAATATGGCAACACAAGAAGCAATAATGGCTGTTGATGCTGCACAAAAAGCCTTACCAAAATGGCGTGCACTTACAGCACATCAGCGCGGAGCATTATTGCAAAACTGGTTTAGATTAATCACTGAAAATAAAAGAAAACTTGCTGAATTAATGACCTTTGAGCAGGGTAAACCTGTTGCTGAAGCTGAAGGTGAAATTACTTATGCTGCTTCTTTTATCGAGTGGTTTGCAGAGCAAGGTAAGAGAACCAACGGTGAAATTATTCCCTCACCTTCTGCTGATAAACGCTTGATGGTGATTAAACAAGGTATTGGTGTTTGTGCTGCCATTACGCCTTGGAACTTCCCTGCTGCTATGATCACCCGAAAAGCCGCACCAGCATTAGCCGCGGGTTGCACCATGGTGATTAAACCAGCCAATGAAACACCTTATACCGCATTGGCTTTAGCGGAATTAGCAGCTCAAGCAGGTATTCCTGCGGGTGTTATTAATATTGTTACAGGTGATGCCATTAAAATTGGCGAAGTCTTCACCTCTGATAATCGCGTTCGTAAATTAAGTTTTACGGGTTCGACAGGCGTTGGACGTTTATTAATGCGTCAGTGCTCGGATAGCGTAAAAAAAGTCTCTTTAGAATTGGGCGGCAATGCACCATTTATCGTGTTTGACGACGCTGATATAGATAAAGCCGTTGAAGGGGCTATGGGCGCTAAATTCCGCAATGCAGGACAAACCTGTGTTTGTGCTAACCGTTTTTATATTCATAAAGATGTTTATCAACAATTTAGTGAACGCTTTGTTGCTGCTGTTAAAAAACTCAAAGTGGGTAACGGTTTTAAAGAAGGTGTCACTATTGGGCCTCTTATTAATCGCAAAGCAGTTGAAAAATCACAATCTTTACTGGCTGACACACTAAAACGTGGCGCTACACTACTTTGTGGTGGTGAAAGCGATAAAGCGGGTGAAAATTTCTTCCAACCTACTGTTGTGGGTAATGTTCCCGCAGATAGTCATATTCTTGAAGAAGAGATCTTTGGCCCTGTGGCACCTTTAGTTATCTTTGAAAATGAAGATGAAGTGGTGCATTTAGCGAATAACACGATTTATGGTTTAGCCGCTTATTTTTATAGTGAAAATCCACAACGTATTTGGCGTGTCGCTGAAAATTTAGAATACGGCATGGTGGGCATTAATACAGGTTTAATTTCCAATGAGGTTGCACCATTTGGTGGCATTAAACAATCAGGTTTAGGTCGTGAAGGCTCTGAACACGGCATTGAAGACTATATGGAAATGAAATACCTCTGCCAAGGGTTATAAATAATCGTTAACCCAACTTATAAAAGTAAGTCAGCATGGATGCTACTGCTTTTTCCTTTTTTATCATTATTGTTAAGAAAAAATACCCTCGGTAATAACCAAGGGTATAAGGTGTTAGCCCAATATTTTTATCAATTAGTTATCAGTGATAAAGCATTTCATGAACAATATCATCTGCCTTCATAGAATAAGGATAGTAAGTTGGCCAATTACTCAACTCTTTAAGTAATTCATCTTGCGATGTATTGCCCATATATAAATGGAAATGCCCTGCTTTCTCTGGTGCAATAATATGGTCGCTAAATTGAATAAATTTAGGTGCTTGGCTTGTAGCATCGTCACATCTAAATAAATAACGAACCCCTTTTTTACCAGACTCATAATGTAAAATACGATAACCATCATAGTGATATTCGCAACTCTCTACTTTCTCACCTTGATGAAATTCAATGATATTATTTTCAATACCAATCATATCCACATCTGTTTTGTAGCCTTGTGCGTAGTAGGCACGATACTCTTCAACAGTTTTATCTTTTTTCGTCTCTGCCTTTTTCTGTAAAACAACATCGAGTTCGCCACTAAGAAGATAAGGCTCTACAGATTGCCATACCCCTTCCCAATCGCTGAGTTTACGATCGAGAACATCCTTGTCCTCGAAAATCCCATTCGCTGCATCTCGCTGTGCTTGTGTTTGTACTTTTTCATGATGGTGACCATGTGCTAAAACCGACATTGCACTACCCAATAATCCCATAATCAAAACACAAGAAAGAATTGGTTTTTGCATGCTCTTACCCCTGAACAGCTTTAAAACGTGGATTTGACTTACAAATTACATAAAGGCGCCCACGACGACGCACCACTTTACAATCTGGATGGCGTTGTTTAGCGCTTTTCAATGAACTTAATACCTGCATTTTTTCTTCCTTACTTAATAAATTGACCAAAACGTTTATTAAAGCGTGCCACATTACCTTCTTGAGAATGAGTCTTCTGCTTACCGGTATAAAATGGGTGTGATTGAGAGGAGACATCTAATGTCACATAAGGGTATGTTTGCCCCTCATACTCTATTGTCTTTTCCGTTTGGATGGTTGAACCCACTTTAAAATAAGCATCTGCACTAGTGTCATGGAAAATCACTGTTCGATATTGAGGGTGGATACCTAGTTTCATAATAAACCCCATTTATTTGTAATGTTATAATATAACAAATCTAGAATTGCGCTAATGTACCGCTTTTTAATTTTATTGACCAGTTTTTTTTGATTTGTTTTTTATCTCAAGAAGGGAGGTATGTTTCGGGTAGGGATTTTTTAAGTGATATAAGTGGATTTTCTGGCTTTTTTTGTCCAGCTTTCCTATTTTCCGCTAAAGTTATACTAAGACGGCAAAACAAATAGGATCTATTATGACTAATTGGCGCGATAAGCTTTTCAGTAAGTCACCTCTGTCTATCGACCTCACAATAGACTTTCCTAAGGTTTGTCCTTCTTCTGTTCCTTCAATTCTTTCACAATTAGCTCCTTATGAAATAGGTGATACACCTTTACCTGATGAATTAAATCTATTGTCAGACTCTCACCTAAAAATAAAATTTGATTATGATTCAATCCCTTTTAGTTGGTCAGCAGGTGCTCGCGAAGGTATTATTTTGCACCAACGAATAGGTCGAGCGATTGAACAACAGCCTTCTCAAAAAGTATGTGAAGAATTTGCCTTGTCGCTCTATCATGCAATAAAGCATGTCGTTCTTTTGCCTGATAAAGAGCATGTCGATTCTTTTTATTTAATGGCCTGCCAAGATAAACTCGCGCCTATTACCTATCTTTCACATCTGATAGAGAAAATAGAACAAGATGAAACACTGATTAATCATGAGATCTATTTTCAACTCATTTTATGGATCTTGAAGTTAAGTCCTGATAAGAATCCGATCAAAATCGCCTTAGGGCTATTAGGATCGTTTAACGATAGTACTTCTCAACGTTTACTTTTATTGTTTGCTCTTCACCCTGAATTTACACTTTATGCTATTCGATCGCTGAAACAGCGTCTCTCCTGTGAAGAATTTGAGCCTTTTTTATATTCCCTAGGTCAACGAACTAAAGGCTGGGGACGTATTCAATTTATCGAACATCTGCCTTCAACACTGTCTGTTAATAATCGCTATTGGCTGCTGACTGAAGGGTATAAAAATAATGTGATGACAGAATATGTGGCCTATGACTGTGTCACAAAAGGGGCATTATTAGCGATGTTGAACACGCATCCTTTAGATAATGAGTTACTACTTGGTTGTAGTGATCTTTTACGCGCACTGCTTAATGGAGGTCCTGCAAAAGATATCTATGATTATGTAGAGGGCACCCAAGCGTGTAATGCTTTTATTTCACAAGTCGATACTTTGCCACCAAAAGAGTTAAAGCTCCTTTATTGTGTCTGTGAAATCGCTGATTTTGTGCAAAATAGTGGTGAAGATTGGTTATTACTTGAGTCTCTCGGCTGGAACGATCAATGCCAACAACAAATTATCTCTGCTTCGCAAAATATTATTCAAAAACCAGAATGGTCGACACTCATTATCGAAGCATTACAAAATCCTTCTCGCTCAAAAAATTACCAAGCAAGCCTTGTCGCTAAATCTCTTCGCCTTGATATTTGGGAATTACTCTTTTCACTACAAAAAGACAACCCCAATGCGGATTGGTGGCACCAATTAATGCAAACAGATGCTTCTCACAAAATAGAAAGAGTAGTTAAACTTGCAGAACAACAAATTGAATTAACAGCATTAGATAGCATAGATGATCCATTAATAACTACCGACTCTGAATATCAGTCTCATCATGCCGTTGAATATATTATGCAAGATCTTGGTGGTTTTCCTGGTATCGGCTGGTCACTTATCAAAAGGCAATTACGCAGTCCAACATTGCGTGATAGAAATATGGCGCTGAATGTTCTTTCAACATGGTCTGACACATTATTGCCTCATGATCTTTATGGTGAATTAACGCAGGCTTTAACCATAGAAACTGATAAAAATGTGTATCAACGTATGAAACTGTTTTTAGTTAACCATCAAGGGAATAAAGAACATTAACGGTTAGAGCGAATAGATAATTCTGAAAAGAATTCAGGGAGCAGGTTAGGATCATGGTTCGTGCTAGTATGGCTACAAGGAATAAAAAAGATGTTACAGCAATTCATAATACTGATTCACAGATCAATAATGAGGTGAATATGGGCAAATTCCCTGGCTTACATCGTCGAGCAATACTGGCTATTGCTATTGCTTTATTGGTCGTGTTTTTTTGGCCGACAAGTGAAAACACTAGTGAGCCACCTCAACCATCATCATCAACGCATGATCTTCCTGTGCCAATAGCATCTACCAATGATCCAGCGTATCAAACACCGATCCCTCAAGCACAAATAAACTCAAATGCCGAACCTGGGATTTCTCCATCAATTGAGGCTCCAACGACAAATGATCCTGAGGGAAATATTGCTCAAACAACACCGCAACAAGACACTCAATCAACACCAGCGCAAACATGGCAGACTTACACCATTAAAGAGGGGCAAACCTTAGCGCAGCTTTTTAGAGACAATCAACTTCCTGTCAATGATGCATTTTCTATGGCGAAATCAGAAGACCAACAGAAATCATTAAGCCAATTGCGCTCAGGGCAAGCTATTCGCTTACAGCGTAATCCACAAGGTGATGTCAGTATGCTAGAAGTGACAAATAGCGCCGGTACTGTTATCACTTACACTCGTTTGAGTGATGGAAGTTATTACCGTACACCATAGTAAAAAAGCCTTTATTTATCCAAAAAAAAACGCCAGCTAAGCTGGCGTTTTTCTTTTTTATCAACATTAACTGTTTAATCAGAGATTATTCAGCAACGATGATAACATTCAGTTCAGCGAATACGTCACTGTGAACTTGGAAGTGAACTTCGTGGTCACCAGTAGTACGCAGAACGCCATTTGGCAGGCGAACTTCGCTCTTACACATTTCAACGCCAGCTGCAGTTACTGCATCAGCGATGTCACGAGTACCGATTGAACCAAACAGTTTACCTTCGTCACCCGCTTTAGAGCTGATAGTGACAGAACCCAGTGCATTGATCTTCGCTGCACGAGCTTCAGCTGCTGCTAAAGTTTCAGCTAATTTAGCTTCTAACTCAGCACGACGCGCTTCGAAAAACTCGATGTTTTTCTTAGTCGCAGAAACAGCTTTACCCTGTGGGATTAAATAGTTACGAGCATAGCCCGATTTTACGTTAACCTGATCACCCAGGCTACCCAGATTCGCTACTTTATCAAGCAGAATAATTTGCATTACCTTATCCTCTACAAGTCATTAATGGACTATATACCTATTACTGATGACGATCAGTATAAGGTAATAAAGACAGGTAGCGTGCGCGCTTGATAGCACGAGCCAGCTGACGCTGGTATTTTGCACGAGTACCGGTGATACGACTTGGTACAATTTTACCACTTTCAGTGATATAGTTTTTCAGCGTAGCGATATCTTTATAATCGATCTCTTGTACGCCTTCTGCTGTGAAACGGCAGAACTTACGACGACGGAAATAACGTGCCATATGGCTAGTCTCCAGAATCTATCAATTCAATCTGCTCGGCATGAAGCACCAATTTAAACAATCCATTTCGCGCCTGATGGCTACTAATGAATCCAGAAACGGTGATTTGGCTGCCGACCGTTATACTGTGAGTAACTGCTTGTAACGCTTTCCCGCTAGCAATAATGGGCATTCGACACCATGATTGTCTTTTTAATCCCGCCTCTTCTTGTATTGAACGATGTTCAATAACAAATTGACAGTGCGGGATCCCAGCGGGGCTAACTTTTCGAATTAATGCTTTGCACACTGTGCCAGTTAGCACCAAATGATTATTAGCCGTCACAGCACTAATTACTCTTCAGAATCCTCTGCTACATCATCAACTTCATCTTCATCATCGAGGTCATCAGCGATATCACGACGGCGTTCGTCTTTTGCTTTAACCATTGGAGAAGCTTCAGTTACTGCGTGTTTAGTACGCATAATCATGTTGCGGAGAACGGCATCGTTGAAACGGAAAGTAGTTTCCAGTTCATCAATCACTTCCTGCGGAGCTTCAACGTTCATCAGAACGTAATGTGCTTTGTGCAGTTTGTTGATTGGATAAGCTAATTGACGACGACCCCAGTCTTCTAGACGGTGGATCTGACCATTTGCATTAGTGATAGCGGTTTTATAACGCTCGATCATGCCCGGAACTTGTTCGCTCTGGTCAGGATGAACCATAAAAACGATTTCGTAATGACGCATTTGATATTGCTCCTTACGGATTTATCAGCCTCCTGTCAGGGTCAGTCACCACCCATGGAGGCAAGGAACTTGTTTAAGTTGTGACTGAAAAAATTGACGCGTAACTATACCCCCGCGGCCAATAAAACTCAAGGGAGTATAGAGAATAAAATAAACTCAGCGATTATTTAACAATAATACGCTGGCGCATCGCTTCAAATAAGCAAACGCCGGTTGCCACAGAAACGTTGAGTGAAGACACCGTACCCGCCATTGGGATACTAATCAGCTCATCACAATGCTCTCGAGTTAAACGACGCATACCTTCACCTTCAGCGCCCATCACTAATGCCATTGGGCCAGTGAGTTTGCTTTGATATAAAGTATGGTCTGCTTCGCCTGCTGTGCCGACAATCCAAACGTTCTCTTCTTGCAGGAAACGTAATGTACGAGCAAGGTTAGTCACTTTAATTAAAGGAACACTTTCTGCTGCACCACAAGCCACTTTTTTGGCTGTTGCGTTTAATTGAGCAGAACGATCTTTGGGAACGATAACAGCATGCACACCAGCTGCATCTGCGCTACGTAAACAAGCCCCTAAATTATGGGGATCAGTAACACCATCTAGCACTAATAAGAAAGGTGTGCCGACTTTAGCTAATAAGTCTGGTAAATCTTGTTCTTGATACTGACGACCGGGTTTTACTTTAGCAATAATACCTTGGTGAACAGCACCTTCTGTTTGGCTATCTAACCATTGACGATTAGCCACTTGAACCAGAATACCTTGAGCTTCTAATTCATGAATAACAGGTGTTAAACGGCGGTCTTCGCGCCCTTTTAATACATAAACTTCTTTAAAACGTGCAGGATCACGCTCAAGTAATGCGGTTACTGCGTGAATACCATAAATAATTTCTTCGCTCATAGCGGTGCTTACTCATTAAAAAATAAAAGGCACAAAACAGATAAAAGGCGGAGTCTCCGCCTTTTAAAAAAGAACCAGAAGAACGAAACTTTATGCGTTATCGCGTTTGGCTGCGCGTTTAGCTTTAAGTTTTGCCTCTATCTTTTTGGTTTGTGATGATGCTTTCTTACGTTTGCTACTTGCTTTATCTTTCGCAACTTGGTCTTTTACAGCTTTGTCTTTGCTCGCATTACCTCGACCTGATGATTTGCCTTTTTTGAAAGCACTATCTGGCTCAAAGTTTTTGTCTTTGCTTGCATCACGACGACGAGACTTACTAGAACTTGCGTTTTTCTTGTCTTTTTCACCTTTTAGGCCACGAACACGGGCTGTTTTACCCGGATTACGCGCGGTACGTGTTGTTGAAATTAAAGAGAAGTCAATAGTACGTTCATCCATACTCACTGCTTCCACTTTCACTTCCACTTCATCACCAAGGCGATAAACTTGCCCTGAAGACTCACCAATCAAGCGCTGACCAACATTGTCATATTGATAGTAATCATTATTTAATGTGGAAACATGCACCAAACCATCGATAAACAGATCGTTTAAGCGGACAAAGAAACCAAAGCCCGTTACGCTGGTGATAATACCTGTAAATTGTTGACCGATTTGATCCAGCATAAAGTCACATTTCAGCCAATCAGCGACATCTCGTGTTGCTTCATCAGCACGGCGCTCCGTTAAAGAGCAGTGCTCGCCTAATTGCAACATGGTGTCCATATCACTATGGTAGCCACCTGTTGGTGTCCAACGCTGTGAACCGTGACCTGCTTGTTTCGCAATTTGATATTTAATTGCACGATGCAAGGCTAAGTCAGGATAACGACGAATTGGCGAGGTAAAGTGAGCATAAGATTTCAATGCTAAACCAAAGTGTCCACGATTTTCAGGATCGTAAATCGCTTGCTTCATAGAACGTAAGATCATGGTTTGCAGCATTTCACGATCAGGGCGCTCTTCAACCTCTTTCATAACACGCGCGTAGTCTGCTGGCTCTGGCGTTAAGCCTCCTGGCAACGTTAACCCTAATTCATTAAAGACTGAACGCAAATTCAGGACGCTCTCTTCTTTGGGCTTATCATGAATACGATAAAGTGCAGGTTCTTCATTTTTCTCAACAAAGCGAGCGGCTGCGATATTAGCAAGGATCATGCACTCTTCAATCAATTTGTGTGCATCATTACGAACCACTGGCTCAATACGCTCAATACGACGCTCTGCATTAAAGATAAACTTCGCTTCTTCTGATTCAAAACCAATCGCACCACGTTGCTCACGCGCTTTATCTAGCACTTGATACAATTCATATAGATGCTCAATATCTTGAACGATAGGTTTATAGTGTTCACGCAGTTCCTCATCACCTTGAATGATTTTCCACACTTTGGTGTAAGTCATTCGTGCATGAGAACTCATGACTGCTTCATAGAATTTATAAGAAGAAAGACGCCCTTGTTCAGAAATCGTCATCTCACAAACCATACATAAGCGGTCAACTTGTGGATTTAATGAACACAATCCATTAGACAGAACTTCTGGCAACATCGGCACTACTTGAGAAGGAAAATAAACAGAGTTTCCTCGGCTACGCGCTTCTGTATCTAATGCCGTTTGTGGACGCACATAATAGCTCACATCCGCAATTGCGACCCATAAACGCCAGCCACCGCCTTTCTTACGTTCACAATAAACCGCATCGTCAAAATCTCGTGCATCTTCACCATCAATGGTAATTAATGGTAATTTGCGTAAATCAACACGTCCTTGCTTAGCTGATTCAGGAACTTCTTCTTTTAAATCAGCAACTTCTTTTGTGACTTTTTCAGGCCATGTATAAGGGATCTCATGAGTACGCAGGGCGATTTCTACTGCAATACCTGTTCCCATCGTTTCGCCTAGGATCTCAACGATACGTCCTACTGCTTGAGTGCGACGAGTAGGTCTTGTTGTGATTTCAACAACAACCACATTTCCCATTCGTGCGCCCATGATATCTTCTTTAGGAATAAGAATATCAAAGCTTAAACGGCTATCATCAGGTACAACAAATCCCATACCTGACTCAATAAAATAGCGACCTACAATTTGGTTATTTCGTGGTTCAATAACACGAACAACACGACCTTCACGGCGACCTTTTCTATCCATACCTAAAGGTTGAGCAAGGATCACATCGCCATGCATAGTTTTTTTCATTTCATCTTGTGAAAGATAGAGGTCATCTTTTTGACCTTCTGCACGTAAAAAACCATAACCATCTCGGTGACCGATTACCTTGCCTTTCCACAAATCAAGGCGTTCAGGTAATGCGTAGCATTGGCGACGGGTAAAAACTAATTGGCCATCACGTTCCATTGCTCTTAAACGGCGACGCAACGCTTCTAAGTCTTCTTCACCAGAAATTTTTAACGCCTGTGCTAAATCTTCACGACTCATTGGTGCCGTGCGTTTTTTCATTTCTTCTAAAATATATTCGCGACTAGCAATTGGAGAGGCGTATTTCTCTGCTTCTCTATCCTGAAAAGGATCTTTTGACATTATGACCTCCAAGCTATCAGATTTGATGAAATAGTAGACTCAAACATCTTCTAATAACAATTTATATAAGGAGCTATTATTTTCAACTAGCTCGGCGAGTGTGTGACGGTCTAACTCTTTCAAAAACTGCTCAATTGCCTGATTTAACACCAGTTTTAGTCGACAAGCTGGGGTAATGTGGCAAAACTCAGCACTACAGTTTACTAATGAAAGTGGCTCTAAAGCACGAACAACCTCACCCACGATGATGTTTGTTGCAGGCTTGCCTAAACGGATCCCTCCATTTTTACCGCGAATAGCCTCAACAAAACCTAAATGGCTAAGTTGATTAATAATTTTCACCATATGGTTACGCGAGACACCATAGACTTGTGTCACTTCAGTGATACTCGTCATTTTGCCTTCTGGCAATGAAGCCATATATATCAATGCCCGCAATCCATAATCTGTAAAACTGGTTAATTGCACAATGACCTCTGAAAAGTGGTTTTCCCTATTAAAGTCGTTAAGGGATCAGTAATTATTAATGAGAATATCATTTTATTAAGCAATATTATGTTTAATTTTTGGACATTTAGCAAAGATATGCTCAAAAGTGAGTTATTTCCGTCTCTCACTTGACTATTAACAAAATAATAGCGATATCACAGACAAAGAAAAAGCGATACTGTCGATTTTCAACAGATCGCTTTCTTATTTCTGATATTACAACAATAACATTGTCTTACTGTTTTTTACGCGTTACTGATAGAACAGAAGCAAAACCGAGTGTAAAGCTGTCTTATCTTATGTGTAACACGTATTTTTATCTCAATTTAACCAACAAACAGATACGAAAAAATCGCCCCTGTCATTTTCAGGGACGATGTTCACATCAAACCAATTTAATGCAAATTATGCATCAAATGGATGACGGAGAATGATGGTTTCTGAACGGTCTGGACCAGTAGAAACGATATCAACAGGAACACCTGTCAGTTCTTCTACACGTTTGATGTAGTTCAGCGCTGCTTGTGGCAGTTGAGCATGATCTTTCACACCAAAAGTACTTTCGTTCCAACCTGGCATTGATTCGTAGATAGGCTCGATACCTTCCCAATCATCAGCTGCTAAAGGTGTTGTATCAATCACTTCACCATTTGGTAAACGATAACCAACACACAGTTTCACTTCTTTCAGACCATCTAACACATCCAGTTTAGTCATACAGAAACCAGACAGTGAGTTGATTTGAACAGCGCGACGAATAGCGATGATATCTAACCAGCCAGTACGACGGCTACGGCCTGTAGTTGCACCAAATTCTTGGCCTTTCTCACGTAAGAAGTCACCCACTTCATCAAACAATTCAGTTGGGAATGGACCTGCACCTACACGAGTAGAGTAAGCTTTGATGATCCCTAATACGTAACCAACATAGCGAGGGCCTAAACCTGAACCTGTTGCCACACCACCAGCGGTTGTGTTTGAAGAGGTTACATACGGATAAGTACCGTGGTCGATGTCTAATAAAGTACCTTGTGCACCTTCAAACATCACTAACTCACCGTTTTGTGTTGCTTTGTACAGTAAGTCTGAAACATCAACAACCATACCTGTCAGAATATCAGCGATTGCCATGATATCGTCTAAGGTTTTTTGGTAATCAACAGGTTCAACTTTGTAGTAGTTCACCAGTTGGAAGTTATGGTATTCGATGATTTCTTTGAGTTTTTGTGCAAACGCTTTTTTATCAAACAGATCGCCAACACGTAAACCGCGACGAGCAACTTTATCTTCGTAAGCAGGACCGATACCACGACCTGTTGTACCGATAGCTTTTTCGCCACGCGCTTTTTCACGCGCATTGTCTAATGCGATGTGATAAGGAAGGATTAATGGGCAAGCTTCAGACAGAAGTAAACGAGAACGAACAGGAATGCCACGATCTTCAAGTTGAGTCATTTCCTTCATCAGGGCTTCTGGCGATAAAACGACACCGTTTGCTATGATGCTAACAACATTTTCACGGAGAATGCCTGATGGGATTAAATGAAGAACGGTTTTTTCACCGTCGATGACTAGAGTGTGGCCTGCGTTATGGCCACCTTGGTAGCGAACAACATATTTAGCGCGTTCTGTCAGCAAATCGACTATCTTGCCTTTGCCTTCGTCACCCCACTGGGTGCCCAATACGACAACGTTATTACTCATTTCAAAATACACTCGGTTGCTTAAAAAAGGATTCTACCATCTCAATTCAAGAGTTACAGTAGATTTTATCTAATTATGTCATCCCCGCTTTTAAGCAATAGATTATCTTGCCATTGTCAATATTTTTGCCCGAAAAATCCGCATCACAAACGTATTGTGAATTTTATCAACAGTTTTGATCGCAAAAACAGGAAGCAGAGTGACATAAAAGTGAAAATGGCGAAGAAGACGCTTCGGAATTGCCGAAGGTTTATCTTGAAATGCAATTTTCACTTTATACTATCCCAGCTAAAACCATTTTGGAAACCATTAAGCGTAAATTTTCATCTTTTTATGCACAATTATTTATTTCTTAGCTAGATTACTCGCTTTATCTTATTGATATCAAAAAAAATCCCCCACTTTTTAAGGTGGAGGATTTTATTATTTACTCAAACGGTTTAATACGTTTGGAAATTACTCTTCAATCGCTCGCGCTTTTGTTGGTGCTTTCATATAGCGTAAGAAATCGCTATCTGGGCTTAACACCATGACGTCATTGCCATCTTGGTTAAAGCTCTTTTCATAAGCACGTAAGCTACGAATGAAGGCATAGAAGTCTGGATCTTGGTTGAACGCATCAGCAAACAGTTTAGTCGCTTGAGCATCACCTTCACCGCGAAGACGTAATGATTCACGCTCAGATTCAGCAAGTGTCTCTGTTACGGTCTTATCCGCAGCTGCGCGAATTTTCACAGCTTGCTCTTGACCTTGTGAGCGGTGACGACGAGCAACGGCTTCACGCTCTGCACGCATGCGCTGATAAATCGCCTCAGAAACTTCCATAGGTAAGTTTATTTGCTTGATTCGAACGTCAATCACTTCAATACCTAAAGCCGCCATACTATTCATATTGATAGCAGGCGCTTGACCTTTGGTTTCTTCAGCTACTTTCTTCGCAGCAATGGCAATCGCATCATCAGCAGCACTTGAATCACGAGATGGAGTACCTTCATTCAGTGCATTACGAACATCAATGGTTAAACGACCACGAGAATCCGTAATAATTTGGTTTACGCTCATACGACCAATCTCAGAACGTAAGCGGTCACTGAATTTACGACGCAGTAATGTTTCCGCTTGCGTTGTATTACCACCACCTGTTGCCAGATAGTAGGTGCTGAAATCACTGATACGCCATTTCAGATAAGAGTCGACTAATAAGTCTTTATTCTCGCCTGATAAGAAACGGTCTTGCTGGATATTCATAGTTTGAATACGCGCATCCAGTTTTTTCACATTCTCAATAAATGGAATTTTAAAGTGAAGACCAGGTTCATAAACAACAGGTTTATTTTCAGCATCACGTACAACTTTCGCAAAGCGTAAAATAATACCACGCTCATACTGTTGAACGACAAATACAGAAGAGTACAACAACGCTAAAATAATAACTGCAACAACAGCGATAACTTTACGCATGATTATTGTCCTCCTTGATTATTGCCGTAAGGCTGACCATAACCGCCATTATTACTACCATATCCACCATTACCATAAGTCGTTGTCGCTGGTTTTTGTGTCGGTGCTGGATTTGCAGCTGGAGCAGGTGCCGTTACACGAGCTGGCGCCTCAAACGTATTCGATGGTGTAGATTGAGGTTGCTGACGTAACATTTGCTCTAAAGGCAGCACTAACATGCTGTTACCTTTATCATTAGCGATAACTTTACGTGTTTTTGATAGCACTTTTTCCATCGTTTCAATGTAAAGACGCTCGCGAGTAATTTCAGGAGCAGCACGATATTCAGGTAAGATTTTAGCAAAGCTTGCTACCTCACCTTCTGCTTTCATCACCACACTGGTTTTATAAGCCGTCGCTTCTTCAATCATACGTTGCGCGTTACCTTTTGCTAACGGTAACACTTCGTTTTTATACGCTTCAGCTTGACGAATTGTTTTTTGTTCTTCTTCACGGGCAGCGATTACGTCATCGAATGCCGCTTTTACCGCTTCTGGTGGGCGAGCAACTTGGAAGTTGACGTCCACAATCGAGATACCCATGTTATAAGGACGGATAGTCTCTTCTAATTCTTGACGTGTTTGGTCACGAATTTCTGAACGGTTAGAAGTTAGAATTTTTTCCATTTCTGAACGACCAATAACGCCACGTACTGCGCTGTCAGTTGCCTGACCTAAGCTGTTAATTGGTGTTGTCAGGTTAAACAGGAATGTTTCTGGATCGGAGACAACATACTGCACGTTTATCTCAACTTGAACCATGTTTTCATCTGACGTTAACATCATGCCACCCGTAGTTAAATCACGGATAGTTTTTACGTTAACAGGCTGAACTTCATCAATGAAAGTCGGTTTCCAGTTCAGACCAGGTTCAACGATTTGGTAAAATTTACCAAAACGAGTCACTACGCCTTGTTCTGCCTCTTTGATGGTATAAAAACCACTTGCAGCCCAAACCACGACTACCGCACCTAATGCAAGAGAAATCAAAAGATTTCCAGCATTACTACGAGGACCGCCATTTTGCCCAGAAGAGGAGTTTCCACCTTTTTTACCGCCGAAACCACCAAGCTTTTCACTCAGTTTACGGAACATATCATCGAGATCTGATGCTCCGCGATTCCGACCTCCTTGATTGCCGTTAGAGTTACCGTTGCCATCGCCATTATTATTGCCGCTGTTTCGGTTACCCCACGGGTCGCGGTCTTGTCCGTTGTTACCGGGCTGATTCCACGCCATGTTCTAGCTCCATTATTATGATTAGATTTATCAGGCTTAAGAGCCGATTTCGTCGCCAGCTCTCAGTTAATGTTCATTATTATGGCCGAGTTTCAGACCACGTAATCCAATAAATTTGGTTCCTGCTTGCAAAGGCGGCGCCAGTCTACCATAGGCATACGTATGATTAGCCCAACTTTACCGTCTTTTTCAATCCATTCACGTTCTATCGACTGTAATTGATAAAAACGACTACGTAAGCGCCCTGTATTTTCTGGCGGTAAACGTAATTCAAAGTGTGCGATCTCACCTGAAAGACGTTCTGTCAACGCCTGATACAACAGAGGAATACCTTCGCCTGTTTGTGCAGAAACCCAAACCCTAACGGGTAAGTTTTCTTCATTTCGATCAATTCTTGGAGTGAAGTCTTCAAGAAGATCAATTTTGTTCATAACATGCAGTGTTGGTATTTCTTGAGCATCAATCTCTTCTAATACACTTTCAACGGCATGAATATTTTCCTCAAAACGGCTATCTGCTGCATCAATAACATGAAGAAGTAAGGTCGCTTCTCGTGTTTCTTGCAAAGTCGCTTTAAAAGCAGCAACAAGATCGTGAGGTAAATGTCGAATAAATCCAACAGTATCGGCTAATACAACGGTTCCCACATCATCAACTTGAATACGTCTTAGTGTCGGATCTAATGTTGCAAAGAGCTGATCTGCTGCATACACATCAGAACAGGTAATGTGATTAAATAAACTCGATTTCCCTGCATTCGTGTAACCAACAAGGGATAATGTTGGAATATCAGCTTTACTCCGCGCTTGCCGTCCTTGTTCACGCTGACGCTCAACCCTACCCAATCGCATTAGAATTTGACTAATTTTACCTCGGAGTAAGCGGCGGTCTGTTTCTAGCTGAGTTTCGCCTGGTCCTCGTAACCCGATCCCCCCTTTTTGTCTTTCAAGGTGAGTCCACCCTCTGACTAAACGGGTTGATAAGTGACGTAACTGGGCGAGTTCTACCTGTAGCTTTCCTTCATGAGTTCTTGCTCTTTGAGCAAAGATATCAAGGATAACTCCCGTGCGATCAACCACACGGCATTCACAAAGTCTCTCCAGATTTCGCTCTTGTGCAGGTGTCAGTGCATGATTAAATAAAACAACATCTGCACCACTTGCTTTTACAGCCTCGGCAATTTCTTCTGCCTTACCTTCACCCACATAATATTTAGGATGAGGTGCTTTACGATTTCCTGTAATAATCTGAACCGGTTTAACACCCGCAGATGTCACCAAAGATTCAAATTCTTGCAAATCATCAACGTTCTTTTCTTGAGAAAAGAATACGTGCACTAAAACGGCTAATTCGCCACCTTCATAACGATCAAACAAAGGCGAAACCTCTTGGACTTTATAAAAACAGGAAAAAACATAGGTAAAGTCTCCCTACCTATGTTTTTCTTATATCAAGAATAATATTGAATTATTACTCTGCAACATCATCCTGCTGAGCAGCGCCACCATTGTAGCCTGTACCAGTTTGGTTCGTGCCTGTATTGCTATGATGAGAAACAGGACGCGAAGGTACCACGGTAGAGATAGCATGTTTGTATACCATCTGACTTACTGTGTTTTTCAGCAAAATAACAAATTGGTCAAAAGATTCGATCTGACCCTGCAATTTAATGCCGTTTACCAAATAGATAGAAACGGGAACCCTTTCACGACGTAATGCGTTCAGGAAAGGATCTTGCAAAGATTGCCCCTTAGCCATTCTATGTTTTCCTTATTTTGTTGTTTTATATTAGAACCCAATTGGTTCGAAAAATGAACTACTCAAAAATTGCGCTTTGGCAACTATCAATTTTACACAAACCTACCATCTATGCACTAACTACCTGCAAAACAGTGTCAAGAGATTGTTTTGGATCTTCACTATCAAGCCAGTGAATGTCATTCCAACCTCTTAACCAGGTGATTTGTCGCTTCGCTAATTGCCGGGTAGCGCAGATCCCTCGATAAACCATCTCATCATAATCTATTTCGCCAGATAAATATGACCACATCTGGCGATAACCGACACAACGTACAGAAGGTAAATCTTCATGCAGATCGCCCCGTTCATATAATGATTTTACTTCATCTTCAAATCCACACGTTAACATCTGTTTAAAACGAGCTTCAATGCGTTGGTGAAGAACATTTCTATCTTTCGGAGCAATCGCAAATTGATAAACATCATAGGGCAAAGACTCGCCTGATATTTTTGTCAATTCTGTCATTGTCTTACCTGAAATCAGGTAAACTTCTAGTGCACGAGAAAGTCGTTGAGGATCATTAGGATGGATCCGTTGTGCTGCAACAGGATCAACTAATGCTAACTCTTTATGTATTGCCTCCCACCCTTGTTCTGCTGCTTTTTTCTCTATTTCAGCACGAACATCAGGATTTGCACTGGGTAAAGGCGATAGACCTTCAAGTAACGCTTTAAAATATAGCATAGTCCCGCCCACTAATAGTGGAATTCGCCCAGCTGCGGTAATTTCTTCCATGGCATTTAATGCATCACGTCGAAAATCAGCTGCGGAATAGGGTAATGCGGGGTCTAGAATATCAATTAATCGATGTGGCGCAAGCGATTGCTCTGTCGCATCTGGCTTTGCAGTACCAATATCCATACCACGATAGATAAGCGCAGAGTCCACACTAATAATATCTACAGGCAACTTTTGTCTTAGTGCAATTGCTAATGCCGTTTTACCTGACGCTGTAGGCCCCATTAGGAAAATTGCTTTAGGTTTTATTTGCGTGTTTACTTCGCTCATTATTTAATGCCGCTACCACCGGTTGTAATTCTATTAATTGTAATAAGTTTTTTGCTGGCCGTCTGACATATTGCGGACAAAGTCTTTCAATATCAGCCAATAGTCCTACTGCTTGAGCTTGCGACCACTGTGCTTGCTCTGCACCTAATTGTTTTGCAAACCACTGTCCAAGTTGTTGCTCGGTACAAGATTGCTCTGCTGACAAATAGGCTAATAATGCTGTCAGTAACACAGGTAAATTTTGCTGGCGCAAAGGTAACGACACAGCATGTATTGTTGCTTTACCGTGAGAAATTTCGATAACGATCCCGAAATGACTGATTAGCGATTGAAACTGATTGAATACGCTAATCTCCTCTTTACTCAATGCCAACTTTAAAGGCACTAGCAAAGGTTGTGGCTTCAATGTTTCATCTTTAGGCAGTAATTGCGCACATTTTAACAGAAAATCTGCTTCTTCCAATGATAACAACCCAAGACCTTGTGAAGATTCTATTAACGCATATTTGTGCTGATAAATTGCCAATACTCGCCCAAAAGTATAATCAGTTCGTCCATCTTTCGCATTGACAGAACGAGGCATCACCGAAATAGTATCTTCTTCGATATTATTAGTTGTATGAACGATTTCACCTAAATTCAATGGGGCACGGTCAGGAAATAGTGGTATTTTCTCTTTATCTTTTGATGTAGAGATACTTTCTTGCATCATTTTTTGATAAAGCGCGCCTTGTGTCCGTTGATAGCTCTCACCAAACTGACGACGATCTCCAAATTGAGAGGCTTGCTTTTGAGGTGAGTTATTGTTGTGCTCTCGTTCACTGAATTGGTGTGATGATGATGTATTTTTCGGAGTTTGAGCTACGGGTGCTTGATAAGGCTGAGAAAATACGTTTTCACCCGCAACTTGACGATTTTCAGGAAAGTTTAACGCTGTTTCGTGTTCTTCTTCATCATCTGAAGTGAGTGATAAAGACTCTTGCGTTGCTTGTCGTAAAACACTCAGCACACCTTGATAGATAAAATCATGAACCAAACGAGACTCATGGAAGCGAACTTCATGTTTAGCAGGATGGACGTTAACATCAACTTGGTGAGGATCAACGCTTAAATACAAGATGTAAGAGGGTTGCTGCTCTCCTTGTAAATACCCATCATAGGCTTGACGAATAGCATGATTAATCAATCTATCACGCATCATTCGTCCATTCACATAACAATACTGAATTTCACTACTTTGCACAGGTGATAAAGGATGTTCTACCCAACCTTTTATTGCTAAATCACCATGTTCCCACGATAACTGCATTGATTGGTTGACAAAATTATTACCACAAATCGCACTCAAACGGCGATTTTGCTGACTTTCATCTTTCACTGCACGGTATTGCCGAACACGTTTACCGTTATGAGTAAGATTGATGGAGACATCAAAGCGCGATAACGCAATGCGGCGCACCACTTCATCAATATGTGCAAACTCTGTTTTTTCAGTACGTAAAAACTTACGCCTTGCTGGCGTGTTATAAAACAGATCAAGGACTTCAACCGTACTTCCTACGGGATGAGCCGCAGGCTTAACCGTCACAGCCATATCTCGGCCTTCGGCGTAAGCTTGCCATGCCTCTTCTTGATCTTGAGTACGCGATGTCAGCGTTAAACGAGAAACTGAGCTAATGCTCGCTAATGCTTCTCCACGAAAACCCATACTCATTATGGCTTCGAGATCATCAAGACTTGATATTTTGCTAGTTGCATGGCGAGCAAGTGCTAACTTCAAATCATCACGATTGATACCGCATCCATTATCACGAATGCGAATTAGCTTGGCGCCACCTTTATCGATATCAATATCAATTGAGGTCGCGCCTGCGTCTAAACTATTTTCCAGCAACTCTTTAACAACAGAGGCGGGTCTTTCAACAACTTCCCCTGCGGCAATTTGGTTTGCAAGCTGAGGAGGTAATAAATTTATCGCCATTACCTTTATTCCATTCTACTCAATCAATTAGGCGCGTTTTGTAAAGGGTGAGCCAGAAAATAATTTCTTAAACCAGCGTGAATAGATGCCGCAAGTTTCTCTTGATAAGCATCAGAAATCAGTAATTGCTCTTCTGACGCATGACTGATAAAGCCTGTTTCAACTAAAATTGAAGGGATATCGGGTGAACGTAAAACACCTAAGCTTGCATGCTCTGGTGTTTTCTTATGTAGTGAACCCACTTTTCTTAGTTCAGACAATACAGCAACGGCAACGTCATAACCCACTCGCTGTGAATTACCAAACTGTAAATCGAGTACTGTTTGGCTTAAATAAGGATCAGCCCCGTCTAATGCATCACCCGCACCACCGAGTAATTCAGATTGTTTCTCGCTTTGCTCAAGCCACTTACCTAATTCACTGTTTGCACGACGATTAGAAAGCACCCATACAGAAGCGCCTCTTGCACTACGATTGGGTGCTGAGTCTGCATGAATAGACACTAACATATTTGCACTTTGCTTACGGGCGACTTCAGAACGCCCCGCAACTGAGATAAAATAATCGCCGCTGCGTGTTAGAACAGGCTTAAACATAGGATCATTACGTAAGCGAGCTTCTAACTTTCTTGCCACACTTAGCGTTACGTCTTTTTCACGATTACCTTTCTGACCAATCGCACCGGGATCTTGCCCACCATGACCCGCATCTATCGCAATAATAATTTGGCGAGAGCCTGCTTGCGGTTTTGAAGGTGTGGTGCGTGGTTTTGCAATGGGAACAACAGGCGTAACCTCGGTTACTGGCTTAGTCATTAAAGGCGCCATTTCCCGATTTGTATTTGCACTTGAATGTGATGTCGTTGCTGTTGCAGTTGGTGATAACGCAACAACACTTACTGTCGATTGGGCATTGCTATTTTGTCGAGCATTCATAGCTTTTATAGTAAGCACTAACTTATAGCCACCACTTACATTCATCAAACTTTCAGTCACCACAACAGGCTGAGCAAGCTCCACGACCATACTTTGGTATTGGCTATCTTTTGATTGCGTTGAGCGAATTTTATGGACTAACTGCCCATTGCCTAATGTTACTGGTAATCCCGTGATTTTTGTACCCTGTTTAAAGTCCATCACCAAACGGTCAGGACTTTTTAATGAGTAATATCGATAACTAGGCTTCCCATCACTAAAAGTAAATGTAAGGGTTGTTGCTGAAATACCGTTTTCTGCTTTTACTTCTGTCACAGTAGCGGCTTGTGCTATTTGCACAAAAAATAAAGACAAAACAACCAACAGAAAGGCAACAACATAGCGCTGACTTTGACTCACAGTAGTGATGAGACTCGACATAATCAATATTCCTTTATGCAGACTGAATACGGGATAAAACAGTGTTCCCTCTTGGTGAAAGGGCAACAAAACGCGCTTTTCGACCTTCATCTTCGTAGCTTAAATGAAGTTCTAAATCTGCGTTAGGTAAAAAGCCTTCGCCTTGAGATGGCCATTCAACAAGACATAACGCATCTTGTTCAAAATAGTCGCGTATTCCCATAAATTCCAGCTCTTCAGCGGAAGCTAAACGATAGAGATCAAAATGATAAACGGGATTTGGCGAAAGCATATAAGGCTCAACTAATGTATATGTTGGGCTTTTAACATGCCCTTGATGACCAAGCGCTTGTAAAAAGCCTCGGCTAAAGGTTGTTTTTCCAGCACCAAGATCGCCATATAAATAAATGATCAATCCGCTATGATCCGTCGCTATTGCAACAGTACGCCCTAGTTCAACTGTTGCCGCTTCATCTTCTAATGTAACAACCCATTCTTTCATATTTATATAATCTATTGTTAAGTTATAACGGCTTAATAAAGAGAGATCGTTGGAGAACATCAAATACTAAGCTTTATATGTTTTCTTAAGGCAAATAGTTATCGAAATTACTATCAAATAACCATACCATAAATCTATTTATTGCGAGGATTTTTCCTACCGCCTCACTATGATACACTGCGCGCTCTTAGGACTCACCTCTTACCTACTGATTCGGTTTATTCATGTCATCACTCGATCTTAATCTTCTCGCTCAAAACATTAAATTATGGGGTTCTGAGCTAGGTTTTCAACAAACAGGGATATGTGATACTGACTTATCACTTGAAGAACCTCGCCTGCAAGCTTGGTTAGATAAGCAATATCATGGTGAAATGGCATGGATGGAAAAGTATGGAATGACACGAGCCAGACCTCATGAACTGGTTCCGGGTACATTACGCGTTATCAGTGTCAGAATGAATTATCTCCCCACGGATGCGGCTTTTGCACGAACCTTAAATAACCCAGAACAAGGCTATATCAGCCGTTATGCGCTTGGTCGGGATTATCACAAAGTATTAAGGCAGCGTCTTAAAAAACTCGGCGAAAAAATTTCACAATATTGTCAGCAATTTGAATATCAAGGGGTAGTCAACTTTCGTCCTTTCGTTGATTCAGCCCCTATTATGGAACGCCCATTAGCTGTTAAGGCAGGACTTGGCTGGGTTGGTAAACACTCACTTGTTATTAATAATCAAGCAGGCTCTTGGTTTTTCCTTGGTGAACTACTGATTGATTTGCCGTTACCTATTGATAGCCCAGTTGAAGAGCAATGCGGTAAATGTGTCGCCTGTATGACAACCTGTCCGACAGGTGCCATTGTTGAACCTTATACTATTGATGCTCGTCGCTGTATTTCTTATCTCACTATCGAACTCGATGGTGCTATTCCTGAAGAATTTCGCCCTCTAATGGGTAATCGCATTTATGGTTGTGATGATTGCCAGCTTATCTGTCCTTGGAATCGTTTTTCATCACTGACTGACGAAGAAGATTTTTCACCAAGAAGAGCACTTCATACCCCAGAATTACTCGATCTCTTTCAATGGAATGAAGATAAATTTTTGCGTATCACTGAAGGTTCGCCGATCCGTCGTATTGGTTATTTACGTTGGCTTAGAAATATTAGCGTGGCGTTAGGAAATGCACCTTATCAAGATAAAATTATACTTGCCTTGCAAGAACGCTTTGGATTGAGTGATGTTTTAGATGAACATTTAAACTGGGCGATTGCACAGCAGACAGCGAAGAGAAATGAAAAAGAAGTAAAAATACAGACTTCACAACAAAAACGCTTAGTAAGGGCGATAACTAAAGGCTTACCTCGTGACGCTTAATTTTTAACAGGATAAACGCATTACGAATAACCATTAATTTCCTCTGTGAATAAAATAAAAATCCCTTGCCTATCAACATGAAAAAAAAATTCAAGCGAACTAAGACTCAAAATTTAAAAAAATTAAAATAAACTTAGTTATCAATTAGATATAAAATCCAATCAATTTGTTGAAGAGAATAATATCCTTATCACTTAAGGATACGTGCTTGTGGATAACTCTGTGCAGTAAAAAAATAAATAGTGCTTAGATGCGGTGGTTATTAGCATCTCACTGTGGATAAATCGATTTGGGAAGATTTTAAGAATAGTAGAATATATATCACATTTTTTTAAAGAAAAGCCTGAGAAACCCTTTTCTTTTTCTAAAATACTATTCAATGCATGTTTAACAGAATAAAGGCCTAAAACCTAAAAAATGATCTTGCCTCTAATTTCCCCTCTAAATGAGGAAAGGCGCACATTCTAGTGCTGTCAAAATAGAAATGCAAGCAAAGATCAAAGATAGATCACAAAAAAATAGCTTGATCTTACATGTATTAATGACATTTTCTTTTTTGAACAATAATCCAACACACTCTCTTTACGAGTATTAAGTAAAATTCCCTAATCTGCACCCTAAAACAGTGTAGTCGATATTTAAAAAAGCGAGAGAAAAAATAAAGATTTTTTGGTTATATTTTAGACTAGCGAATAAAGCAACTGTACCTTATGAGTTACAAACTTTAGGTATTCATAAATTTCGGCAAATTATTATTTACGTTATTACTGATGGTAGACGAGATATGAAAGCGCTACTTAGCCGTAGACTATTAGGATAACGTATTGATTTTTGATTAGAAGAATAAAACTAGAAGAGAAAAACTTGGAGCGGGAAACGAGACTCGAACTCGCGACCCCAACCTTGGCAAGGTTGTGCTCTACCAACTGAGCTATTCCCGC